>DYHX01000091.1 GCA_020723925.1 Nitrospira japonica | reverse complement strand
AGGCGTAAACGGATAAACCCTTAATCTCTGAGGCACTTACGATTGCCATATTAATTATCTGTCGATTATAAAAATTATGAGACAGCCTTTCCTATATCTATAGTAAGGTTTACTACTACCCAAATCCAGTGATAAGGTTGCAGACTCAATATTACTTCATACCTATTTAATCGCCCTGTATTCTTCCCTCTCGTAGTCTTCCTTTGTCTTCGAGAATATCATCCTGCCTGCTGTTGTCTGGAGAACACTTGTCACTGTAACATCAACATTTTTGCCGATAAACTTCCTCGCATTCTCTACTACTACCATTGTACCATCATCGAGATACGCAACCCCCTGGTTATATTCCTTACCCTCTTTAATAACAAAGACCTTCATTGTCTCGCCAGGAAGCACAACTGGCTTAAGCGCGTTTGCCAGCTCGTTTATGTTCAGCACAGAGACGCCCTGAAGCTCAGCTACCTTGTTGAGGTTGAAATCATTTGTTATCACCTTTGCATCAAGGACCCTTGCAAGGGCAACGAGCTTTGCATCAACCTCTTTGATCTTTGGAAAATCCTCATCCACAATCCTGACTGTGATACGGGACATTTTCTGTATTCTGTGGAGGATATCAAGACCCCTCCTCCCCCTCGCCCTCTTAAGGGAGTCAGGAGAGTCTGCTATATACTGGAGCTCCTGAAGTATGAACTGTGGCAGAATAAAGACCCCTTCCAGGAAACCAGCCTCACATACATCAGCAATGCGACCATCGATTATAACGCTTGTGTCCAGTATCTTTAGATTTTCCTCAACGCCCTGACCCCGGAACAGTCTAAATATGCCTGATATGGTAAGTCCTTTGCCCCTCTTCAGACCGAGAAGAAGACCCCCATAGCCAAGTAATGCATTTAAAACAAACGAGACTGTTCCAAAATCTTCATAAATAATTGACCTCAGGGGGAAAAGGAGAAGGTTCGCAAAGAGCAGACCAATTGATAAGCCGAATATCCCGCCAATAACTGTGCCGAGGGAAATCTTCTTGAATACTACCTCTGTCAGGAAGGCAAGGACACCAAGGGCTACACCAAATATAGTGCCCCAAATCAAGAACCCATATTTAAGGCCAAGAAGATAACCTGATAGTACAAAGATTGAAAAAATAGCTATCCTTAGAATAAATAACAATCATCTCACCTCCTTTTTAGATTGACATGCGATTATGAGGATTTAAGGGCTATGTAGAACTTTCTTCCGCCTCTGTTAATAAAGAGCAGCACTGTCTCGTTCGGCCTTATGGTTGATGCAATCCTGTTGAAGTCATCAAGGTTTGTCACCCTCTTCTTGTCTATTTCCTGAACAACATCTCCTTTTTTGAGCCCTGACTCCTCTGCTGCACTTCCTGGCTCAACCCTGACAACCACCACGCCTCTCTCATCCCTGCTGAGACCTAACTGGCGTGCAATCTCTCTTGTGAGTTCCATGACTGTAAGTCCAGCAAGGGCCTCCCTCTGCGCCTCTTCAGGAGATGGTTCTGGCATTGCCCCTGCTATTTCCTTTGGAAGCTCAACTATTAGTGCATTTAAATTGTATTCCCTGCCTCCCCTGAGTATCTTGATAGATACCTGGGTGCCAACCTTGCTCTGGGCAACCATATTCCTGAGACTGCCGACGTCCTTCACCTCTTTCCCGTTGAACTTCAGGATTATATCACCCCTCATCATGCCAGCCTTTTCAGCAGGACTGCCTTTTGCAATATCCCCGACAAGCGCACCCTTGGAGTTCTTGAGGCCAAATTTCTGAGAGATCTCAGGCGTAAGCTCCTGTATCGTAACTCCGAGCCAGCCTCTTGTAACCTTCCCCTGTTTTACAAGCTGGTCCATCACAAGGCGCACCATATTACTCGGGACTGCAAAGCCTATGCCCTGATAGCCGCCGCTCTTCGAAAATATGGCTGTATTTATCCCTATCAGTTCACCTTTTATATTTACCAGTGGACCACCAGAATTACCCGGGTTTATAGCAGCATCGGTCTGTATAAAGTCCTCATAATCTGCGATACCGACGTTAGCCCTTCCTACAGCACTTATAATACCCATTGTGACTGTATGACTTAAGCCGAAGGGGTTGCCAATGGTAAGGACAAACTCACCAACCTGCAGCTTGTCCGAATCGCCCCATTGTGCTGTAGGGAGGGCTTTAGCATCAATCTTTACTATTGCAATATCTGTCTTTGGATCAGCACCAACAACCTTACCCCTGAAACTCCTTTTGTCAAAAAGGATGACTCTAATTTCATCTGCCTGCTCAACAACATGATTGTTGGTAACGATATAACCGTCAGCCGAAACAATAACGCCTGAACCGAGACTCTGCTCCTTCCATTTCTTTGGCAGACCAAATTCACGGAACGGATTAAAAAAGTCAAAGAAGGGATCCTCCAGGAATGGGGGTGCATCGCGCTTTACAACCTTTGTTGTTGAGATATTGACAACTGCAGGGGAAACTGAGCTTACAATCTCAGAGAATGCCTTGCTTGTCTCTATTATCTGGCTCGGCACCCTTGGTGTAAACGGCAGATGGGTCCTCGATGGAGCTGTTATCTTGCCAAGCATGTAGAATGAAATCCCACCGAGGAGGAATACTGACAATAATACAATTGTTCCGATAATAAATTTCTTTTTCATATATTAATTATAATCACCTATTAGAGATATTGTAAAGTAGGGTTCGAGGATTCAAGGATTCGAGGGTTCAAGATATACAGTCTTTTGGGGGATTCTTGCGTATATTGACATTTTTTTATAAAATAGGGCACACCATGCGGGCGTAACTCAGTGGTAGAGTGTCAGCTTCCCAAGCTGAAGGTCGCGGGTTCGAATCCCGTCGCCCGCTCCATTAACGACCGTTCCTCAACTATGCCTGCGAGTATTTTTACAAACGCATTAACTTGACTTCTTACGTTTGTATTAGATCCTCTCCAGCGGGCATTTTTCGCACAAAGGCCTTGTTTTGCAGTAAACCTTGCCGAGCCTCACGAAAAGAGCATGATATTCATTAAACATATGGACATCTTTTTTCAATGTTGAATGAAATAGCTCATGGAATCTTTCATAGGATTTATCGTGGTCCATGATTCCATGCCTTGATAGAACCCGCTTTGTATACGCATCAATAACAAAGATTGGCTTATCAAGGGCATAAAGCAGTATTGAATCCGCTGTCTCATGGCCAATGCCATTGACAGAAAGGAGTTTCTTTCTGAGGGTATACATATCCTCGTTCTTCATCTTACTCATACTCCCGTTATAATCATTCATCAGGAAATCAATGAATGCCTTTAGCCTTTTAACCTTTATATTGAAATATCCTGCCGGCCTTATTAACGCCGCAAGCCTGTTAACAGGCATCTCACGGATTGTCTTAGCATTGAGGGCCTTTTCTTTTTTGAGATTATTTATCGCCTTCTCCACATTCCCCCAGTTTGTGTTCTGGGTGAGGATTGCACCAACAGCAATCTCAAATGGCGTATCCCCCGGCCACCAGTGCTGAGGGCCAAATGCATGATAGAGGGCTTTATATATTTTTTTGAGGATATTCATTTCTGTATCTGGTATTTAACCTATATACAAATGCGAGAATCTCGGCTACTGCCCTGTAAAGTGCAGGTGGTATCTCTTGATACAGGTCCAGAGATGCTAAAACCTCTACAATCTGTTTATCTTCTTTCAGTGGGATATTGTACTCCTTTGCAATCTCTATAATCCTTTCAGCCACCTTTCCACTGCCCTTTGCAACAACCTTCGGTGCAGAATCTTTGTTATGCTCATATCTTAATGCGGCAGCCTTCTTTGGTTTCCTTTGCATCTATATCCTCATATCAATGCCTGTGGAGCCAGCCTTTCCGAATTCTATTTTCGGCTCATGTTTGAAATTTACAGCCCTGAGCTGCATCCCTGTATCAAAAAACTGTTTTTCAAGGACATCTTTTCCAGAGATAAGAAGTGATTCCATCACAGGATTTTCTGCCCTGAAGGATACATAAAACTTCTGATCGTACATCGTCACTGATATGGAAAGCTTTCCTGCCATCTCAAGGTCGAGGTTTATGGTGCAGGAATACGATTCTTCCTCATCGTAGCTGCCTTTGCCCTTTTTAAAGATCAGTTCGCCATCCTTCATCTCTTGCCACGAGAGGGGGAGAAAGGTGTAGAGTTCCTGGATCTTTGGTAGAAACATTTCTAAGGTCTTGAATTCTGGATACGATGCTTTAACGTTTTCTGGAAGTGATTTGACTAAATTTTCGATGAGTTTTATGTCGCTGCTTTTAAGCCTTGCACCCACGAACTCTGAAATGGCCTTAAATATCTTGTTCTGAAGGCCATTAGTTTCATCCTGAGACACCTGAGGATTCTCATCTGCATAACCGAGGAACTGGAGTTTTATATTTTTATCCCCACCAACGACTCTCAAAAAAACTTCTCCTCTTTTGGTCATAGGGATAGTTGTCTCTGCCTTTATAACGTTCCCCTTTACCTTTAAAGATACAGACCCGGATTGCAATATATTCAAAATTTCGGCCTTAACTATCTCATTGATACGTAAAGAGAGAGCCTCCCCTGTCGGTTTTATCAGGGTAAAAAGCTCTCCGATCCTGCCTGTAGGTGAGTTATCCATTCTTGACTTCCATAAAGGTAAATAGTAGTTTATTATAACCCAAAAGGAGTGATAATAATGCTTGATGCAAGGTTTGTGAGAGCGAATGCTGAGATAGTAAAAGATGCCCTTAAAAAGCGGGGTTATGACCTCTCTCTATCCGAATTTCTCGCTATAGAAGGAGAGAGAAGGTCACTTCTTAAAGAGACAGAGGAGATGAGAAACAAAAGGAATGTAGTTTCTGAGGGAATAGGAAGACTCAAAAGGCAGAAGCAGGATGTAACAGAACTGCTGACCGAGATGAAGGGTGTCTCAGATAGGATAAAGGAGCTTGATGAAAAGCTCAGGGAGCTTGATGAAAAGGCGAGGACATTTCTCCTGAATATTCCGAACATTCCACATGAGTCAGTTCCTATCGGAAAGGATGAGACAGAGAATGTCGAGGTTAGAAGATGGGGTGAGCCGAGGGATTTCGATTTTGCCCCGCTGAATCACTGGGACATTGCAGAGATGCTTGAGATTATTGACTTTGACAGGGCATCAAAGATTGCAGGTGCGAGGTTTGCTCTTATGAAAGGTCCTGGTGCAAAGCTCGAAAGGGCATTAATAAACTTCATGCTGGATTTGAATGTATCAAAGGGATATATAGAGGTGTTCCCTCCTATTATAGTAAATCGTGAGAGCATGATAGGCACAGGCCAGTTACCAAGATTCGAATATGAACTATTTAGAATTGCTGACCCTGAGTTTTATCTAATACCCACAGCAGAGGTGCCTGTGACAAATATCCACAGAGATGAGATATTGAACGAGAAAGATCTGCCAGCATATTACACTGCATATACTCCATGCTTCAGGCGTGAGGCAGGTTCCTATGGAAAAGATACGAGGGGGCTCATAAGACAGCATCAGTTCAATAAGGTTGAGCTTGTTAAATTCGTGAAGCCAGAAGATTCCTATAGTGAGCTTGAATCCCTCACAAGGGATGCAGAGGATATCTTACAGAAACTCGGACTTCCATACAGAGTTATGGCCCTCTGTACAGGTGACCTCGGATTCTCATCTGCCAGGACATACGACCTTGAGGTATGGCTTCCCGGACAGGGAAGATACAGGGAAATATCTTCTTGCTCAAACTTTGAGGACTTTCAAGCAAGGAGGGCAAACATTAGATTCAAGCGCGAAGGCAGGAGGGGAACAGAGTTTGTTCATACCCTTAATGGCTCTGGTCTTGCAATCGGTCGCACACTCGTTGCAATCCTCGAAAACTACCAGCAGAAGGATGGAAGCGTTGTCATCCCAGAGGTACTGAGGCAATATACGGAGGTTGATAAAATAAGTTAAAAATCTTATCTTGCCTCTACTTTTGACCAGTTGGTGTTTTTAAAAAACGCCTCTATGTAATCAGCCCGTTTAAGTCCATAATCGATCATAAAGGCATGTTCAAATACATCCATGATCAAAATTGGAGCACAACCAGCGGGGTGTGACACATCATGCTCATTGATCCAGAAGTTAATCAATCTATCGGCCATATTATCTTGATAAAGAACAACCCATCCAATTCCTCTAATTGCGCCGGTTGCTTTAAAGTCCTTTTCCCATGCCTCATAACTGCCAAAGTTCTCGGCTAACTTTTTTGCAAGCGTTCCATTTTTGTCGATGCCGCTTTTCCCACCGAGATTCTCAAAATAAAGCTCGTGGAGCCTCATTCCATTGAATTCCCATCCAAGCCTTCTTTTGAGTTCTGCGTATTCTGGTGTTGCAGTCTTCCCTTCTTTTAGCATCTGGTCGAGGGTATCCAATAGTTTATTGGAATTGGTCACATAGCCTTGATAAAGGGTAAAATGGTTTTTCAGTAATGTCTCACTGAATCCCTCCATTCCAATGAGTTTTGAATAATCCTTTGCTGTGTAAGCCATATTCCTTACCTCCTTTTCAGTATTTTCCAAATTCTACAAACTCATCTATATTTCTCCTGATTGAACGCCTCTCCTTTATTGCCTGAATCACATCCATATTTTTATTTTGTACTCTACTTTTTAAGCCCTTTAATTTTTTTTATTGTCTCCCTCAAAAAAGCAGGCAAATCAGACGGCTGCCTTGATGTAACAAGATTTCCATCAACAACCACTTCCTTATCCTCATAAATTGCTCCAGCATCTTTCATCTCTTGAGCAAGTGATTTATAACATGTAGCATGCCTGCCCTTTAATAAGCCTGCTGTTATCAATGTCTGTGGCCCGTGGCATATGGCTGAAACAGGTTTGTTTTTCTCAAAGAAATGTCTTGCAATCCCTATTGCTTCCTCCTCTTTCCTTATAGTCTCTGGTGCCTTCCCCCCGGGAAGGATAAGAATATCGTATTCGTCAGGATTTATTTCTTTCAATGCCTTATTAGCCTCTACCTCATATCCGTGCTTTCCCTTTATTTTGCCTTTCTTTATAGATGCAATATCTACTTCAACCCCTTCCTCTTTCAAACGGTAATAAGGAACGAGGAGTTCTGTATCCTCAAAGTTATCAGCACTTATGATTAATGCCTTCATGGATATCACCCATCCTTAAATACTGGTATGGTTTGACTATTGAGAGTTTATTAATACAGCCTTTGCTGAATCAGGCAATTCATCAGCCTC
>DYHX01000090.1 GCA_020723925.1 Nitrospira japonica | reverse complement strand
GATAGGACATTTCTATTTTGGTATTTTAGGACATTATCATTTTGGTGTTACAGGAATTAATTCTCCCCTGTCAAGCCAAAGTAGAAATGTCCTGTTTTAACGATTCAAACATTGATATGCCCCTGCAATCAAGGCACAAGGAGGTGATGAGGTCTGAGCCCTTGTTTGTCAGTCCTGCAGCCATCTTCATCTTGCTTGCGTGTCCCTGTGTAAGGAATGGTCTGCCGCATCTCTTGCACCTGAGCAGTTCATCTTCTTTAAGGAGGATTCGTTCGCCTTTTTCGATGGAATCGAGGTCGAGGCATCTTTTCACAGAGATGATTCTCTCTGGGCATTGTCTCATACACTCAGCGCAGGCTCTGCAGTGCTGGTAGTCAAAATACAGTGTCTTTTTTGTAAAATCTTCTTTAATCTCTAATGCACCTGTAGGGCAGTATGTCCCGCAGATGCCGCAGAGGGTGCACTCCTCGGGGTTTTTAAGCCCTATCATACCCACCCGTATTGATGGATGAAGAGAAAGAAGGAGATTTTCCTTAATCCCCTTTCTTTTCCGTAATCTCAAAGATAAAGAGTATGGGCTATAATCCTGAGATTTCTCTGCGCCTCTCCATTTAAAGGGGTTCGCAGGCAGCCCGTTTATCCCTTTAGAGAACTCCTCAAGTGGTTTCAGGGAACCCTCCTCCAGATGGTATAAGATACCCACCCTTTCTTCTTCGATATTGAGGTAGGCAAGGATATTTCTTATAAGCTCAATGTTTCTCTCCTGCACAACCATATTGAAGCAATACTTACAGCCTTTGCACCCGTTTGAAAAGAGGACCACCCCATCTGCCCCGAATTCGATAGACCTGAGGATGAAAAATGGCTCAAGGAATCCAAGACATGGGACACAAAGGGGCAGGAATTCCGGGGGGAGATGGTTCATACCATTCCCCTTGAATATGGTGTTATTGCTATCACAGTAAAACATTACTATTCGTGGACGACCCTCTCTTACAGTAAGCAGGGTTTCAAGTTCTTTATCTAACTGCACATAGGTGTAAAGTGGATGGCTTATTGCATCCTTTGGGCATTCAGGTATGCATATGCCGCAGCCATTACACCTATCCTTCTGGATAATCGCCTCTTTTCCCTCGTTAAGGGTGATAGCCCCCTGAGGGCAGGCATTGATACAGAGCCTGCAGTATCTATTTATGCTGACACAGGATTCAGGCTCTATAACAGGGATAAGGCGGTAGCCCATCCTGCCGATAGTAAGAAACTGCCGTCGAGAGAGTGCTCCTCTGGCATGGGGAAGACAGGCGGTGAGATTTTTTTCCTTTGTTCCACCAAACAACCCTAATCTCTCCCGTGCAGCAAGAAGCATAAGCCCTGCCCTCTCTGTAGAGTCTTCGCGAAGGATGTCAACAACCCTGAATCCAAATGGGTCAAGCCCCATCTTTTTCATCGATTCCTGAAGGCTCACCTCATCCACATCACGGCATGCACCAAAGACCACAGAATCAAACCCGCCTTCTTTCAGTAGCTTGCTTACCTCCTCAAAAGTGTCATCACAGAGGTTTTCACAGAGAAAGGATTTTACCCCATGGATGCTAAGAAAATCCCTGATTGATTCAAGATCAAGCCTACCAGCAATTTTGCCACTGCATCCACAGATTGCGACTATAGTTGATTTAAACATCCTCCGCCCCTTCATTGAAGATTCCCTGCAGCTTGCTGCAGGGAATCTTAATGCAAGGAATTATTATTTTTATATTCGCTCGCTAAACCCCGTCCCGAAGCTTCAGGGCGGGGAATACGCTCGCTATCCATTTAACATTATCAGCGATGTCTTTACCTTGTTCATATCAAGGCTTATAAAATCATTCAACAGAAACGCAGATGTCATATAGAGGTCATGGCCGCCTGCCTCTATGATATTTTTTGAGAATAGAGGAACCCAGGTGTTAAGATGTCTCTCAAGGAATTCCCCCTGTTTTTCAAGGTAGTGTTTGACTTCTCTATCTCTGTTCTCCAACCAGCACCTGTATTCCTTTTCACAGAGATACGACATAAATTCGAGTTCAACCATTATATGGTCCGGGAGGTCCTTAAAATCCTCTGAAACAGAAATGCCTGCATCTGTATATTTTTGCAACACCGCAATCGTTGAATCACCCATAAGCCACCCTTTTGACCCCTCACGGTAGACAGACTCATAGGGTGGTGCAGGCAGGTGAAACGGACCAACAAATAAACGGCTATATTCCACCTGGAGGTCTTCAGGATTCTCTATAGAGGCGATGAGGGACTTAATTTTATTGATGTTCGCGGATAGTTCAGGTGCCCCCCAGTAAAGCCCTGTTATCTCATCAAGGATGCAGAAGGATTTAGCATCCTTTAATTCCTCAAGTATATCTTTATTAGGGTAACGAAATGCGAGGGCAAGGAGCCCATAAAACCTGCCTCTTAACTCTGCAATACCCTGTCCTGTCAATAACATATCAGGATCCTAATAATATAAGCAGAGGGGATTAAAATCCCCTCTGCTCTGTATCTCTCAATCATGGAAAGAAATCAACAGATATGTTATAGACTATCGAGGCAAATCCAGCATCCAGAAGCACATAGCGGAAAGCCAGCCCTCCGATGAGTACGAGTGAGGCGGTAAGTATTAGTGATACAGGTTTCTTACTCAAAAGTATCAGGATTGGCAGTATCATCCCCAGAATCACTACCCCTACCCAGAATATGGGGCTTCCAACAACTATTTTAAACTGCCTTAATACATCGGATCCCGCCCAATATGAATTGAGCATGAATGCAACACCCATCACAAGCTGTGCAAACAACAACCATATCCATATATGAGTAAGGGATTTCTTTGTATCCTCAGCGTCCGGGTCTCTTTTTTCAACTATGCTCAGGAGGATAAGATAAGCTGCGATACCTGTTGTTAATGCGTATATCAGGGAGAGCGGCGGAATATGGGCGCTATTCCAGATTGGTCTTGCTGGAATAACGCTCATTAACAGACCGTGATATGATGCGACAAGCACAGCAACAAACGCACCTACGATACCCAATGTCTTTGCCAGCCTTTCCTTACCTCCCACAGTGATGGTAATGGCATAGAGAAAGGCGACAGGAATGAAGATGCCCTGTATCCACGTGCCCCAGTTCAGTATCGATGTTGGATTGCCCAGGACCGCATAGATTGCCCTAAAGGGCTTCCCTAACTCTGTCATGACTAACAACAGGCCCAGGGCGGCTGCAACAGGGGCTATGAATGCCCCTATCTTGGATTCCCTTTTGTGGTAGTGGCTGACATATATAGCCGCGAGAAACGCACCCGCACCAAGGGCGCCGAGGAACTGGTCAATAGCAACCCTTATATCCCATAGCGGCATAAAATCATTTAAATTATACTTAAATATATCCATCATAACTTTTTCACCCCCTTATTTAAGGTAATACACCCGTGGTTTTGTCCCTAAATCCGCCCTTATCTGCACCGCCCTCCTGTCGCGAATAAGCCTTGAGACGAGACTTTTAGGGTCATCAAGGTCTCCAAAGACAGTTGTGCCTGCGGGACATATCTGAGCGCATGCAGTCATACGGTGTCCCTTTTCTTTATACTCACCCTTTGCTATGCGGTGGTAGCAGAAGGTGCATTTCTCAACAACACCCTTTTCCCTTCCTAAGACATCAGGGTTGTGATATGGTTTTTCTTCCTGTTTTTTGAAATTATACTGCCTTGCTCCATATGGACACGCTATCATACAGTACTTACAGCCGATACACTTGTCATAATTCATCTGGACTGTGCCATCGCCGGCATAATAGGTTGCCCCTGTGGGACATACCCTCGCACATGGCGCATTCTCACACATCATACACGGTCGTGGTATGACCTCATGTCTTATATTTGGGTACTCACCTGTAGTAAAACTGACCAGCCTCCGCCAGAACATCCCGATCGGTACAGAATTCTCATACTTACAGGCTATGGCACAGGAGTTACACCCCGTACATCTCTCTAAATCAATTACCATTGCCCATTTAGCCATTTTTACCTCCATCAGTCATATAAGATTTTTAGAACTTTTTCCACCTCTCTAATCCTATCTTTCTGCCTCTCAGTTTCAGGCCTTATAGACCTTCACCATGGTCTGATAGTAGGACTGTAGACCTGAGTCAGGGTCAGAGAGGTTTTTGATAATCTCGTTCGGATTAGCACCAATCATTGTGTATCTCCCGTAACCTGCCGCTCCAGCCTTCTTATGCCCGTGACCAAAGGGTACCACTACTACCTGCGGATGGCAGCCTGGGTTAATCAATGCCTTTGCCTTAATCTTTCCGATTGGTGATTCTACAAAGACTCCATCGCCATCCTTGATGCCCCGCTGTTGGGCAGTCTTCGGATGTATCCAGCAATTGGTCCCCCAGCCACGGTTGTTCAGGATGTCAAACGACTCCTGGAGAATCGGGTGATTGGCACTCCGTCCTTCGCTATGGTGGACGAGTTTTGCTGTATTTAAAAAGAGGTCAAACCCGGGTCCTCCAACCCATTCAGGCTCCTTATACTGCGGATAAAGGTCCTTTTCTTTCTTTGTTATTTCTTCTTTTTGTTTGGCTTCGATCACCTTCGGGTCTTTAATTCCCTTTTTTTCTAACTCCTTGGCCACCTTTTCTTTGATCTTTGCCTCCTTGTTCCCGGAACGGAACTCAAACTTGCCGGAAGGGGTCTTAAAGACTTTCTCTTTCACTGTCTCTGCAGAGGCTATTTTATTCTCTTTCTGGTCGTAAAACTTGCCATCATGATAAAGGAATGGGAACAATGGTCCTTTCTTATACCAGACACCCCTGGCCTTCCATTCGGCAAGGGTAGAGCCAATCTTTTCTCCGCTAATCATTGCCGAAAGCACATTCTCCAGTGAACCAAGTTTTTTGTAATACTCTGACATCCTTCCACCTATTCTTTTACCCAGTTCAGCGAGGACATCAAAGAAAGATTTTGTATCAAAGAGCGGTGAAATAACCGGCTGTATCAGAGCCGCACAGGGATATCCTACGGAAGGATAAACCGGTGCTGCCCAGAGACTCTCCAGAGATGGTGGGTCAGGGAGGATGTAATCAGCATAAATTGAGGTATCGTCGACCCAGGAAGTGAAAGTGACGATGAAGGTGTCCTTGAAAGCCTCCCAGAATCTCTGAGGGTTTGCCGGACTAAAGAAGGGATTGGTCATCCAAACAAAAAGCATACTCGCTTTATAAGGGTCTCCTTTAATCTGGGTATCAGCCATATCCTGAAATTTCGGAAATTTTTTCTCTTTTTCTTTGATCTCCACCTTCTCCTTACCGGTCTTGGGGTCAATTTCCTTTTTTATTTCCCACGTAGCAAGGGCTACTTCATCCATATACTCTTCTACCTTTGCTGGCCAGGAACCAAAAGGTGTACTCTCCTGGATTTCACTGATACCACCCTTAGCATATAATGAGCCGACCAATGCGTTCAGGGAATGGATAGCCATTGCGTTATAAGTACCAGTTTGATAACAGGTTGCCCCGCGTTCGAAAAGCGCAATTGCTGGTCCAGAAGTAGCAAATTCCCGAGCAATTCTCTTGATATCCCCGGCTGGAACACCTGAAATCTTTTCTGCTGTCTCAGGTGAAAAGTCTTTAAGAATCATATTCCACCACTGGATTAACCCGTGGGTCCAGTTCTCTTCGAAGACCTTGGGGTCAAGGACTGCTCCAGTTACAAATCGGTTCTTTCCGTCAACAAAATCGCCAACAAACTTCCTGTTCCAGAGGCTCTCTGTGAGTATGGTATGTGCCATTCCCAGAGCAATCGCTCCATCTGAGGCAGGTCTTACCATGTAGGATTCGTCAGCCTTTGAGCCGGTCACTGAAGGGCGGGTATCAAAATAGACAATCTTTGTCCTGTGTCCTCTCCCCCGACGCATATACCCATAGGAACGAAGACTCAGACTTAACGGTCGGAAGGATTCTAAGAAGTTTGCACCAAAAATGAGAAGATAATTTGTATTGCCGTAGTCGTAGACGCTGTAAGTCTTAACTCCATCGGTGTACTCCTTCCCTTTTTTTGACCCTTCTGCACAGATCGTTCCGTGGCCAATCTGATTCGGTGAGCCGTAAAGCTGGATGAAAGCCTTTAGCGCCCCAGCATCAGTCGGACCCATCCCCCGACCATATGTTGTGAGCAAGGTCTTTGCTTTACCTTCAGCACGCATTCTTTTCAGTCGCCCGGCAATATCATTTAACGCCTCATCCCATGTCACCGGCACAAACTTCGGGTCAACATCAATCCCTTTAACCGGATTGGTGCGTTTCATCGGAGACTTCACCCGGTCGGGGTCATAAAGCTGCCATATAGCACCTGAGCCCTTGGGACAAAGTCCACCCTCTCCAGCATAAGGTCCGTCAATGTAGTAGTTGATTGGTGACAAGGGGTTACCTTCAATCTTTACCGCCCTGCCGTTTACCACCCTTACACGAATACCACACCGTCCAGGACATTCCCGACAGGTGCTGTTCACATAAGTTTCACTCTTGGTCTGGGCAGAGTGCGCCTCTGGCACAATTGACTCAAAGATGCCTTTATTTCCGCTAATCCCAATGGCTGCTACTCCTGCAGCCGAGCCTTTAAGAAAACCTCTCCGTGTTATCTGCATAAATTTTACCTCCTCCTTTCACATTTCGTTTCAAAATACCTGCAGGACAACTGTCCCGCTGTCCTGAATACCATTTTCATCCCCTTTGTTAGCCAAAGGCTCACACGGGTTACTCCCTTTTCAATTAATAGCAAACCCCGTGCCATATTCTTAATGACAATGAAAATAATAAATTTTCGTTAGAATTTAAGTAGTTAGTTGAATGGAGGGGAAAGATATTTTGTGGAGTGACATCCTTATGTGCGGCAGCGAAGTCGCAGTTTTATTAACAGATAGCAGGCTGTTTTCTTTATCTTTATCTTTTTCTTGTTACTTACTACTTACTATTCTCTACTGTTTTATTGCGGCACTTCTGCCGCATGCGGCAGGTTATCCTCTGAAGGATTTGGAGCGGATGGAATATTTTCTCATCAGTCGCTGGAAGCTTCCCCTGTCCATCCCTGCTTCCCTTGATGCGTGGGTAACATTCCCTCTGTGTTTAGTGAGCATGCTCGTAATATAATTCTTTTCGGTTTGTTCTTTTATATCAAGAACAGTCTTTTTAAAGGTAGCGTAAACTTTTCTGTGTAAAATCTTGAAGTATAAAAAAAGAGGGTGT
>DYHX01000019.1 GCA_020723925.1 Nitrospira japonica | reverse complement strand
AAACTTTTGGTGTGGGGTTTACTATATTTTGTGGCTCTATGTCTATTTTTCGGGGTTAAATTCAGTAATAAAGGTTTAATATGAACAGGATTGAAGAAACATTTAAAAAATTAAAGGCCCAAAACAAAAAAGCCTTCATCCCCTATATCATGGCAGGGGATCCGAGCCTTGAGAGGACAAAGGACATTGTGCTCATGCTTGAGGGATGCGGCGCTGATATTGTCGAGCTTGGCGTGCCATTCACAGACCCGCTTGCAGATGGCCCAACTATACAGCGTGCAGCAGAGAGGGCATTAAAAGAGGGCGTTACATTAAGGAGCGTTATATCCTTTGTCAAAACCCTCAGGGGAAGCACCGGGATTCCGATAGTCCTCATGACATACTACAACCCTGTCTTTAAATATGGAGAAGAAAATTTTGTGAGGGATGCTGCTGAGGCAGGTGTGGATGGTGTGATAATACCAGACCTTCCACCAGATGAGGCAGAGAATCTCATAAGGCTTTCAAAGGAGGTAGACCTCGGTACAATCTTTTTACTTGCGCCGACATCAACAGAGGACAGGATAAAAAAGGCGGCAAGGTCTTCAAGGGGTTTTATATATTATGTCTCCATTACAGGCATAACTGGTGCCAGACTCCTGCGTGACGAGACTATGAAATCCTTAGTCACAAAAATAAAGGAGATTACAAAGAAGCCAATAGCAGTGGGCTTTGGAGTCTCAACACCCGAAGAAGCTGCTTATGTAGCCAGTCTGGCAGATGGTGTGATAATCGGGAGTGCTATTGTGAAGAGACTCTATGAGCCGATGGAGGATTTGAAGAGATTTATCTTAGAACTTAGGAGGGCAATCAAGAAAAGTAGTTAGTAGCAAGTAGTTAGTAGTTAAGGGATTAATTAATAAATTCTCTGACTACTGACTACTAACTGCTAACGACTAACTACTAAATCATGGCTTGGTTCAAAAGGACAAAAGAGGCAAGGGAAGAAAAGAAGGTCAAGATCCCTGAAGGGCTCTGGATGAAATGCGAGAGCTGCAAGGAGATTGTTTACAAAAAAGAGATAGACAAAAACCTGAAGGTATGTCCGAAATGCAACTACCATTTCAGGATAAGCGCAAAAGAGAGAATAAAGCTTCTTGCAGATGAGGGGAGCTTTACAGAGATTGATGCAGGCATAACCTCTGGAGACCCCCTGGATTTCAGGGATTCTATATCTTACCGCGAGAGGATAAAAGAGAATCAGAAGAAGAGCGGTCTTAAAGAGGCTGTAATCTCAGGTGAAGCCCTTATAAATGGATATGCGGTCGTCCTTGTTATAATGGACTTCTCATTCATGGGAGGCAGCATGGGCTCTGCTGTGGGGGAAAAAGTAGCGAGGGCTGCAGAGATAGCACTCGAGAAGAAGGTGCCGCTTATAATTGTTCCATCATCTGGCGGCGCAAGAATGCAGGAGGGAATTTTTTCTCTTATACAGATGGCGAAGGTCTCTGCAGCGATAGGGAAATTGAAGGATAATGGGATCCCATATATATCAATCCTCGCAGACCCAACATTCGGAGGTGTTACCGCAAGTTTTGCTATGCTTGGAGATATAATAATTGCTGAACCGAAGAGTCTCATAGGTTTCGCAGGCCCCCGTGTTATCGAGCAGACAATAAAACAACAACTGCCAGAGAATTTTCAGAGGGCTGAGTTCCTCCTTGAACACGGGCTGATAGATATGGTTGTTGACAGGAAAGATCTGAAAGAAACACTTGCGAGGTTGATAGGACACCTGATATGAAAATTTGTTTAATAGCGAGGCTCACTAACCTTTAACCCTTTGAACTTTTAAATCATTAAACAATTCATCTTTGCATTTTGAATTTAATTATGGGCTATACCGATGCAATTAATTACCTCTATAGTCTCCAGAAACACGGTATCAAGCTCGGCCTTGATAACCCGATGAGACTCCTTTCTGCTCTCGGCAAACCACAGAATTCGTTTCCATCCATCCACATAGCAGGAACAAACGGCAAAGGCTCAACATCTGTAATGATTGCTTCCATCCTTAAGATGGCTGGATATAAGGTCGGCCTCTTCACCTCACCTCATATTGTGAGTTTCACTGAAAGGATAAGGGTCAACGGCGAGGAGATCGCAGAGCAGGAGGTCATTGAGCTTACATCTGAAATCAGGGATATAGTTGTGAGAATGGAGGATTTCTCTCCAACATTCTTTGAGTTTGTGACTGCCATGGCTTTTCTTTATTTCATGAGAAAGGGCGTTGACCGGGCAGTGGTCGAGACAGGGATGGGCGGGAGGCTTGACGCAACCAATGTCATTTTTCCAGAGGTATCAGCTATAACAAGTGTAAGTTGCGACCATAAGGAATTCCTCGGCAACAGCCTGACAGATATTGCAAGAGAGAAGGCGGGGATAATAAAGGAGAGGGTCCCTGTTGTTACAGCATCGCAGGAACCAGAGGTGATGAATGTAATCGAAACGAAGGCTGTTGAGAAGGGGTCTAAGGTCTTTGCATATGGCAGGGATTTCTCTTCTGTGATGAAAACAGAAGATATTGATGGAATCACTTTTGATTATTCTGGCGATAAGAGATTTGAAAACCTCCATGTGTCCCTTATCGGCGGGCATCAGTTGGAGAATGCATCTGTTGCTTTGAAAACAATTGAAATTGTTTCTAAAAAATCTTCGCATCACGCATCACGCATCACGCATCACGCCATCAGAAATGGCCTTGGAGATACGAGATGGCCAGGGAGGCTTGAGATTGTCGGAGATAATCCACCAATATTGGTTGATGGTGCCCATAACCCTGCTGCTTCAAGGGCATTTGCTGTCGCGCTCAGAAAAATTTTCCTTCATAGATATAAAAGGATAATCCTCATCCTCGGTATCATGGGTGATAAGGACATAAAGGGGATAATGGAGCCAGTGCTGCCTGTGGCCTCTGAGATAATATTGACAGCGCCTGCCTATGGAAGGGCCGCAACACCTCGCGTCCTTTCTGAGCACGCTTTGTCCCTTGGTTTTTCTTCAAGAACAGCAGGGAGTGTTGCAGATGCTATCTCGATGGCACGAGGACTTTACAGAAAGGGAGACCTCATTGTCATAACAGGCTCTTTCTACACTATTGGCGAGGCAAAGGAAGTACTTGGCCAGAAGGGTGTCCTTGCGAGGCTGAGGGAGTGATTAAAAACAGTCATCAGCCATCAGCCATCAGTCATCAGTCAAAAAAAATCGGATACCATTTGCTAATTCTTATTTTTTTACTGTTTACTGTTTACTGTTTACTGTTCACTGTTCACTGTTTTGCCGAGGAGCTACCAACACACATAACATCAGATTTCCTGGAATACGAAAAAGAGACGTCGATATATACAGCAAAGGGTTCTGTAAGGGTCCAGAGGGGTGATGCAGTCATAGAGGCGATTGAGATGAGATACAATGAAAAGACATCTGATGTTGTTGCTGAGGGAGATGTCAGGTATAACGACCTGGAAGTTTTCATAAAGGCAAAGAGGGCAGAGCTCAATCTTGATACAAAAAAGGGAAGACTTTACGACGCAGAGATTTTTACGAAGAGAGATAATTACCATATTTCAGGCACAGAGATAGAGAAAAAAGGAGAAAAGGAATATTTTCTAATAAGGGCTTCATTCACAACATGCGATGCGCCTCTCCCAGCATGGTGTTTTAAGGGAAGGGATGTTGATGTTGTCCTTGGAGATAGACTTAAGGCAAAAGACGTCACATTTCAGATTAAAGGGCTTCCAGTCTTATACACGCCTTATCTCTGGGCCCCGGTACATACTGAAAGGAAAACAGGTTTTCTCATGCCTGTAATTGGTTACAGTAAGACAAAGGGTTTTCATTTCGGCCCAGCATTCTTCTGGGCTATTGCTGAAAACAGGGATGCCACATTTGTCCTTGATGTATACAGTAAAAGGGGGGCTGGAGAAGGAGTAGAATACAGGTATATAGAGAAGGAAAACGTCAGGGGTAATCTCTGGCTTTATCACCTCCGTGACAACTGGCTGAATAAGGACTTCTATGAGCTGCGCTCTCTTCATGAACAGAGGAAGGAGAATGGCCCATCTGCTTACCTGAATCTGAACCTCCTTAATGAGAGGGACTTTTACCGGGAATATAGCCGGGATCGTGATGAGAGGACGAAGAGGTTCCTTGAGTCAACAGGCGAGGTCTCTTTCCCGCTCAATAATTCCCGCCTTTATCTTATGTCGCAGTATCTAATTGACCTGAAAGAGGGCACAGATGCTTCAACAACACCTCAGAGGCTGCCTGAGGCAGGTTTTGTGGTTAATCCCTCCAGGATTGGCCCGGTAGTATTTTCCCTTTCATCGGCAGCATCAAATTTCTGGAGGGATAAAGGGGTGTATGGCCAGAGGTTCGATATATACCCGAAAATATCACACTCCTCTGGCGACAGCATAATATTCTTCCAGAGTCTGGGTTTGAGGGAGACAGCGTATCTTCTGCACAGGGGGAATGATTTTGGCAGTTCACCGCACAGAGAGACCTTTGACTATAATGTATCAGCAAGCATGAGGTTGTTAAAGAATTATAGCACCGTTACCCATATAATCGAACCATCCATAGGCTATACCTTTATCCCGTTAACAGAGAGCAACCTGCCCTTATTCGATTCGACCGACCTGTTTACAAAGACATCGACGGTCAAGCTCTCAATCCTTAACCGCCTTCTTGATAGAGAAGGGGAATTCCTGGCCATGAGGCTCACCCAGGCATTTGATTCTTACAAAGGAGACAGGCCGTTTCTCCCATTTACGATAGAGGCAACACTCCAGAGACCCATTTATTTCAGGGCCAATGCAGCGTATGATGTCCATAAAGGAGAGCTGCAGAGTGTGAATTCTGAGTTCAGGTTGAAGGCTTATGAAGTAACGTTTTCCTTTGGTGAAAGGTATCAGCGGGACAGCAAGATAATGTCTTATGATGCTGGTGTGGAATTCAGGCCCCTCAAGACCTTGTCTATAGAAAGCAGACTCTGGTATGATGCTAAAGGAGGAGGAGTGAGGGACATTACACTGAGAGCAAGGTATACAAGGCAGTGCTGGGGATTAACCATGACCTTTGTGAAGAAACCTGATGACTTCAGGTTTTTTATTATGTTTGATCTGCTTGGACTTGGTTCCCTCAAGGTGTAGGTATGCCACTAAAGAAAAGGTTCCTTGGAGAGATGCTTATCGAGGGAGGCGCAATAACAAAAGAGCAGCGCGATAAGGCTCTGCAGGAGCAGCGAAGACTTGGCAAGAGGCTCGGAGAGGTTCTGGTCAACCTGGGCTTTATTACCGAAGAAAAAATGGCGGAGGTCCTTGGCAGACAACTTGAGATACCATTCATCAAACTTAAAGATATTAATATTGACCCTGAGACTGTCAAGATGGTTCCTGAGAGCCTCGCGAGGAAACACAGGGTCCTTCCAATAGCAATCAAGGACGGAGAACTGACCATAGCAATGGCAGACCCCCTTGATGTCTTTGCTATAGACGAGATAAAGAGATACACAAGACTTCCGGCAGGTCCTGTTGTTATAACAGAGAAGGAACTGCTTAAGGCATATGACAAGTACTACAGGGGTACAGAGGCGATGGAAGAGATTATTAAAGACATCGGTGAGGTAGACTATCTCTCTGAAGCAGAAAAGACAACAACAGTTGAGTCAACGGCAGATGACACGCCTGTTGTAAAGCTTATTAACCTGATGATAACCCAGGCAGTGAGGGACAGGGCAAGCGACATCCACGTAGAACCAGAGGCAGATGCCCTGAGGATAAGATACAGGATTGACGGTGTCCTCCGTGAGGTTATGACACCACCAAGACATCTACATCCAGGTATAGTCTCGAGAATTAAGATCCTATCCGGTATGGATATTGCGGAGAAAAGAATACCTCAGGACGGAAGATTTCCAATAAATGTTAAGGACAAAAAGCTCGATATAAGGACATCCACACTTCCAACCCTTTACGGCGAGAAGGTTGTCATGCGGCTCCTTGAGAAGACAGTCGGGCTTCCACCATTGACAGAGCTGGGGTTTTCAGAAGACACCCTGAATGTATTTGTGAAGCTCATAAAGAGGCCCTATGGGTTCATGCTTACGACAGGCCCGACTGGAAGCGGTAAGACAACAACCCTTTATTCATCGCTGAAAAGCATAAGCAGTATAGAGAAGAATGTAATCACGATCGAAGACCCGATCGAATATAATCTCAAGCTTATAAATCAGGTCCAGGTCAACCCAAAGGCAGGACTTACATTTGCAAAGGGCCTGAGGTCTATATTGAGACAGGACCCTGACATAATAATGGTCGGTGAAATAAGAGACGTTGAAACCGCCTCTATAGCCATACATGCAGCGCTTACAGGGCATCTTGTCCTCAGCACCTTACATACAAACGAGGCGGTTGGCGCTGTTGCGAGGTTGATAGACATGGGGGTCGAGCCATTTCTGATAACATCATCTCTCATAGGGGTTCTTTCCCAGAGGCTTATTAGAAAGGTCTGTCCTCACTGTAAGGAAGGATACAAGGGTTCCCATGATATACTTGGAGAGATAGGCATAAAGGGTGATGTCGGCCTTGTCAGGGGAAGAGGATGCCATGAGTGCAGGTTCACTGGATATCTTGGAAGAGAAGGGCTTTTTGAACTCTTGTTAATTACAGAAGGTATAAGGAGACTGATAATTCAGAAGGCAAACGCCAGTGAGATTAAAGCACAGGCTCTTAAAGAAGGATTCAGAACCATGCGTGAAGAGGGTCTTATCAAGGCATTGAAAGGCATTACAACGCTTGAAGAGGTAATGAGGGTAACGCAGGAGACAGAATAGCGGTGCCTACATATAGCTATAAAGTCAGGAGCCAGAACGGAGAGCTAATAACGGGTGTTATCGATGGTCCTACCCGTGAGGCTGTTGCAGAACAGCTCTTTTCAAAGGGATATATACCTGTAAAGATAGAAGAAGGGAAAAGTAAGACAGTCACAGGCTTTGAGCTTTTTGGTAAGGTGACGTCTGAGGATCTGATTGTCTTCAGCCGCCAGCTCTCGACACTTGTTACATCAGGCATATCTTTTGTCAGGACTCTTGATACGCTCGCAAACCAGACAAAGAGCATAAAACTGAGGGAAGCTATAGAAGAGATAAGGAAGGATGTGGAAGGGGGGAGTTCATTTTCTCAGGCCCTTGCAAAATTTCCGGATATATTCTCAGCGTTGTATGTGGGTATGATAAGGGTGGGAGAGGAAGGTGGAGTCCTTGACGAAATTCTTGAGAGGTTAGCATCTCTTTTAGAGCATGAGGCATCTACAAAGGCGAGGATAAAGGCAGCAGTAAGATATCCTATTATTGTGATGGTCAGCATAACGATTGCCTTTTTTGTGCTAACGACTTTTGTGGTCCCGAAATTCGCATTACTGTATCAGTCTGCAAGGGTTGAGCTCCCGCTCCCAACAAGGATGCTTATATCTCTAAATAAGGCAATAACAATCTACTGGCCCCTCCTTATAGGTTCTGCTGCGGGTATCATCTTTGCGATAAAGGGATATATAAAAACACCATCAGGTCGATGGAACTGGGATAAGCTGAAGCTCAAGATTCCGATAATCGGATCTATTATTGAGAAGACAGTTATGTCAAGGTTTACAAGAATTTTCTCAACCCTGTTCAGGAGCGGCATACCAATGATTCATACGCTCGATATAGTCTCAGGGACCATCGGAAATGTCCTTATCGCAAGGGCAGTTGAGGTTATTAAAGAGAATGTGCGCGAGGGTAAAGGGTTAGCCGTGCCTATGGCAAGCACAAAGATATTCCCGCCTATGGTCGTTCACATGGTTGCTGTTGGAGAGGAGACAGGTACCCTTGACAGCATGCTTACAAAGGTCTCTGACTATTACGATCTTGAGGTCGAGTATGCAATAAGAAACCTCTCAACTACCATTGAGCCAGTTCTGCTGCTTTTCCTTGCAGGCGTAATACTGTTTTTGGCTCTGGGGATATTCCTTCCTATATGGGACATGATGAGCGTTATAAAGAAATAAGTTCTTCATGGAAATTCAAAATGCAAAATTATTGAAAGCCGTAACTCGTAACGCGTTACGCCAACGGGCACGAAACTATAATTTTGATTTTTGACTTTTTATGAGCCTATCGATGTGTTTAACTGCCTCTTCAACCTCTATCTTATCCACCTCTATCTCAATTTCGGGGTTAATGGGTTCCTCATACGGCGCTGCCATGCCTGGAACAGGCCAGCCAGCAACGCCTTTCTTATAGATGTCCTTTGGTGCACCATGGGTCTCAAACCTGCGCCTCTCCCTCTCCATGCAGAGGTCTATCGGACACTTGAGATAAATCTCTCCATACCCTGGGATTAACTGCCTTGCGAGATATCTCCATCTCCTCAGGTTTCCAGTGGCATCTATGATTACGCTGTGCCCGAGCTCTGTGAGTATCTTTGCGAGATAGACAAGTGAACGATAGACAATATCCCTTTCAGGTTCGGAATAGGTTGGCTCGGGTGTGACGACTTTTCTCAGATCGTCCATCCTCAATACAACAAATTCTGGATGGGCCTTTTTTATCTCATCTGCGACAGTGCTCTTGCCGCTCCCCGGAAGCCCTGTTATCCATAATGCAATACCATTCATTATGGTAAGTTTAAAACCAAAATGACTTAAAAGCAACCACCCCTTAAACTCCTTATTGACCACATACTACTAATGGATATAAAATTAGGCCAGGCCCTTAGTAGAAAACTTCATTAAAGCTATTAACGATGAAATCAAAGCCATCGAGAAAAAGGGTGCTATAAAAAATATTGTTCTAAAGGCAGTCCTCTTATGATAATCTGAAGTATCTATGGTAACCATGTTGAGAGCATTGGGTTCATGGGCTCTTTCTATCTTGAAGGAAATGGGAAGCATGGCGATCTTCCTCCTGAATTCACTTTACCTGATCTTCATCCCGCCATTCAAACACAGGCTGCTCCTGAGGCAGATACGGTTCATTGGTGTAATGTCAGTGATGGTGATACTCCTCACCGGGGCATTCACAGGCATGGTCCTCGGACTGCAGGTATTTTATACGCTCAGGAAATTCGGCTCCGAGGCACTGCTTGGCCCTGCAGTTGCTCTCAGCCTTATAAGGGAACTGGGCCCTGTCTTATCTGCATTGATGGTAACAGGAAGGGCAGGCTCTGCATTGACTGCCGAGATTGGGATAATGAGGATTTCGGAGCAGATAGACGCGCTCTTTTCAATGGCACTCAACCCCATCAAGTATCTAATAGTACCGAACATACTCGCAGGGATAATAGTATTCCCTCTCCTTACAGCGATATTCGATGTCATCGGGATATACGGAGGTTATTTTGTCGGTGTAAAGCTCCTCGGAATAAGCTCAGGCACCTATTTCTACGAGATGAAAAATTTTATTGACATGGAAGACATAATGATTGGCATATATAAATCCCTCAGCTTCGGGATAATAGTAACATGGGTCTGTTGCTATAAGGGCTTCTATACAGGATACGGTGCAGAGGGTGTAAGCAAGGCGACAACAGAGGCTGTTGTTATGTCATCTATCCTCGTCCTTATATGGGACTATTTCCTTGGCTCGGTCTTGCTATGAAAGAGAAGACAATGATAGAGGTTATTGGCCTTGAAAAGAGATTTGATGGTCTGGATGTCCTGCGGGGTGTAAATTTAAAGATTTCAGAGGGGGAGGTGATGTCTGTTATAGGAAAGAGCGGCAGCGGCAAGAGCGTATTCTTGAAGCACCTCATCGGCCTCCTCAAGCCCGACAGCGGAAATGTGTTGATCGATGGCGAAGACATTGCAAAACTGAGCGGCAAGAAACTCGATATGATAAGAGAGAAATTCGGGGTCCTTTTCCAGGGCGGCGCGCTCTTTGACTCGCTGACTGTCTACCAGAATGTTGCATTCCCTTTAAAAGAAAAGACAAGACTTGACGACAATACAATAAAGGATCGGGTCATGGAGGCCCTCGAACACGTTGGGCTTAAAGGCATGGGAAGAAAATACCCGGCTGAGATAAGCGGTGGCATGAAAAAGAGGGTTGCCCTTGCGCGGGCACTTGTGACAGAGCCGAGCATAGTGCTTTTTGATGAACCCACAACAGGCCTTGACCCTATAATCGCAAACTCTATCCACAGGCTGATAATAGACAGTCATAAAAAATACGACTTTACAGGCGTGATAATAAGTCACGAGATACCAGAGATATTCGAGGTTGCAGACAGGGTTGCGATGCTCCACGACGGCATTATAATACAGGTTGGAACACCTGATGCGATAAAGAACTCTTCAAACCCTGCAGTGAGACAGTTTATAAATGGGAGTGCAGAAGGGCCCATAGAATCTTTATTTTAGGGGGTGATTATGAAAAAATTAGACCTTGAGGTGGCTGTTGGCCTCTTTCTTCTGATAGGAATAATGTCCCTTGCCTACATATCAATAAAACTCGGGAAGCTTGAGGTTATTGGTGGAAGCGGATACACGATATATGCTGAATTCGAAAAAGCAGGGGGGATTAAACCAGGCGCTATTGTTGAGATTGCAGGGGTTGAGGTAGGAAAGGTTGCAAATGTCTCGCTAAATAACTATGCGGCACTGCTTGCCTTGCAACTTGATCCATCGGTCAAGATTCAGGAAGATGCGATAGCATCGATAAAGACAAAAGGACTTATAGGTGAAAAATACGTGCAGATAGCACCAGGGGGCTCTGAGCGGGTTATACCACCTGGAGGAAAGATAAGGGATACAGAGTCTGCGATTGATATAGAGGAACTGGTTTCAAAGTATGTATTTGGAAAGGTATAGGAGGAAGCTATGAGGGAAAGATTTATCACCGCAGGACTTTTTACATTTGCTCTCCTGACCATTCTCTTTCTCCCATCCGCCTCTGGCGGATGGGAGAAGATTGTTTTAGACCTTAATCAATGCATAATGAAGGCCGTCGAGATAAGCCCTGAGATAGAAGAGACGCGCTATGATGTGCAGGTATATGAGTCCAAGAAGATTCAGGCAGATGCAGCAAGGTATCCGCAGATAGAGTTTCTCGCTATAACAGGCCCATCCCCAAGGGCAAGGGGAGACCAGGTGTCATCACCTGATGATTCAACAAGACCTGTAATATCAGGGATTTTTGGAAATGCAGAGGTAACACTCATCCAGCCAATCTATACGTTCGGCAAGATAAGCAGTCTGAGGGAGGCAGCATACAGGGGGATAAACGTGAGCAAGGCCGGTGTCAACAGGAAGTCTTCTGACATAGTACTCAGAACAAAAGAACTCTACTATGGCCTCCTACTCGCAAAGGACATGAAGAACCTTGTCCTTGAGATAAAGGATGAGCTTGTCCGGTCCATAGAAAAGGTGGAAAAACAGCTACAGATAGGTTCTCCATGGGCAGATGAGGTTGATTTATATAAACTCAAGGCATTCCTTGGTGAGACAGACAAAAGCCTCAATGAAGCAGAAAAGGGCATTGCCCTTGCAAAGGACGCACTGATGACAAGCATAGGGCTGCCAGGTGGCACCGAGTTTGATATAGCTGATTCTACATTATCACCAGATGAAAGATTGCCTGATGATGTAAGAAAATATATAATGGAGGCTGTTGAGTTCAGGCCTGAGTTTATTCAGCTTAAAGAGGGATTAATTGCAAGAAAGGCCCTCGTTGATGTTGAGAAGAGCAACTACTATCCACAGTTATTTCTGGGCTTCAGAGGCTCCATCGCAGGGGCATCCAACAGAGACAGAATAGAAAACCCATTCATATTCGACTACTTCAACCATTCATACGGTGCGGTCTTTCTCGGGGTGAAGTGGGCAGTAGATTTTGGCATAACAAAGGGGAAGGTAAGGGAGGCAGAGGCAGAGCACAACAAACTCCTTGAGAAGAAGAGGTTTGCTGACGAGGGCATCCCATTCCAGGTGAGGAAGGTCTACCTTGAGATCGAGGAGGCAAAGAAGAATATCGCTGCAACAGAGGAGGCTTACAGGAATGCAAGGAAATGGCTGATTGCAGCAGTGGCAAACTTCGACCTCGGCATAGGAGAGGCAAAGGAGGTTGCAGATGCAGCAGTTGCCTATGCACGGATGAAGGCCAATCACCTCCGCTCCATATATAATCAGAAACTATCTTTTGCAAACCTTTTATATGCAACAGGCACGGACCTGAAGGAGCTTAAATAGGAGGCATGATGAGAGAAATAAGATTATATATCTGCATATCTCTGATACTTCTGGCACTCATGGCAGCCTCTGCAATTGCCGGTGAACCAGCAGACCAGATGAGGCATACGATTGACAGTGTGCTCGATGTGCTGAAGAACAAGGAGTTGAAAAAGCCTGAGAAGACAAAGGAGAGAAGGTCAGCGATAAGGAAACTTGTTGATGACAGGTTCGACTTTGAAGAGATGGCAAAAAGGTCGATGGCAATGCACTGGCAGAAGAGGACACCAGATGAGAAGAAGGAATTTATACCTCTATACAGCGACCTCCTTGAAAGGTCATACATAAAGAAGATAGAGGGTTATACTGATGAGGAAATTATCTATACAGGCGAGATAATAGAGGGCGAATATGCAGTGGTTAAGACAAAGATAAGGACGAAAAGAAATATTGAGATACCAATAGAATACAGACTCCTCAGGAAGAGCAATAAATGGGAGGTATATGATGTCGCGATCGAGGGTGTAAGCCTCGTGAACAACTACAGGACACAGTTCAACAAGATTATCCGCTCCCAGTCATACCAGGAGCTTGTGAAAAGGATGAAGAACAAGCAGGAAGAGGAACTATTTGGGGAGACCCAGTAACACTTCATGATAGTTGAAAGTTGCTCTGTTGCTTTGTTTACTTTTTACTTGTAGCTTATAACTTTTCATTAGTGACAATTAGTGTTATTCGTGGTTAAATATGATATAAAATAAAATGTGGGTTGAGTTCTTACTGATATTTATTTTTATTCTCTTAAACGGTTTTTTTGCAGGGGCGGAGATCGCTGTTGTTACCGCGAGGAAGACAAAGATCAGTCAACTCGTAGAAAGCGGTAACAAAAATGCCCAGATACTCAGCAAGCTCCAGCAGGAACCTGACAGATTCCTCGCAACTGTACAGATAGGCGTTACTGTTCTTGGCGCCCTTGCATCAGCAATAGGTGGTGCTGCAGCGGTTGAGATCATTAAACCTGTATTAAAGGAAATACCTGTAAGGGCAATCTCTGTCTCAAGCGAGGCGATCGCAATTGGTCTGGTGGTGGCAGCAATCTCCTACCTTTCTCTGATATTTGGAGAACTCGTTCCAAAATCCATAGCGCTTATGAACCCCGAAAGGGTTGGTCTCTGGGTTGCAAAACCCATATACGCACTGTCAAGGATTTCTTCGGTATTTGTGAGTATGCTTACCACGAGTACAAATATAATCCTCAGGCCATTTGGCAGAAAGGCATTTACACAGCGGGCATATATCTCAGAAGAAGAGATAAAGCTTCTGATCAGGGAAGGCAAAGAGCGAGGAATATTTGAGCCTGCTGAACAGGAACTCATACACAGCATTTTCGAATTCACCGACATATCTGTAAATGAGGTCATGGTGCCTGTTTCAAAGGTGGTTGCCATTGACATGAACAAGCCGACGGAGGAGATTATATCCATGATTGCAGAAGACCAGTTTTCGAGATATCCGGTGTATGTCAAGGATTACAATGACATAAGAGGGATACTTTATGAGAAGGACATCTTCAATATAATGGCAATGCACAGAGTGGTTGACATAAGGAAGATACTCCATCCGCCACTTTTTATACCAGAAACCATGAAGATAAGCCGCCTCTTGAGGGAGATGCAGAGGAAGAGGGTCCATATGGCAATAGTGATAGACGAATACGGCAGCGTCTCTGGCCTTGTGACGATAGAGGACCTCCTTGAAGAGATCGTAGGAGAAATACGGGATGAGTATGATATAGAGAGTCCTGTAATCCGTTTGAAAGATGGCACTCTTCTTGTTGATGCCTCGATATCTATTAGAGACCTAAAAGAAGACTATGCAGTTGAGATACCGGAGTCTCCTGAATATGAGACTCTCGGAGGTTTTGTAATTACAACCCTCCAGAAGATACCTGAGACAGGTGATATTATCGAGCTTGAGGACAAAAGGCTGAGAGTTATTGAGATGGTGGGGAGAAGGGTCTCGAAAGTAAAGGTAGAATTCATCTTAGAGAGAGGGATGTTTGAGGCGTAGATTCCTCCTTATTTTCTATGCGCTTGCCTTTATATCCATCGATGCTCATGCAGAAGTAGTATTCCACGATGCATTTGCCCTTAGGGAAAGCTCTTCAGCAGGGGCGGTGAGATTGTTGAATTCTCTGTTAATGGGAAATCCATAGGGAAGACCCTCTCAGGTGGCGATGGCTTTGCATTCAAACAATTCATTCCAGCAAAGACAGGTTTATATAAGATCGCTGTTAGATCAGGCAGGGATGAGAATAACGGACTCCTGATGTCTCTTAAGGAAGGGGATAGGATTGTCTTTATTGATGTTGAAGGAAGTTTATTGGGAGAACCATTTTCAAAAGAGCCGAGAAAGGGAAGCCAGAAGGCAATTGAGGAGATTTCAAAAAGATTTCCGCTTGTGTATCTCCATACAGGAATATTTAGTGTAAGGGCCATTAAGGAATGGCTCAAGAAAAATGAATTCATAGGTGCACCAGTAATTCCATGGCGACAGGGAGCGATATTTAATGAGATAACCGAGAAGGGGCTGAAGATCAAGGCTATCATAGGTAGCCAGCCTGTAATAGAATCGGCAAAAGAACTTAAACCACGAGCCTTCAGTTTTGAGGAGGTCGAAGGAGCGGAGGAAGTGAAGGACTGGGAGGAGATCTGGAAGAGATTGAGGCTGATTGACAGAACTGCCACCGAAAAGAAATAATTGAATATGACTCAGAGATATAACGCATTCGGCGCTTATGTAAGGGAAAAGTTTGGGACAATCGTCTACAAAGTAAACGTCGATGCAGGGTTCACCTGCCCGAACAGGGATGGAACCCTTGGTGTATCTGGCTGCATCTACTGTAACAATGACAGTTTCAGGCCGAGTCCCTGCAGGCCTATACTGTCAGTAAGAGAACAGATAAGAAACGGTATCAGCTATCTGAACGGGAGATATGGGGCTGAGAAGTTCCTTGCATATTTCCAGCCATATACAAATACATATGCCCATGTTGAGGAACTTGAACGCCTCTATAAAGAAGCCATCGAGGAGCCATCAGTTATCGGCCTCGCTATCGGCACAAGGCCTGACTGTATAGACGCTGAAAAACTCAACCTCCTTGAGTCTATGGCATCAAGCCATTTTATCCTTGTGGAATACGGGTTGCAGTCCATCTATGACAAAACCCTCGAGTTTATAAAGAGAGGGCACGACTATAAGACATTTCTAAATGCCATTGCAATGACAAAGGCGAGGGACATCTTAACAGGTGCACATGTAATAGTGGGGTTCCCGACAGAGACGAGGGATGAGATGCTGGCCATGGCTGATGAGATTTCAGGACTGCAATTAGATTCCTTAAAAATCCACCAGCTCCAGATAATAAAGGATACTCCACTTGAAACCGCATACAAGAAAAATCCATTTCATGTGTTTGAATATGAGGAGTATCTGGACTTTATTGTTGATTTCATTGAAAGGCTTTCTCCAGATATTGTCCTTCAACGGCTATTTGCAACAGCCCCTGACAATATGCTGATTGCACCGAAATGGGGTAAAAGCCGGCATGAGATTATAAGGGACATAGAGCAGAGGTTTGTCCTCAGCGATGCCTTCCAGGGCAAGGCTTTCAGGGTTCCCTCCCCTATCGCTGTTGGGTCCATCTTGAATAGAAACCACAAAGAACACTAATCTTCACTCCCCTGACCTTCCCTTATTAACCCACAAATCTTATGTAAGGCCTTATACAATCCCATCACAAGTTCAGCCATTCTTTCATAATCCAGAGGTGAGGCGGTATCTCCAGGCCCATGATAGTTCGGGTTTCTATAGAACGCGGTATCAGTAACCATGAACGCAGGGTAACCGAATTTCCAGAAACTTCGGTGATCTGAGAAGTCCACTCCTGGGACAAGTGAGACAGTGTTCAGGGATTCCACAGGTAGGGAAGATACAGCCTTAAAAGAATTCTTAATTTTCTTTGTGAATGACTTTGATGAGATATTCCCCACAAATGCAATAAAATTACCTCTGTCTGGATAAAGCCACCTGAAAATGGAAAGCGGATAATATTGACAGCCTTTGATGTCACAGAAATAGCCGAGCATTTCAAGGGAAATCATCCCATAGACATCTGTGTCTTCTTCTTTAAGGCTCTTTGCATATACGTAACTTCCCATCCGGCTTGTCATAAAAACTGGAGGCTCTTCCAGACTGAAGGCAACAAAACGGACTGTCCTTTTTAGCGGCTTTAATGCAGTAAGCCTTGCCAGCTCAAGAAGACCTGCAACACCGCTTCCATTGTCGTCTGCACCGGGCGAACCTACGACAGTGTCATAGTGTGCGCCGATAACAAGTATCCCGTCCTTTGTATCTTTAGCACCTTTTACTTCTGCTATTATGTTGTAGTATGTATTGCCTTCATAGGTGAATGCCTGCCTTTTTACTGCGCAGCCATATGAACGGAATTTGTTTTCTATGTAGTCAGCAGCCATGTTAAGTTTTTTAACATCGAGATAGCTCCTCTCACCTATGTCGTGAGAAAGATATTTGACTGTTGCAATGAGGTTTGATTTTATGTTATCCATTTTAAAAGCCTCTGAAGTTGATGGAATCAAAGGCATCAGAAACAAAAGTGCTACGAATAGCATTAGTCTAACTTGTCTGTATTAGAGTAGCATTTTTCAATTTTATATATAATCCTCCCTTATAGGATACCATGCATCCACTGCCTTTGTGGGTTTGTCCAAAACTTTTGCACTGTGTTCTTGATTTGATGAAATTACAACACCATCACCTTTTTTCAAAACTCTTGTTTCTCCCTCAACAGTAAACTCCATCTCTCCTTCAATTATATATGTTATCTGTTCGTGAGGATGTCTATGTGTAGGAATCACCGCATTGGGCTCAAATTCAAAGAATGTCATCATGGTCTTATCGCCAGAGACAGCCCTGAGTGTAATGCCCTCAAGGACTTGTTTTGCCTTTAAATCCGATTCTCTGAAAAAATTCATATACCCTCCATACTCAGAATGTGTATAAAATTAATCTCAAATATTGCTATTCAAAAACAGGACGCATGAAGCTTCGTTCATAACTTATGATGCACCTTGTTTTCTCTGCAAAGGCAAAGGCTGCCTGACAATCAGAATCAGTTTTAATCTTTTTCCGATATTCTTCGTAAGCTGATAGACTTGGAAAACTGAATAATGCTAAAGCAATGTTATTTGCACCTTCGTAAGGCAGGAAGTTGCCATGATGTTTCCCGCCAAGCTTATTTACCAGCGGTATCCACATTTTGGCATACTTCTCAAAATCTTCAATTTTGTAGGGGTCAATAATATAACGCAAATAACAAGTAACCATCTTTAAACCTCCTTCTTAATCGTATCATTAACTGGTTTTCTATAAAGCATCACAATAGCTCCTTCACGGCATTTTATTTTGCAGACTCTTTTGAGCTTCTCCACGAGCTCTTTTGGTCCTGATCCAATCCTCTTGAAACCTAATCTTTCGAAATACTCAGGCAAATCGGTTGTGATATAGACATCATCGGATGGAAAGACATTTATCAGATGCTCAGCAATCTTCTTCCCGATTCCCTGGTTTCTTTTGTTTTCAATAACTCCAACACAGCCGAGTTCATAAATTTTTTTATGCGGCCTGATCCTCCCAAAACCTATAATCTTTTCACCTTCTACTGCTACAACAAATTGATGATAGTTTAAATCTTCATCATCTAATCGGAATTTTTCGATATGCTTTTTAATAAAAGGCTTATCATCTGGAGAAGCTGGTCGTATTCTGATACTTGACTGCTTCATACAAAATTCCTTCTTTTAATTTTCATCACCATATTCGACCCTCTCTGAAATTCAAAGTGCACTTCCACTATCTCCACCTTTATACCATCAAAATTAAGAAATGACAATATATCATCTAAATAAGGATAAGGCTTTGCATCAAGGCCGACCAGAGGAAATATTCTAACCTCTCCAGTGCATACCCTGATGAGTTCTTTTATACAAGCCTTATGGAAATCCAAATCCAGCCTGTCACCATACAGAAATAAAAAATTACTTGAAAGCACAAGCGAAAATGTCCTGTCGGAAAAAGGCAGATGTGGCATCTCTGCCTGAACATACCGCCCTTCTTTTGAGCCGACGGGGAAATCATTTACAAATATTTCAAAAGCCTTACTTCTCAATGCCATAACCTCATCTTTATCTTTGTAATATTTCCATACATAAAGATGATTTACCTCATCAAACTTCTCAAAGACATGCCCTATGTCCTCTTTGCCTTTCTTAATAAGCTCATCAGCGGTAAGGTTATATAAAATATCACACGCAATGACATCAAGGCCCATTCGATGCGCTTCTGCTGCAAATGATGATGCACCGGCAGGACAGTCGAGAACACGCCCTTGCTGCAATAGTTTTTCATCAAGGCCAAACATGCTCATGTATTCGGAATAAGTTCGCCCGAGGAATGCTATTCTATCTATATCTAAACGATTATTGTCCGGCATGTCTTTTTATTCCCTATTAAGGACCATTGGTAATTGCACCTTATCCTCCAATGCCTTTAATACAGCTTCTTGCAGCTTGTCCTTGCCGAGGTCTTCTTTGCCCACCATCTCCTCAATATCTATCCTGACAATGCCTGTTATTTGTAGTTTTTCCTCAAGGAAATCTCCATAGCCTCCTTCAGGCTGATATTTTTTCATCAAACATCTCAGGGCAAAAATTTGCTCATCTCTATCTTCAACAATATAAGCCCTGCCTTTTATTATTACGCTTCGGTAAAGGTATTCAGCCCTGCATGGATTCTCGTTGCCTTTGACATATGCTATAGGCAGATCAACCTCAAAGCAGACCCTTTTATCCCTTTTAATATCTTCAATTTTCTCCCCTTCCTTTGCCGTGTGAAAATAAATCTTTCCATCATGGTAGGCAAAGTTCAGAGGCTTCACCATCGGGTAGCCATCCTTGCCGATAGTTCCGAGCCTGCCGATATGGCATGTATTAAGCAATTCGACAATAACAATTTTATCTTTGATTTCCTTTTTGCTCTTACGCATGTATTTTCCTCCTTTATTTTTTCTCCGCAAATGCAAAGAGCCTTCTAAAACTAAACTCTATGCCCTTTTCCGTCCTGTAGTTCTCAAAGCCCATTGCAAATGCATATTTAAATCGCTCCTGCTTCTTTTCGTTCAATAGCGCCAGATACGGTCTTAGCGCAGCAGACACGCCCCACTCAAGCACATCATTGATGCCTTCAAATACAAGCGTGTAGTCTTTATAAAAGGCATTTATGTTTACAAACCCTGCGTCTTTAAGAAAGCCAGCGAACTCTTCCTTTATCGGAAACCGCCATGGCGATTCCATCTTTTTATATTTTGATTCAAGACCGAGGAAGGCTATCGCACTGTTGATGTTTTCCATTAATTCCCAGCAAAAATCCTTTGCAGGCATTTGAATTGCAACTCTCCCGTTTGGCTTCAATGTCATATATGCACGTGCTATTACATCCTCATGCTCTTTTATCCATTGGAGTGCAGAATTGGAGTATACGAGATCGAACTCCTCTTTAAAATCGAGCTTCTGCGCCGGGATGTTCATCAGAGCGATATTGCCTGCAGACAGAGCCTTTTCTCTTGCCCTTCCAAGCATCTCGATGGACGGATCTATTCCGACGACTTTCCCTTTGTGCGCCAGGCGCGCAAGTTCGATTGTAAGTGTTCCTGTACCGCAGCCGATGTCCAATATTGAGTCGTCTGCCTTTACACAGGCCATGGCAATAAGTTCTCTGCCCACATCGGTCTGCGGCGAGTGTGTGGCATCGTACATTCCGGCATCCCATTTCATAATGCACCTCCAAAATAAAGTGGCAAAATAAAAAGGCCACGGAGTTTGTTTCCGTGGCCTTTGAGTTTTTCTGCTTATCTTCCGCTAAAAGCTAATAGAATCCCCCTCCAGCCACGGCATTTAAATGCCATGCTGTTTTATTAAGGAGCCTATTTGCTATAAGCAGATTAAACATGTTTGAAGTATAGATAGTTTTCATTTCCATGTCAAGAAAAATTTTTCTCAAAGGGGAGGGTTTGCCTCCCCTCTAAGTTCACTACTTCTTCTTGATTTCAGGCGCACAACCGCAGCCGCATCCACAATTAGATGTCTTGCTGTCACGCACGATGGCGCTTAATGCTTTTACCTTCTTGCTATCTTTTTTGGTATCAGACATGCTTACTCACCTCCTTTCTTGCTTGCCTCTATAATCTTCTCCTCTATCCCTGCTATCTCAGCCTCAAGACACCTCTTATACTCCTTTAATTTTTTAATCTCTTCCTCTCTCGTTAAAACCACCCTCTTGAAAGCTGGCGGACATTCACAAGCCTCCTCTGTCCTTATAACGCAACATTGACACATAAAATTCACCTCCCTTCTGCCCGGAAGTCCCTTCTCTTTCTCTCCGGCTCCCTCTACTTCCAATCTGTTTTTGGCCATTACATGCCCAACTCTTTGAATAAGTTTATTAGTATATACTTATATTTTGCGAATAAAAAATAAATTACTCCTCCTCTTTTCCAATCTCCTTTATTCTTTTTTCCACCGCTTTTATTTCTTTCTCAAGCCTCTTTTTATATTCCAATAAAGCCTCTTTTGTCTCCGAGATTTTTTTTCTTTTGCCGAGTTCACAACCGCAGGTGCAGACCTTTATCAGTTCCTGCTGGTATCTGTCCAGTTTATCCTTGTTTAGTGAATAGTAGATATGATAGCCTCTTCTTTCATCAGCAACCAATCCCGCCTGTTTTAACAAACGGAGATGCTGCGAGACAGCAGACTGGCTAATCCCTAATGCCCCGGCTATTGTATTCACAGAAAGAGGGCCTGTCTTTAGCAATTCAATAATTTTTATTCTCGTTTCCACTGAAAGGACTTTGAAAGACTCTGCTTCAATTTTCACTGCTCTGCTCCTTAAGTATATTATAATTTACTTATACACTTTTCAAAACAAAATGTCAAGAAAAAATTGTCGTAGTTTTTCATGTTTATTTCTCCTATTTATCCCTGTTTAAAATAAGGTCAATCATTGTCTTCATAGGCTGGTTAAATAAATTCTTCACCCTTTCGCGGTACTCTTCAGGAGTGATATTTTCCTGATGCGTGCCTATCACAATCTTAATATTCTGGAATTCTTTTTCTAATGCCGCCTTATATTTTTCCTTAAACGGACAGAGAGCCTTCATGCAATATGTGAAATGAATGGCATTAACCCTGAATTCAGTAAGCGCCTTGATGCGCTGAAGCAGTTTGTCAGCGCCTGTGAGCGTAGGGCATCCCGGACAATTAATGATTCCCACCAAATCTATAGGCTCATTCTTTGGATAATCTGCAAAGGCCCCTCTGCGCTTCCTGAAATCAGCAAGACAGCTTGCAGAGGAGCAGCCCAAGTCCTGTGCGTTAGAGCAGGTTAGTATGCCAATCCTTGCCATAAGTCACCTCCTTTTTTGATTTTTTACCAAATGGACAAACCTTTATGCAAACACCGCATATGAGTGCGCCCACTTCAGGCCTTGTCTTGAACTCACACAGTCTGTCATAACATTTATCCAAATGAATCGCCTCATCCCTGCTTTCGTAATGGCTTTCTGTGGATACATTCTTTATTGCAGATGCAGGACAGGCCTTAGCGCACTCCATGCATTTGCTGCATCTGTTTTTTAAAGGCTGGTCTGCGATGAGGAGCATATCGGTTAATACAGTAGCAAGCCTGATTCTCGGTCCGTAATCAGGACTTATGATGAGAAGGCCTTTCCCTTGCCATCCGATGCCAGCCATCCTTGCCACTGCCTTATGGGAGATATTTCCCATAAGATTAGTATCATCCACTATATGGGACGCCGGAATCGCCTGGGCATTAAATCCTTTGCCAACAATCCATTGAACCAACTGGGAAGTGATCTTGTCCAAAGAGGCATTAACACTCCTATAATGCTGTGCATATTCAGGAGTAGGGCCATCGGAGATGGCATTGATTATCTCGTCATCAACATGCAGTGCAATTGAAATTGCACAGGTGTAAGGCTCTAAGAGATTCTGCGGCAGAACTATCCAACCATGTTTGAACGGTGCAAGGTCGGCGATTCCCACGAGGTCGGCACCTTTGGACACGCAGAAGGTTTTTAGGTCTGTGGTCAGGTTCATAGAGTAATTTAACATATATGCTATAATTTTCATAAAGATATGAAAGAATTTATTGATATAACTCAAAAACTGAAAGATTATCTTGGCAATGATCCCAATGTCATCTTTGCCTTTATTTTTGGCTCGGCTGTAACAGGAAAACTGAGAAAGGGCAGCGACCTTGATATAGCCATTTATTTTGAGCAGCCGCCTGAAGGCATGGATTTGCTTCATCTCATAAATACCCTCTCGGAACTTGTAGGTAAGGATGTTGATGTTGTTGTTTTAAACACGGCATCTGCTTTCCTTAGGCATCAGATTATGAAACACAAAATTGAACTGATTATCAAGGACAGGGAGAGGTACAGACGATTCAGAGAAAAGACCATTTCTGATTATGATGAGTACAAATATGTAGCGGGAATGAATGTTTATGATAGATAAGCCATTAGTTGAAAAGAAATTGCGGCGAATTGAGGAATTTCTACGAGAATTAAGGGGCGTAGAAATAGGCACAATAGAAGAATTTAAAGAAAATGTTGTTACAAAAAGATTCATTGAAAGGAGTATCGAGCTTGCTATTGAACAAATGATTGACATTTGCAAGCATTTTGTCAGCGGGTTGGATTTAAGCGAACCGGAGACATATTCAGACTGTTTTGATATCCTTGCAAAGGAAGGTATTATTGATGAGCAAAGCCTTGATATATTCAAGTCTATGGTAAGATTCAGGAATATTCTTATTCATGCGTACGAGGGTGTAGATGATTCCATTACCTATGGAATTTATAAACTACGGTTGAATGACTTTAGAACTTTTGTCAAAGAAATCAGGGACTATTTGCTCAGAGAAAAGTAGAGAATTTTCAGGAAAATTCTATTCGTCTGTTTTACTTTTTGAAAGTAATTCGGTATGGACACCATCGAAAAACTCAAGATACTGTCTGAAGACTCACAGTATGACCTTGCCTGCGCATGCGGAACCGGTAAGGACGACCGCAGGAGGAGAGGTCTGGACGGTAAATGGCTTTATCCTGTTGCACTGCCTCAGGGAGGTTACTCCATACTCCTGAAAACCCTTCTTTCCAATGCATGTAAAAACGACTGCAAATACTGTCCTCTGCGCTCTGATACTGATGTGCAGCGCTGCACGCTCCAGCCAGAGGAGGTGGCGAATGTATTTATGGAATACCTGAGGAGAAAGAAGGTATTTGGCCTCTTCTTGAGTTCGGGTGTTATCGGCAATCCAGACCATGCAATGGATAGAATCAATGCCGTTGCCCGTATGCTAAGATACAAACATAATTATAGAGGATACATCCATCTTAAAGTTATTCCCGGAGCATCAGATGTAGCCATTGAGGATTCAATCTCTCTGGCGAGTGCAGTGTCGCTTAATATCGAGACACCAGGAAGGAAACGATTTGAAGTTCTTTCCAATAAAAAGGATTATATGAATGACATCATCCGTCCACTGAAACTCATGTCAAAACTTACAGGTCAGGGCATGAGGCATTCAAGGGTTAAATGCACCACACAGTTTATTGTTGGAGCTTCGGATGAGACCGACTCTGAAATCATACAATACATGTTCAATTTGTATGACCGCTTAAAATTCCAGCGTGTCTATTTCTCTGCATATCAGAAAGGGCTCGGCCATCCTGACATTCCGGGAGAAAGGCAAATGCTGAAGAGTCCTGATAATATATTCATGCGAGAGCACCGTTTATATCAGGCAGATTACCTTATCCGCAGATACGGCTTTAAGAATGAAGATGTCATTCTCGACAAATCAGGCAATTTGAGACTGGATAAAGACCCTAAGCAAACTTGGGCAGACAGCCATCCGGAATTTTATCCTGTCAGGATTAATACCTCAGACAGAGAGGCATTGCTGAGGGTGCCGGGATTGGGGCTGGATACGGTCGCGAAAATTCTGAAGATTCGCAGGGAAAGAAGGATTCCCCGCCTTGAAGATTTAGGGATAAAAGGAAAAAGGCTTGAAAAGATAAAGAGGTATGTGATTTTTGAGTGAGTTCAAAACAGTCCTATCTGGCTATCCTTTTTTAGATTCTTTATTCTATCACGAATAAACCTGTGTTCTATAAACTCCTCGGGAATTTCTCTGAGAAAAGGCGATGATTCTTGAGCAAGTCTCTGTCCATACAAAAACCTATTCCTCGCATGTATAAGGAAAAGTTCATCCTTTGCCCTTGTCATGCCCACATAAAACAGTCTTCTTTCTTCCTCGATGTCAACGCCATCTTTTTTAATGGTGTAAGGGATTAGGCCATCCTCAACGCCTGTGATGAATACAACCTTAAACTCAAGGCCCTTTGCCATGTGGAGGGTCATTAATGTAACAGCATCTGCCCTTGAGTCATAGGCATCTGCAGGTGTTAAGAGGCTTAGCTCATTGATAAAGCTGATGATTGCCTCTGATGGCTCCATATCACGATATGCAGTGGCAATATTTTCAAGCAGCATAAAATTATCTTCCCTATCTTTGTAATATGTCCTGAGACCTGATTCCTCTAATACCACTTCCAGGAATTCATCGAGGGGTAATCTATCTTTTAAATCCATAAATCTTTCCAGAGCCGCACCGTTTAATCCTTTTGGTGATATGGTACTCACTTTACCAAGACTTAGATTGTCCTTCGGGTTTACTATAGTTTTGAGATACGAGAGGGTATCGGTTATTTCACTTCTTTTTAAGATATGTTTGGCTCCTATCATCTGGTAAGGAATTCCCGATGTAATAAATGCCTCTTCTATTGTCCTTGCCTGAGCATTTGTCCTGAAGATTACAGCAAAATCGGAAAAGTTATAGGAGCACTCTTCAGGGGGATTCCATAAGGGGGACAGAGTCCCCCTTATGAGTTGATAGTGGCTTGTTCCGCCCATTCTTTCTTCTACCTCCCTCACGATTATCTCTCCTTCTGCCTTCTCATCAGGCACTGAGACAACAGTGATGTGTGTCCCCTTTTCTCTTGTTGCTTTGAGTATTTTGTCTATTCTTTTCAGATTATTTCTTATCAGGATATTTGAGGCATTGAGTATTACAGCCGTTGACCTATAATTCTCTGTGAGGGTGATTGTCTTTGCATCTCTGAAATCCTTTTCAAAATTCAGGAAGTTGCTTACATCAGCACCCCTGAAGGCATAGATTGCCTGATCTGAATCTCCAATGGCACAGAGGTTGCCTTTAGTGTGAGATAGAAGTGTTAACAACTTATACTGGGCTGGATTTATGTCCTGATATTCATCCACCATTATATATCTGAATGTATCTCTGTAATTTTCTGCCACTTCGATGTTACTGAGTATATCTATGGGTTTGAGGATAAGGTCGTCAAAATCAAGGGCAGAATTTTTTATTAATGCAGACTGGTATTCTTCATAAATCCCTTTTATTCCGTTGTCCGCATCTTCAAGGAAATTCTTTATTCTGGATATTTTCTCAGCCGCCTGCTGGGCCTTTGTAACAGAATCCTGCGTTAATGGTTTAATGAGATTTATCTGTTCGTCCCTGTTATAAATTACGAAACTGCTGGATAAGGCATCTCTTATAATTCTGAGGCCAAGGAGGTGAAACGTGCCGATAAAAATCTTTCCCGAATCTTTTCCTAAAAGGGCATCTGTCCTCTCCTTCATTTCTTTTGCAGCCCTGTTGGTAAAGGTCACAGCTAAAATATTTTCAGGATTAACGCCCTGATTAATGAGATATGCGATTCTGCGGACAATGGTTAAGGTCTTTCCTGTCCCTGGTCCTGCTACAATCAGCGCAGGACCCTCGGCATGCATTACAGCTTTTTTCTGGGATTCGTTGAGTCCGTCAAAAAAGGGCAATTTACAGGAGGTCATTTGTCCAGCGGACTCCTCACCCGAGGATGTTTTTCGCAGCAACGTGGATATATAGATTACCCAGTAGACATCCTTTCATTGCTGTTTTCCATAAAGCGCATCAAGCGGGCTCTGCGGTGCGTTTTTCATATCCCGCAGGACATGGGTATATATCATGGTCGTCTCAACATTCTTGTGGCCAAGCAGGCTCTGCACCTCTCTGATGTTCACGCCGTTCTGAAGTAAATGCGTTGCAAAACTGTGGCGCAATGTATGAACCGAAGCGTGCTTTGGTATGCCGGCTTTTCTTAAAGCATTCTTGACTGCCTCCTGAATTGGGGTGTCACTGATATGGTGCCGACCTACCCTGCCATTCCTTGGATCAACCGAAATCTTGGAAGAAGGGAAGACATACTGCCAGGCCCATTCTTTGCCGGCATTCGGATACTTGCGTCCAAGCGCATTGGGGAGATGAACTTCTCCATATCCGGCAGTCAGATCTTTTTCATGCAGCTCTTTTACTCCCTTCAGGTGCTCCTGGAGCCGTTCCTTGACCACAGATGGAAGCACGGTCGAACGATCCTTATCACCCTTCCCGCTTCGCACGAATAGAGTATTCGCGTCAAAGTCGATATCTTTCACGCGCAGACGCGCAAGCTCCATCAGGCGGAGGCCTGCGCCGTAGAGCAGTTCAGCCATAAGAAGATATGTCCCGCTCATCTGAGAGAAAAGTTGCCTCACCTCGTCCACTGTGAACACTACCGGAAGTCTCAGTCCCCTCTTGGCGCGTACCGTATTGCCCATATCGCCGACATCCTTGCCGAGCACATGACGGAACAAAAAAAGGATAGCGTTGAATGCCTGATTCTGCGTCGAGGCTGAGACCCTCTGCTTCATGGCAAGATGGCTGAGAAAGTCCCTGAACTCCGTCGAGGTCAAATCCGCGAGCCTCTTTTCCCCTGTGAGTGCATAGGAGAAAAAACGTTCTACCCATTGGAGATATGTGCGCTCCGTGCTGTAGGAGTAATGTCGCAATCTAATCAGCCGTCTGACCTCTTTAATTGTTAGCGGCACATCATCGGCTGTCATGGAAGGAGAGAGCTCTGCTCCCGATTTCCCAAGATAGTGGAAATAATAGAGTTTGATCGCATCGTCTGCCTGCCGGGGCTGCCAATCGAGTATCTTTTCATCTGCCCGCAACATATTAAGGGACTCGATTACTGCTGCTTCTTGATAATCATCAGTAGAAATATCCCGTTTCCGGGCAAAGGTTAGATATCGGCTAACCCAATAGGCTAAAAAAGGTACGTTTTTCTCAGAAGCCATGCTGCGATCAAGAAGGAACTTCTGGAAGTCTGGAAGTATCTCATTCATGTCTTTCGTCAATTTTCCCATATTTTACCAGCCTTACTTTTTATCCATATTACCATAAAATGCCATGAATAATAATTTAATTCTTTTTGTTTTTAAGGGATTTTTTTCTTTTCAAGAGTTGCCGAATGTGATATTATCATGTCCATGGATGAGAAAAATACCTGCATGGTATAGTAATCGTTATGCAAAAAAAACAATTACTATCATCCTCGTATAATATGCTAAAGTATAGATTATTAACACAAAAGACATCCTATAAAGGTGTCAAGGCAAAAATAGGTAATGGTTAGATATGGGTT
>DYHX01000089.1 GCA_020723925.1 Nitrospira japonica | reverse complement strand
AATCCATTGAGAATTATACCCTTTTTTGAATTTGCATAATTCATGTTACACTATCTCCAATATTTTTTTCAAACCAATTCACTGTTTTCTTTAATCCCTCTTCTAAACTGTATCTTGGTTGCCAGTTCAAAGTTTTTTTTGCTTTAGAAATATCTGCTACCCACATACTTGGTTCAGTCCTCGGGTTAGATAGATTCCCCCATTGTGGTATAACTTTGTTTCCTGTCAATTTGATTATCAAATTCACTACCTCATCAACAGAATGTTGTTCTCCACATGCAATATTGAATATCTCTCCAGAAATATCAGGTATGCCAAGTACTTGCATATAAGCATCTATTACATCCTCAACAAAATTGAAATCCCTTACAGAATCAGGCGATGTAAGCTTAGGATTCTCACCTAATAAACAGGATTTTATTACTGAAGGAATTAACCGAGTTGGCTCTTCATAATATCCATAAGGCGAGAACAACCGTAAAGTAACTATTTCCCTTTTTTCTTTTCTGGCAACTGACTGGCAATATAAGGTGGCTGCCGCCTTGGAAACTCCATAATCATTTATAGGGCACAATAAGTCACTTTCTCGCATAGGCTTGGATTTTACTCCATATTCCGAGGATGAACCGGTATTTACAAAAAGTTCAAACTCTATTTTTGTGCAGGCATTTATTAAATTGACAGTCCCCATAAAGTTAGTTTCCAGAATCTTATTAGTGTCATTTTGAAACGCATAGCCGCCATAAATAGCTGTATGAAATATGATGTGGGGTTTAATACTTGAAATAACCGTTTTTAATTTATCATAATTCAATAAATCAACAGAATGTTCATTCACATCGTTTAGAATATTCCTTATTCTCCATTTGTTGGATGTCGGGCGGGTAAAAATATGAATTTCCGCGCCTGTATTTAAAAATCGATGAACAAGGTTAGCACCAATAAATCCTGTTGCACCAGTAATCAGAATCCTTTTGCCGTTTAACATGTTAGTGAGGGGCTATATCTCAATCTGTATATCATCCATGGCTGCAAATGTATTTTCAAACACCTTCTGTCCTTGTTTTTCTGCTTCTTTTCTTTCCTCTACTGTCCGATAAATACTTGCATCAAAATGCGTAAGGGCTAATCTTTTTGCTCTTGCCTCAACAGCAATCCTTGCAGCATCATCGGGATTTAGATGTAGCCATTTTGCGATGGATTGTCCGCTTTTGTATGCGCACTCTGCGATAAGCAAGTCTGCATGTCTCGCGAGTTCGACCGCATTTTCACAATAACCGGTATCGGGACAATACGCAATAACCTTTCCATCTATTTCGATTCTGAATCCCAGTGTTAATGATGAATGTAGAAGGGGTTTAGAATCTACATAAAATGGCAGCTTCTCTCTTTCTTCAGGCAATTCAATAATCTCTGTGCTATATGAGAGACCACTAAGTGGCATGGTATAAGGTTGGTTAATTATAATATTCAGAATATCTTTTGTGCCTTTTTGCCCACAAATTTTAACGCCCTGCGTAAAATTGAATTTATTTAAGATATGTAACCCAATAATGTGTTCAAGATGGAAATGGCTTAAAAAGAGGTAAATTGGTTTTTCATCGTTGATATATCTATCTATCTTATGAAAACCATTGCCTGCATCAAGAATGATGTGGTATTCACTCGTATCAATCAGAATACATATGGTATTCCCTGTAGAAGTATCATACCAGCCGTTAGTGCCTAAGAAAACAATCTTCATGTTTTGCCTCTCACAAACCCTCTTATCTTCTCAATCATGAAACTTATCATCTCCTCGGTGAGCCCAGGGTAAACCCCTACCCAGAAGGTATCGTTCATAACTTTGTCCGTATTCTTCAAATCTCCTATTTGCCTGTATATCGCACCTTCCATAGACGGCTGCCTGACCATGTTCCCGGCAAAAACCATCCTCGTCTGAATGCCTTTCTCCTCAAGGTAGGTAATAATCTGAGCCCTTGTAAAAGGTGCACCATCTCTCACAGTAAGGACAAAGCCAAATGGAGAAGGATCGGCTTTTTCAGGGATAACTGGGAGTATAAAAAACTCCTCAAGATCCCTTAGCCCTTCATACAGAGCGTGGAAATTTTTTATCCGAGTTTCTATAAACATGGGAAGTTTATCAAGTTGGGCAACGCCTATTGCTGCCTGCATATCGGTTACTTTCAGGTTATAGCCAAAATGGGAGTATATGTATTTATGGTCATAACCGTAAGGGAGTTCACCAAGCTGCCAGCCGAATCTTTTTCCGCAGGTATTGTCTTTGCCAGGGTCGCACCAACAGTCTCTTCCCCAATCCCTGAAAGATTCGATTAGCCGTTTGAGCTCTACATCATTAGTTACCAGGGCCCCTCCCTCTCCCATTGCTATATGGTGGGGAGGGTAAAAAGAGAAGGTGGCTATGTGACCGAATGTCCCTGTATATCTCCCCTTGTATTTTGAGCCTAAAGCATCGCAGTTGTCTTCAACAACCCATAAGTTATATTTTTCGGCTAATTCCATTACTTTATCTAAATCAAATGGATTACCGAGAGTATGGGCTAAAAAGATGGCCTTAGTTTTCTCTGATAAAGCTTCTTCAATTTTATCCGCCTGAATATTATAAGTTCCAATATCCACATCAAGAAAAACAGGGATTAGATTATTCTGAATAATTGGATTCACAGTAGTAGGAAAGGCACAAGCAGCAGTCATTACTTCATCACCTGGCTTCAGGCGCCTTTCACCAAGCTTTGGAGAAGTTAGAGACGATATGGCTAAAAGATTAGCAGATGAGCCTGAATTAGTAAGAAGACAATGCTTAACACCAAGAAACTTTGCAAATTCCTTTTCAAATTGGTCAGCAAATCTTCCTGCTGTAAGCCAGAAATCGAGAGATGAATCCACCAGGGTGGTCATTTCTTTTTCGTCATACACACGTCCCGCATACGGAATGCAAGTCTCACCAGGAACAAATGGCTTGGTTTTATGGAATAGACGGTAGTGTAGCCCTACCTGCCTTTTGATTAATATCCTGATGATATTTTCTAATGACTTCCTCTTTAGCTTACCATAGTGCTTAATATACAAGCTTTTCTCAAGGATATATGGCTTGGATATCAAAACCTTAGAAGGTTTTGGTATGCCCCCCTCTTCAAAATTGTCATTGTCAATTGATATGTAAAAAGCCTTTGTATCTGAGGTTGTAATAGGTAAGGTAAGAAAATCTGAAGGGGAAATACTATCTATAACCAATACAGATCTTTTTCTTATTTCGGATAAATCCGTAAAGACAACCTTTGAGAGAATAACATCGCCTTCTCTTATTTCCATACTTCATCCTCCTCAGGATTTTTCCATTCTGATACGGCATTTGCCGATGTAACTGCCCATGCTATTTTCTCTTTAACGTCATCAAGATTATAATTAAAAAAATCTTCATCAGATTCCTTTTTGGGTACGATAACTATATAAACCTCCGCTTCCTTTATCTCCGAAGGTAAAGACTCTACAAGTTCTATTTTCCCATCTTTATATATGCCCTTAACCGCAAACATACCTATCCTCCTCCTATGTTTTCTGAATGTTTTTTCTCTCGCAAAGCATTCCTTTTTATGTTTGATTCCCTTTTTTAACATTGAAGAAATCCTCCCAGTCCACATCTTTATCTTTATCGTCCTCAGTCTTCATAAAACTTTGAAGACTAAATCTTTGCCACTCTTCATCGGTCCAATCAGGATATTCTTCCGCTTCTGGTTGAACTGGCAATATTATAACCTCAACTTTACTTCCAAATTCTTCTGGTACTTCAATGATCAATTTACCCTTTTTGCCCACTGTTTTTATTCTTCTAATTGCTCTCATCTTGTCCTCCATAATGATATTTTTTATCAATCTATACTCCAGAGAATCCCTTTTTCTTTTGCTTCTTTAATGTATCTTTCAATCTGATGGAGTGTTGTTTTATGCATATTAGCTTTACCATTAAAATTATAATATTCTCTATGCCAATAAATGGTCTCCTCAATCGCCCTATAAATATTATAGACGGGTTGCCATTTTAAAATAGCATGTGCCTTACTGCAATCAAGCTTCAATAGGGTAGCCTCATGTGGATGGTTGGAGGTATCCAGAGAATAACTTCCTCCTCCCCAATGTTTTATAATTAAACCAGCAAGCTTCTCTACGGTAAGTATATCATCTTCATCTGGACCGAAATTCCACGCCTCACTATATCTAATTCCACACTGATACATCAAAGCCCCAAGCCACAAATAACCCGATAAAGGTTCCAGGATATACTGCCAGGGTCTCGTTGCTTGTGGGTTACGAATAATAATTGTTCTTCCTTCAGATAAAGCCCTTACACAGTCTGGTATGATTCTATCTTCTCCCCAATCCCCACCACCTATGACATTACCCGCCCTTACTGAAGAGAGGGCCACGCCGTTCTCCCGGAAGAAGGAATTCCTGTAAGCAGCCGTGACCAGCTCCGAACAGCCTTTGCTCGAACTGTAGGGGTCGTACCCTCCCATGGGATCCACTTCTCTGTATCCATACACCCATTCTTTATTCTCATAGCACTTATCACTGGTCACATTTATCACAACCCTTACAGTATCTATATTTCTTATAGCTTCAAATAAATTAACCGTACCCAATACATTGGTTTCATAAGTTAGTCTGGGTTCTTTATAGGAGAGCCTTACAATGGGCTGGGCAGCGAGGTGGAAAACAAATTCGGGTCTAAACTCCTTCATAACCGAGGCAAGCTTATCCCCATCCCTGACATCACCTATGACATGATGATCTATCAGGGATTCGAGGTCCACTGCTTCGAAAAAACTCGGAACACTGGGAGGCTGCAAGGAATATCCCAGCACCTCCGCCCCCAAAACCTTCAGCCACAAGGCAAGCCACCCACCCTTAAACCCTGTATGGCCAGTGATAAAAACTCTCCTTCCTTTATAAATGCCTTCAAAAGCTTTATCCATATGGCTTTACCAAACCTTCCAGGGTGCCTTCCCACTCTCCCATAAACTGTTCAAGAGTCTGACATCCCTCAGGGTATCCATGCACTGCCAAAATCCATCATGACAATAGGCTACTAGTTGTCCATCTTCAGCCAGTCGCTCCAAAGGTTCACGTTCCCATGGAGTTTCATCTCCCTCAATATAGTCTATCACCTTTGGCTCTAACACAAAGAAACCTCCATTAATCCAGCCTTCACCGATCTGTGGCTTCTCAACAAATTTGGCGACCAAGTTTCCCTCAAAACTTAGCCCACCAAAGCGTGCTGGTGGACGGACTGCTGTAACTGTTGCCAATTTACCATGTCTGCGATGAAAAGCAACTAAATCCTGGATGTTGATATTTGCTACACCATCACCATAGGTCATCATGAATGTCTCATTACCAATCCAAGAGGCCAGCCGCTTGATACGCCCCCCTGTTTGGGTCTCAAATCCTGTATCAATGAGATGAACGAGCCAATCTTCCCTTTCCCCCTCATGAACATCCACATTGCCATTTGATAGACGAATACTAAAGATGTTACGCAGATAGTAATATTTGAGAAAGTAGTCCTTAATAATCTCTGCTTTGTACCCCAGAGCAATAATGAACTCTTTATAACCGTATGCCGCATAATTTTTCATAATATGCCACAGAATCGGCTGTCTGCCGATTTCCACCATTGGCTTAGGTCTAATCTCTGTTTCTTCGCTTAAACGAGTACCAAACCCTCCTGCAAGAATAACTACTTTCATTTGCCAAAACCTCCTTTATATTTATAAAAGGAACTTATTTCTATACCACTCTACCGTCTTTCTTAACCCTTCCTCAAAACTTGTCTTTGCCCTAAACCCGAACTCCCTCTCTGCTTTAGATGTATCAAGCATCCTTCTTGGTTGTCCATCAGGCTTTGTTGTATCCCAAATAATCTCACCCTTGAAGCCTGTAAGTTTAGCAATCAAGTCAACTAAATCTTTTATTGATATCTCAAATCCTGCCCCAAGATTTACAGGGTCGGGCTTGTTGTATCTTTCAGTTGCAAGAAGGATCCCTTCTGCGGCATCTTCCACATAAAGAAACTCTCTTGTAGGTTTGCCTGTTCCCCAGACGGTAACAACAGGATGAGGATGAGGTTGAGGTTGAGAAATGTTTTCCTTTACCTTAGCCTCAGCCTTGACCTTAGCCTGTGCCTCAAGGCACTTTCGGATGAGAGCTGGTATAACATGGGAAGATTCAGGGTCAAAGTTGTCTCCGGGACCGTATAAATTTACTGGCATTAAAAATATAGCATTAAAACCATATTGCTGACGATATGCCTGCGCCTGAACTAATAGCATCTTTTTTGCAAGTCCATAGGGGGCATTTGTCTCTTCAGGATAGCCATTCCAGAGGTCTTCTTCTTTGAAAGGCACAGGTGTAAACTTAGGATAAGCACAAATAGTGCCTATTGCTACAAATTTCTCTATTCCCGTCTGTCTTCCCACCTTCATCATCTGAACACCCATCATAAGGTTATCGTAAAAAAATTTTCCAGGATTAGCCCGATTTGCTCCAATGCCTCCCACCTTTGCTGCTAAATGGATGACAATATCAGGTTTGGCATTTTGATAGAGCCTCTTTACCGCTTCCATCTGAACTAAATCATAGTCTCTACTTCTTGGGACAAATATCTCTTTACATCCCCGCTCCCGTAGTTTCTCAACTACAAAGGAGCCAAGAAAACCTGCTCCGCCTGTGACTAATACTCGTTTATCTTCCCAAAATCCCATGGTGAGCTAACCTCCAACCGTCTGCTTATTTTTCGTCCAATTTATTCCCTTTTCTTCTAATACCCTCTTCCCTTCTTCCAATGGATTAAGGCCGATTAACTCCATATCTACATCAACCATTATTTTTATCAGATCATTAAATGTGACTTTTGGCTCCCATCCAAGTTTTTGTCTTGCCTTGGTTATATCTGCCTGTAAAAAGTCTACCTCAGTGGGCCTAAAGTATCGAGGATCTATCTCGATTATCGTATCACCAATGTGCAAATTCGAAGTTGTTGTTAAGGTCGAAGATAGGGAGTGTACAATGCCTTTTTCGTCGGTGGATTTGCCTTTCCACTCTATCTCGATACCTGCATATCCAAATGCCTTTTCTACAAATTCCCTCACTGAATGGCTTTCACCAGTGCCTATTACATAATCATCAGGCCCATCATATTGAAGTATTAACCATTGACATTCTACATACTCTGGTGCAAATCCCCAGTCCCTTTTTGCTTCAAGATTGCCAAGGTAGAGTTTCTTCTGTTTTCCTGCAAGGATATTAGCCAGTGCACGTGTGA
>DYHX01000018.1 GCA_020723925.1 Nitrospira japonica | reverse complement strand
AGAGCAAGCGAACATGTTCGCTTGTCATGAGACAGCCTTTCCTATATCTATTTTTGGGTTATACATTATTGATGTGGGTTTGGAAAGGTAGATACTGTTACAATATATCATGAATAATCTGGATAGGTTCTCTGCTTTATATTTCAGGGATTTCCGCCTCTTCTTGATTGGGCAGCTCCTCTCCCTTTCAGGCACATGGATGCAGTCTGTTGCCCAGGGCTGGCTTGTTTATTCATTGACAAAATCTCCGCTCTATCTCGGCCTTGTTGCTGCTGCATCATCCCTGCCAATACTGTTTTTTACCTTGATCGGCGGAGTTGTTGCTGACAGATTCAAGAAAAGGAATCTCCTTCTGTTGACCCAGGCATTATCCATCATTCCTGCACTTTTGCTCGGCATACTGACAAGCTTGAAGGCTATCACTGTGGGGCAGGTTGCACTTCTTGCAGCGTTTCTTGGTATGGTGAATGCCTTTGATGTGCCTGCAAGGCAGTCCTTTCTCGTCGAGATGGTAGGGAAGGGGCATCTCCTGAATGCTATAGCCCTTAACTCTGCAGCATTTAATGGTGCGCGCATCATAGGCCCTGTTATTGCAGGATTGACAATAGCCTATCTTGGACTCCCTTCTTGTTTCTATCTCAATGCATTGAGCTTTGTTGCAGTTATAATTTCCCTATCGATGATGAAGGTAGCAGGCGACACTCATATAGGCTCCGGAGGATTTCTCAGAGGTTTTTCAGAGGGTTTCCATTTTGTCAGAAAAGAACGGGATGTCCTATATATAATAATCCTCATAGCTATATTCAGTCTTTTCGGCATACCATATATGAACCTTCTCCCTGTTTTTGCTGAAGAAATACTCAATGCAGGACCGAAAGGACTTGGTTTTCTCGTGAGTGCAGCAGGTCTTGGTGCGTTCTCTGCCGCGATGATAATCGCATTCAAGAGGGATATCAAGAGAAAAGGCCGCTACATGTCAGTGGCTGGTCTGTGCTTTTCTTTGTCTCTTCTTGCTGTCTCTGCTTCAAGGGTTTTCTGGCTCTCGCTACTGGTTCTTGTGTTTTCAGGATGGGGCATAGTGAGCCTTCTTGCAACTGCAAATAGCTTCGTACAGCTCTCTGTGCCTGACAACCTGAGGGGAAGGGTTATGGGTCTCTATTCCTTTGTGTTCCTTGGCCTTGCACCAATAGGGAATTCCATCATCGGCATAATGGCAGATATCCTCGGAACAACACAGGCTGTGGCCATATCATCCCTGCTCTGTCTGGTAGGGGCTATTTTATTTTCCATCAGACACTTGAAAAAGAACCAGTGATGTATTAGTCTTTTCCGAAATGAGAGTTCTTGCAATAGACACCTCAACGATGCTTGGCGGCATTGCCGTCATGGACGATGCTGGGCTGATTGTAGAGACAAGACTTAATGTCAAATCCACACATTCAGAGAGGTTGATGACAGAGCTCGACCATACCCTGAAGCGGGCTGGATTAAAAATATCTGACATTGATGTCTTTGCAGCAGCTATTGGCCCTGGCTCATTCACAGGTCTGAGGATTGGATTAAGCACTGTAAAAGGCTTCTCTTATGTAACAGGGAAACCTATAGTCTCTGTGCCGACCCTTGAGGCCCTCGTATGGAATTTCCCTTACAGCAGATACCCCATTTGCACCATGCTCGATGCGAGAAAAAAAGAAGTGTATGCAGCGCTGTTCAAATGGGAAGATGAAAATAATCCCCCCCAACCCCCCTTTACTAAAGGGGGGCGAGGGGGGATTAAAAGTGGAGAGATAAAGGGATTGCGAGGGCATTCCAGTGGAACCTTTATAAAACTAATACCTGAGACATCAGTAAAACCAGAAGAATTTATACATAACGCCTTACGCCTTAAGCCTGATGAAAGGATCATCCTCACCGGCGAAGGCGCACTTCTTTACAAAGACACGATAATCGAGGTTATGGGTAGAAAAGCCATATTTGCTCCTTCTCAGAAGATGGTCCCTTCGCCATCAAACGTTGCATTCATTGGCCTTGAAAAGGCTATGAAGGGAGAATTCTCAGAGCCAATCAGCCTTATCCCATTTTATATAAGAAAGTCTGAGGCTGAGATTAAGAAAATTCAAGATTCAAATTGAAATCCTGAAATAGACACAGGGCAAGCGGGTGAAAAATTTTTATACGACACCTTATAAAAAAGCCTTTCGAGGGATTAACAAGAAAACCTTTAATTTAAATGGATTAACATATGCCATATAATCAATCTGTCGATTATAAAAATTTTGAAAACGCCTGCCCTGTGTAACTCATTGTTATTACACTACACTGGCGTTCTACGTCTGTTTTTCAGTTAAAAATGAAGGAAATCATCATAAGGTATATGAAAGAGGCAGACATCCCATCAGTTGTTGAGATAGAAAGGATGTCATTTTCTACTCCATGGTCTGAGACTTCATTTTATAATGAGATCTACAACCATCGCTCTATAGCAAAGGTTGCTGCACTTGGGGAAGATGTTGTTGGATATGTGTGTACAAAGCAGGTGGCTGACGAGGGACATATTCTGAACCTTGCGGTCCATCCTGATTACAGAAGACGGGGTATTGCAACAGCGCTTGTGGAGAACATCCTTGAGGAGCTGAAGGTGAATGCCTGCAGGTTTTTATATCTTGAGGTGAGGATTTCGAACTACACTGCAAGGAAGCTCTATGAGAGTTTTGGATTTAAGGTCGTTGGAGTCAGGAAAGGATATTATGTGATACCCAAAGAGGATGCGGTTATTATGATGTTGGAGATTTAGCGATTCAAAGTCATTTCTTTTCCAACGCCTCTGCTATCCCTGTAAGCGCTATTAGGAGCCCATCCCTGATTTTTTTATTATTAATCCTCCTGAAGAGCTTTATAAGTGCAGCCTCCTTTTCGCTGAGTTTGCCGTAGGTAGCGAGCGGCTCAGATACCATTGCTTCTTCTTCAGCAATGAGAAAGCTGGTAAGTGGAACCTCAAGGGCCTCAGCAATCTGATAAAGTCTTGATATGCTTATTTCGCTGACTCCCTTTTCATACTTCTGAACCTGCTGATATGAGACCCCGATCTTCTCGGCTAACTGCATCTGGGAGATGCTTGCTGCCTTTCTAATCTCTCTTATCAGATTGCCTACATATCTGCTATACTTTAACATTAACGCTCCATTCAGATGTAACATTTTGCTAATAGAGGCTCTAAAAGTCTATAAACCTGTAGTTGTAAATATTGACAAACACAACCTCAAGTGGTAACATTGCAGGCAATATGAATAAAAGAATCTTAATTGTAGATGACAACTATCTCGCCAGGAAATTACTTGAGAAATTTTTTGAATTTTATGGCTATGAAGTCCATTGTGTTGAGAGTGGTAGAGAGGCATTATCTCTGATAGAGGCGGGGCATTACGATGTCCTCATAACAGACTATATCATGCCTGAAATCGATGGGGTTGAACTTACAAGAATGGTGAGGCGAATTAGACCCTTACTTCCGATACTTGGCATGAGTGCCTCTTGTGAGGAAAAGAAGTTTTTGGAGGCGGGGGCAGATTTCTTTATACCAAAGCCCTTTGATTTAAAAACGCTGAAAAATGTAGTAGAACATCACTGCAGGAAGATGCATAATTTAACGCACCCACACACCTTCGAGTGACGTGCCGCATCTTGAACACCTCCCATCTTTCATCCTGTTTTCGATGATACTGAAGCCGAATCTCTGGATGAGGATTTCCTTGCATGTGGGGCAGTATGTGTTTTCTCCACCCTCGCCAGGGACATTGCCTTCATAGACATATTTAAGTCCTATCTGAAGTCCTAATTCCCTTGCCCACCTGAGAGTCTTGACAGGGGTGCGGGGTTTGTCAGTCAGCTTATATGTTGGATAGAACTGGGTCACATGCCATGGCATTGCGGGGTCAACTGATTTTATGAACTCTGCAATAGCCTTCAGGTCTTCCTCTGAATCATTATGGTCTGGGATTATGAGTGTTGTGACCTCAACCCAAACCCCAAGCTCTTTCATTAGTTTTATAGTCTCTTTCACAGGCTCAACCTTTGCACCGCATATTTCCTTATAAAACTTGTCGCTCCCCTTCAGGTCTATATTGTTTCCATCAAGATAGGGCGCAATGAGCCTTGTTGCCTCAGGGGTCGTGTAGCCATTGCTTACAAATACATTCTTTATTCCCCTTTCATGGGCAAGCCTTGCGCAGTCATAGGCAAATTCAAAGAATATTGTAGGTTCGGTATAGGTATATGAAATGCTCTCGCATCCATTGCCCTCTGCGGCCACTACAATCGCTTCTGGCGTTATGGAAGTTCCCATAATATCTCCACCGTGTTCCTTTGGATACTGTGATATCTCAAAATTCTGGCAGTGCTTGCACTTGAAATTACAGCCAACAGTTGCTATTGAGAACGAGCTTGAGGCCGGAAGAAAATGAAACAGAGGTTTTTTTTCAATGGGGTCTATATGCATTGAGATTACTTTGCCATATACAAGGGAGTAGAGGGTCCCACCCTGGTTCTCCCGTACAAAGCAGATGCCGCGCTTTCCTTCATTTATCAGACATCTGTGTGCACAGAGGGAACATTTAACTTTTTTGTCCTCAAGCTTTTCGTACAGCATCGCCTCTTTCATGATTAACCCAAAAGATGCAGACATGGATTCAAAATTTCTTCAATGCGACATATTTATTATATAAAGTTTATTTTGGTGCTTCCACTAAAATATGTAATCTTTTACCCCCACACCTGTAAACCCGTGGTGTGGGGGTTTACAAACTTAAATGTACTTAAGGTGTCGCTACGAATAAATTTTTCACCCCACACCAACGTGGTGTGGGGTTCACCATATCTGCATCTTTCAATTGCATTATTTGGGTTAGATTATATCAGACTCGAACGTAAGACGTAAGATGTAAAACGAAAGACGTAATAATTTAATAACCTCTCACGTCTTAGGCCTTATGGTACTTGTTGATTTAACCCTTGACATTTTCAAGCCTTAGCAATACAATTTTGGCAAATATCTGAGGGAGAGATTATGGTGCATAGGCTTCTTCTTGCCGATGACAGTATAACGATTCAAAAGGTTGTGGAGCTTGTCCTTGCTGAGGAAGGCTTTGAGATTAAGGCTGTTAACAATGGTGAGGAAGCACTTGCTGCTATTTCTTCATTTAAACCCGATATAGTCCTTGCTGATACAGAAATGCCCATAATGAATGGATACCAGTTGTGTGAAAAGATAAAGACAAGTTCAGCAACTCAGGATGTTCCGGTCATCCTTCTTGCAGGTGCCTTTGAACCATTTGATGAAGAGCTTGCAAGACAGGTGGGTGCAGATGACGTTGTTATCAAGCCATTCGAATCACTGGAACTGATAAGCAAAATAAATGCATCTTTGACAGCCGCGGCAATAAGAGAAGAAGTTGCTGCCGAGACAGAAGGTGGAGAGATCGCTGCAGAGGCTGGTGGTGCAGATAAAGACCTCTGGACAATGGAGGAGATTCCAGCAGAGACTGCTGAGGCGGAAAGATGGTCTGTTGAAGAAGGAGTTAGCCTTACTGCGGCATTTGAGGCTGGCGAGTCACAGGGGATAGAAGAGGGGGCAATCATAGAGGAAGAGGTTGTGCCACCTGTGGTGGAAGGGGCTGTTCATGTTGAGGAAAGGGTTGAAAGTATTCCTGAGGTTGCACTTCCTTTGAAAGAGGAATTATCTAACATATTCAGAGAGGCTGTTGAGAGTAGGGTTTCAGTATTTCTGTCAACGCTTGATATGAAGGATGTAAAGGATTCTGTTGAAAAGGTTTTGTGGGAGGTCGCACCAGAGCTTGCTGAGAAGCTGCTCAGGGAGATGCTTCAAGGCGCCCTTGCCTCTTTGACAAAAGAAGTAGAGAAGGTAATATGGGAAACAGTCCCTGATCTTGCAGAGACTATGATTGCAAAGGAGATAGAAAAGATAAGGTCAGAGATATAAATATATCTCAGCAGGTGAGTCTGGCGGGGAATGGGCAAAGCCAATTCCCCGCCTTTCTTTGTCATGGCAGAATTAGAAAAAAGTTATAACCCGAAAGGCATAGAAGAGAAGTGGTATGAGATATGGGTCCAGAAGAGCTATTTCAAACCTCGCATGGACTCCATAGGAGAACCATACTCAATCGTAATCCCTCCACCTAATGTGACAGGCTCCCTGCATATGGGCCATGCCCTGAATGCAACACTTCAGGACATCCTCGCCCGTTGGAAGAGAATGTACGGCTTTAAAGTCCTCTGGCTTCCAGGAACAGACCATGCAGGTATCGCAACACAGAATGTAGTCGAGAGGCAGCTTGCATCAGAAGGCATTGACAGGTACAGGCTCGGAAGAGATGCCTTTATCGCCAGGGTATGGAAATGGAAGGCTGAGTATGGCGGAAGGATAATACATCAGCTAAAGAGGCTCGGAGCATCATGTGACTGGTCGAGAGAGAGGTTCACCCTCGATGAGGGTCTTTCGAGAGCTGTGAGAGAGGTTTTTGTAAGGCTTTATGAAGAAGGTTTAATTTACCGCGATAACAGACTGATTAACTGGTGCCCGCGCTGCCGCACTGCGCTATCAGACCTTGAGGTGGAGCATGAAGAGTTTGACGGTATTCTCACGTATATCAGGTATCCACTCTCTGATGGAAGCGGACGCCTGACTGTCGCCACAACAAGGCCAGAGACGATGTTCGGCGATACAGCAGTGGCTGTGAATCCTGACGACGAGCGTTATAAAGATCTTATAGGGAAGACCATCGACCTACCCCTGACTAACAGGAAGATACCTGTTATCTCTGACAGCGCTGTTGACCCATCCTTTGGCACAGGCGCTGTTAAGGTAACGCCAGGCCATGATTTCAATGATGAAGCTGTTGCAAAGAGGCAGAACCCTCCTTTGCCATATGTTACGGTTATAGGCGATGATGGACGCATGACTGCTGATGCAGGGAGTAGATATACAGGTCTTGATAGATACGAATGCAGAAAACGTGTGTTTAATGACCTCAAGGAGTTGGGACTTATAGAAAAGGAAGAGAAGTACAGGCATGCGATAGGTCACTGCTACAGATGCAAGACCATAATAGAACCCCTCTCTACACTCCAGTGGTATGTCGATGTCCAGCCTCTTGCCATGGAGGCGATAAAGGTAGTAACGGAAGGGAAAATAAAAATAATACCTGAGTCATGGGAAAATACATATTTTGCATGGATGAAAAACATCAAGGACTGGTGCATCTCCCGCCAGATATGGTGGGGACACAGAATACCCGCATGGTATTGCAAAGAAATGCGAAATGCGAAATGCAAAATGCAAAATGGGATTGTTGTATCTATTGACACACCAAAGGAATGTCCGCACTGCGGTTCTGGAAAATTGATTCAAGACGAGGATGTCCTTGATACATGGTTTTCCTCCGCCCTCTGGCCATTCTCTACCTTGGGGTGGCCTGACGAGACAGGTGATTTAAAGATATTTTACCCGACAAATGTACTTGTGACAGGTTTCGATATACTCTTCTTCTGGGTTGCAAGGATGATAATGATGGGTCTGAAGTTTATGGGGGATATACCATTCAGGGATGTATATATCCATGCCCTTGTGAGGGATTCGAGGGGCCAGAAGATGTCCAAATCAAAGGGCAATGTGGTTGATCCCTTGATAATGATAGATAAATACGGGGCCGATGCATTTAGATTTACTCTTGCGGCCTTTGCCGCACAGGGGAGGGACATAAAATTCTCTGAGGAGAGGGTTGAGGGATACAGGCACTTTGTGAACAAGCTGTGGAACGCAGCAAGGTTTATCATGATGAACATAAAAGCAGATACGGAGACACGGGGACAGGGAGACACGGAGAATTCCCTATTTCACCGCGGCACCGTTTCACCGCGTCCCGAACTCGACCTCGCAAGCAGATGGATTTTGAGCAGGCTTGCTGCAACAGTGGATGAGGTCAACAGTGCCATTGGGGAGTATAGGTTCAATGATGCGGCAAACAGCATCTATCAGTTTGTATGGCACGAGTTCTGCGACTGGTATATCGAGATGGCAAAACCCGTTCTCTACGGTGAGTCAGGAAATAAATCGGGTGTGCTGTCGTGTCTGCTCTATACCATCGAGACAACCTTGAGACTGCTGCATCCATTTATGCCTTATGTGACAGAGGAGATATGGCAGAGCATACCGCATATCAGAAGTCAGAAATCAGAACTCGGGAGTCAGGAGTCAACAGTCAGAGAAAGTATTGTGACCTCTAATTATCCTGAATCCCTCCCAAGAGACCATGAAGCAGAGGCAGAGATGTCCTATATAATGGAAGCTGTTATGGGCATAAGGACCATCAGGGGTGAGCTTAACATCTCACCGTCCATTGAGGTGAAGGCCGCAATAAAGACTTTTACGGATAAGGCGGATAGTGTGCTAAAAGCCAATCTACATTCCATAAAGAAGCTTGCAAGGGCCGGAGAGGTCGAGATAGGAGCAGACATCAGAAAACCAAGGGGTTCTGCTACATCTGTCAGGGATTTCATGGAAATATACGTGCCACTTGCTGGACTTTTGAATATCGAGGCAGAAATTGATAGACTTATTAAAGACATGGGTAAGGTTGAGGGATCTCTGATTTTTCTCGACAGGAAGCTCCTGAACGAAGATTTTTTGAGAAGGGCACCCAGGGATGTTGTCGAGAAAGAAAAGGCAAAGTATGAGGAGCTTATAGCAAGGAAGGAGAGGTTAGAGGAGAGCATCAAAAAATTAAAAGAGGTGGGGGTGAAAGATGACAGCAAGGAATAGCACGGATATCGAGGGGAAAGCCATCGAACTCATAGAGGCCGAGTTTGTGAATATCAAACAGAGCACGGTCAGGGCAGTTGAGGGCGGGCATATAGAACTTCAGCAGGTAGGCGCTCTGCGCATTGATGGTGAGAGGATTGAAGTCACTCAGGGCGCTGCTGTTGTTCTCAGGGGTAGTGATGTGACCATGAACCAGAGTATAAGTGCGGTCACAGCAGGCAGCAATACTGCACTGAATTTTTCTTTGTCACCGCTGACCATATCAAAAGGTGAAGCATCTGTAAACAGGAGCGCTATTGGTATTATGGCAGCCAGGGATATTAAGGCTGAAAACAGCACATCGCTGCTGATGATCGCAAATAAAGTCGAGGGAAATGTAACTACTCTTCTTGACTGGCGCTCTGCCCTCGCACTGGGCGCTGTTTTTGGAGGTGTGTGGGGACTTCTTACCCTGTTCAGAAAAAAATGAAACAATTTGCAATTAAATTGAGCGATTCTTTAATCATAAATCCATTTTTGACAGGCGAGACGCCTGTCCTACTGATTTCAACGATGTCACCCATCGGGTATAACAGCCGTCTCGGCTGTCATAAGTTTACATTGAAAATCGCTCAACTTAGGTTGCAATTATTCCTTTTATGAGGAAAAATAGTGGTATTAACCAGTTTATAACTCTATGTCTATTTTGGAGTTTATGGAGATACCATCCAGCGTCAAAGAAATAATCCGTATCGCCCTTGATGAGGACATAGGGAATGGCGACATCACAACATCACTCCTCATCCCTGAAGGCCACGAATCAAGGGCATTAATAATAGCAAAGGGAAACTTTGTTGTTGCTGGCCTCCCATTCGCAAGAGAGGTTTTCTATCTCCTCGATTCCAAGATAAACTTTAATGTCTTCTTCAATGACGGTTCAAAAGTAAGAAAAGGCGATATCATTGCTGAGGTCTATGGAAAGACCAGAGCCCTCCTTTCTGCTGAGAGGGTGAGCCTTAATATCCTGCAGCGTCTTTCAGGAATTGCAACGCTAACAAATACGTATGTCGAGAAGGTGAAAGACCTCAGTGCAAGGATTGTTGATACAAGGAAGACCACTCCGTGCTTGAGATTCATGGAGAAGTATGCTGTGAGGATGGGCGGAGGCAGCAACCACAGGTTTGGACTATATGACGGTATACTGATAAAGGATAACCATATTGAAGCTGTTGGAAGCATAACAGGGGCTGTAAATGCAGCGATGCTCGGCCATCATCTTGCAAGGATTGAGGTTGAGGTGGAGAACCTCAATGACCTCAAAGAGGCCATAGTGGCGGGTGCTGATGTTGTTATGCTTGATAATATGTCCATTCAGGATATGAAGGAGGCTGTGAAGATTGCAAAAAAGGCAGGGACGGGCAGTCCGCCCCTACTTGAGGCATCAGGGAATGTGAGCCTTGATAACGTGAGGGATATTGCAGAGACAGGTGTGGATTTAATATCCATAGGGGCTATAACCCATTCAGCGCCTGCTGCTGATATAAGTATGAAGATAGTGAGATAAAGCCTCCTTTTCCGGTGCATCAGGGCAATCTCTGTATTTTGGTGAAAAGTGCATGACTATGAGGTTCTTGACCCCTGCTTCCCTTGCAATCCTTCCGGCGGTCCTTGCTGTAAGGTGATGTCTCTCCACAGCCCTTTCTCTGTCCTCATCAAGGAAATACGCCTCGCAGTAAAGGGTATCAGAGTCCCTTGCGAGTTCTATGACTCTTTTTACATTCTCGTCATTCAGGGAGGTATCTACAATATATGTTACCTTCTGACCTTCGGTTATCTTCGCAATATCTCTGAGATCTCCGAGTTTAAATCTTCTATCTGAGATTTCAAATTCTGTCTCTTCGGGTGCATTTCCCCTGAGCGCCTTCTTAAAATCTGAAAGCCAGGGCCCAACCGGAAGCCCTATCCTGCCGAGGGCTGCTTTATCAATATTTATGTGAAAGTCCTCTTTGAGGGAGAATCCCAGGCATGGTATCTGGTGGGCAAGGCTAACAGCCTTAACTTCAAAATAAGGCTCCCTCAATACTGTGCCATCAAAGGGGCTTTCATCTGAATCTATCCTGACAAAGCAATTTTCAGCATAAAAACTTGAATGCCTTGTAGAATCCTCTCTTATGCCAAAAACTTCTATCCTGAGCGGGTATTCCTTGATCAGGTTCCACGTGTATCCCTTCAATTTTCCCTCGATGCAGTTGATTATATTTTCAGGGCCATAGACCCTCAGGGGTGTCTTCCTTCTCAGGAGTGCCCTCAGAAGGGTGTCAAAGCCTATAAAGTGGTCTATATGTGTATGCGTCACAAAAACATCGGTTATCTTCTGGAGGTCTCCAGGTCTCAGTCTGTTTATATATCCGAGGTCAAATAGAAATGCACGTCTTTCCCTTGTCACCCTTATATAAAGGCATGGATCTTCAAATGGGCCATTGACAAGCATGTGGTGGAAGGTTGGTTTCATAAGAAATTATATCCTATTGTGATATAATAAATCCAAAATAGGAAGTAAGAAGTGAGAGGTTTAAACTTCCCATTTCCTATTGCTCACTTTTAAAGTGGAGGATATATATGCCGGAATTAAGGAAAGACCCTATTTTGGGTCGATGGGTCATAATTTCTATCGAGAGAGGAAAGCGGCCTACAGACTTCGTATCACCTTCCCAGAGGAAGAAAGGAGGTGGTTTCTGTCCTTTCTGCCCGGGGAATGAACACACAACCCCGCCTGAGATAATGGCCTTCAGACCCCCATGGACACAGCCCAATTCTCAGGGCTGGACATTGCGAGTGATGCCTAATAAATTTCCTGCCCTCCAGATATATGGAGACCTTAATAAGGCAGGGGAAGGCATATTCGACAAGATGAGCGGAATCGGAGCCCACGAGGTTATTGTCGAGACACCAGAACACCAGCTTTCATTATCCACCATATCATTGAAGGCTGTAGAGGATGTGCTATGGGCCTATTATATCAGGCTGACTGATTTAAAGAAGGATCCTCGCTTCAAGTATGTCCTGATATTCAAAAATGAAGGAGATGCAGCAGGCGCCTCTCTTGAGCATACACATACGCAGCTAATAGCCTTACCTATTGTGCCAAGGACTGTAAAGGACGAGCTTGAAGGTGCAAGAAATCATTATGAACTCAAGGAGAGGTGCATATTCTGTGATATTATAACCCAGGAACTTGAAGACACTAAGAGGGTGATTTACGAGAATGATAAATATGTAGCTGTTGCACCATTTGCACCGAGGGCGCCGTTTGAGACATGGATTCTGCCAAAGAGGCACGAATCAGGCTTTTATCCCCCGAATAAGGACTTCTCTGGCCTTGCAGACATTCTCCAGAGGGTTCTCAAACAGATAGACAGGATTCTGGATGTTCCGCCATATAACTTCATGATTCATACATCACCCTTTTATGACGAGATAAACGAGTATTATCACTGGCATATCGAACTAATGCCAAAGCTAACAAAGATAGCTGGGTTTGAATGGGGCTCTGGCTTTTATATAAACCCAATACCACCTGAGGAAGCGGCAAAGTTTATGCGTGAGGCAAAGATATAGGCATGCAAAAATTAAGCATGATGTCATTGCGAGGAGCAATAGCGACGAAGCAATCTAAGGAAGCAGAAAGAAGAAACAGATTGCTTCGCCTTTGGCTCACAATGACAGACTGGGGCATTTTCGAGTGAGGATACTGATTGCAACACCCGAGGCAGTGCCGTTTGTCAAGACAGGCGGGCTTGCAGATGTTGCAGGTGCGCTTCTGAAGGAATACAGGAGGATGAAAAAAGAAGCGTATCTTATCCTGCCTCTCTATAAAAAGATAAAGGAAATGGGGGCGTATGGCCATACGCCCCTACGGGATACTGGTGTTAAGATAAAGGTTCCTGTAGGAGACAAAAGCATAGAAGGCAGGATATTCAGCGACAGCTTCTCAGCCTATTTTATAGAGTGTGATGAGTTTTTTGGCAGGCAGGAACTCTATGGAACGCCCCGGGGAGACTACCCTGACAACGCATCGAGGTTCATATTCTTCTCAAGAGGTATAATCGAGGCATGCAAGGCACTGAAATTCAGGCCGGATGTGATTCACTGCAATGACTGGCAGACAGGGCTTTTACCGCTGTACCTCAAAACACTATACAGGTCTGATAAATTTTTCAGCAAGACTGCTACTGTGTTCACAATCCACAATCTCGGTTACCATGGTCTGTTTCCATCAGCAGACATGCCATTAACAGGCCTTGGGTGGGAACTATTTAATCCAGAGGGGATAGAGTTTTACGGGAAGATAAACTTCATGAAGGCTGGCCTGATCTCAGCTAATTCAATAACTACAGTGAGCAATAACTATGCAAAGGAGATTTTGAGCAGCGAATATGGGTTTGGACTTGATGGTGTATTGAGGAAGAGGGCTTCTGACCTAACTGGCATTATCAATGGCATTGACTATGAAGAATGGGACCCTGCAACAGACGCATTTGTATCAAAGAATTATGATATTAGAGACATCTCTGGCAAAAAGGAGTGTAAACTGCAACTCCTCAAGGAATGTTATCTGAAGGCAGATGTGGACGCACCTCTTGTAGGCATGGTCGGCAGGCTCTCTGCGCAGAAGGGGCTCGACCTTGTTCTTGAGTCTGTCGAGAAAATCCTGTCGATGGGTGCAAACCTTATAGTCCTTGGCAGGGGAGATGAACCGTTTCATATTGGGTTCACTAAGGCTGCAGAGAAATACATAGGACGGGTGTATGTGAATATAGGCTATGATGACGCTCTTGCCCATAAGATCTACGCTGGCTCTGATATCTTCCTGATGCCCTCAAGATACGAGCCTTGTGGTCTTGGTCAGCTTATTGCCCTCAGATACGGAACCATTCCTGTGGCAAGGATGACTGGCGGACTCACAGATACGGTCTCGGACTACGAGCCAATGACAGGTGAAGGCACAGGCTTTCTTTTTTCAGACTATACTTCATCTTCTCTCATAGATTGCATCAAGAGGGCATTATGCGTTTATGTTGACAGAAACAGATGGCAGAGGCTTATTGCCGATGCAATGAAGATGGATTTTTCATGGAAGAGTTCTGCCAGAAAATATATTGCGCTGTACAGCGGTATAATTAAAAAGGTAAGGGGATAAGGATGCTGATTGGCGACCCGCACTATAAACTTCTAAGTATTATAGCCTCTACCTTCGACCTCGATGAACTCCTCAACGGGGTTGCTGCAGAGGTGACGGGATTGCTTAATGCGAGGGGCTGTATTATAAGGCTCATGGAGAATAATCATTTGACCATTAAGGCATCCTTTGGGCTTCCCAAAGAGATAGAGGGGATGATGACGGTTTCAGTTGGAGAGGGCATTGCGGGGCGGGTAGCAAAAGATGGGGAGCCGCTCCTTGTTGAGGACGTATCCAAAATGCCGCCTGAGATGGTGGTTCCTGTAATTGATGTCAAATCTGTAATATGCGTGCCGCTTAAAGTTGGCGAGAAGGTCATAGGGACTCTCGGACTTTATGATAAAAGGGGTCCTGATGGTGACCTGATACCATTTTCAATCGATGACCTCAGCACAGCTATAGGCTTTGCCTCTATATCTGCAGTTGCCATAGAAAAGGCGAGGATTTATGAAGATGAGCGTGTCTACAAGGATGAGATACTGAACCTCTATAAAGAGGTGGCGCAGACAAAGGAGTATCTTGAGAGCCTCATAGACAACTCCGCGGATGCCATAGTCACCTCCGACCTCAATGGGGTTATAACTTCATGGAACCGTGGCGCTGAAAGAATTTTTGGTTTTACCGAGGAGGAGGCCATCGGGAAATTTCTGCCATTTTTGCCCCAGTTCCTTGTAGGGGCTGAGAGGGAATATATAGAGAGAATAAAAAAGGGCGAGATACTTAAGGGCATAGAGACATTAAGGCAAAAGAAGGATGGGACGATAATAGAGGTGAGCCTGACCCTTTCACCCATAAAGGATGCAGCAGGTGAGGTCATTGGCATAAGTGGGATATCGAGGGATATATCAGAGAGGAAACGCGTTGAGAAAGAACTCATAAGGAGAAACCAGGAGCTTTCAAGGTTATTCTTTATAAGCTCTGCAATGAGGGGCACCCTTGAGCTCGACAGGCTTCTCAGGATGGTGTTAACCGCTGTCACAATGAGTGACGGCCTCGGCTTTAACAGGGCCATACTCTTCCTTATTGACTATAAGAAAAATGTGGTGAAAGGCGCCATGGGTGTCGGTCCTGCAAGCCCCGAGGAGGCATGGCAGATATGGGAGAAACTCTCTATTGAAAAACGGACACTTCCAGATATAATGCGTGATATAGAGACTGGTCCTCTGAGGAAGGACTCTTTTCTTGACAGGCTCAGCATTGGGATGGAGATTCCACTCGAAGACAATACGACACTTACCATCGCTGTTAAAGAAAAAAAACCTATTAATGTGCAGAATGTCAGGGAAGAGCCTCTTTCAGACACCGTTCTTATTCAGCAGCTCGGAACTGAGGCGTATGCGGTGGTTCCTTTGATATCAAGGGATAAAGTCATAGGTGTATTGTGGGTTGACAACCTTTTTAACAGGGAGCCTATCACTGAAGAGGACATGAGGTTTCTATGTGGTTTTTCCAACGAGGTTGCCTCTGCCGTAGAGAGCGCAAGGTTGTTTGAACAGGTGTCGCTCGCAGAAGCAGAGCTCGAAAATATCTTCAGGTCTATATCAGATATGGTCTATTTCACAGATAAAGACTACACGATAAAGAATATAAACAAGGCTGTCAGAGATAAGATCGGGAAGTCGACAGATGAAATAGTAGGTTTAAAATGCTATGAGGTATTTCACGGTATGGATGAGCCATGGCCTGCATGTCCGCACCACAAGACTGTTGAGACAAAGAAGTCCTATGTCAAGGAGCTTGAAGACCCTAATCTTGGTGGAACATTTCTTACATCCACTTCCCCGATATTTGATGCGTCAGGAAAGTTTATGGGAACCGTCCATATAGTGAGGGATATCACCGAGTTAAAGAATCTCAGAGAGAAGCTGGCAGTAACAGAAAGGATGGCAGCCCTCGGTGAGGTTGCTGCAAAAGTTGCACACGAGATAAGGAACCCCCTTGTATCGGTTGGGGGGTTCGCAAAGAGGCTTGAGAAGAAGCTCGATGGAAACCTGAAGGAGTATGCAGGGATAATTGCCAAGGAGGTTGAGAGACTCGAGGAGATACTCAGGGAAATCCTCGGTTTTGTTAGAGATGTGCGGCTTGCAAAGGAAATGGTCGACCTGAACAGACTTATAGATGAAATCATCTCGCTGATAGCGTCAGATATTGCAGAAAGGAGGATCACGCTAAAGAAAGAATTTGGAGAGGCACCTGAAATTTTTATAGACCATAACAGGGTGAAGGAGGCGCTGTTTAATATCTTCAATAACGCAATTCAGGCAGTGACTGCTCATGGTAATATAATTGTGAGGACCTATGCGGTTGAAGACTCTGCTGTGGTTGAGATAACTGACACAGGACCTGGGATAGACGAGAAAGACCTGCCTTTCATATTCAACCCTTTTTACACGACTAAGAGTTCAGGTACAGGGCTCGGTCTTGCGATTACCCACAGGATCATCGAAGAACATAAAGGAATGATAGAAGTCGAAAGTAAGTCAGGCAAAGGAACAACCTTCAGAGTATTTTTACCTTTAAAGGAGGGCTGATATGAAGATATTAGTTGTTGATGACGACCAGCATATTCAGAGACTCTACAAGGAAGAGCTGGAAGAAGAGGGCTATGAGGTCATTATTGCAGGCACAGGGGCAGAAGCACTGGAGCTATTCAACAAAGAGAACCCTGACCTTGTCACGCTCGATATACTGATGCCTGACATCGACGGCATAAAGCTCCTCAGGCAGATGAAGGAGAAGATGCCGAGACTTCCAGTTATCATGTCAACAGCATACGACTACAGGGATGACTTTGCTGTATGGGCTTCAGAGGCATATATCGTCAAGTCAGCCGACACGAACGAACTCAAGACCACAATCAAGAAGCTTTTAGGCAAATAATGTCCCTTACCATCAGGGCACAGACACCTGTTTATGGCGGATATGTAATTGCAAGAGACAATGGAATTATTTTTACCAAGGGGACAATCCCAGGAGAACTCGTTGAGGTTTCGATTGATGAGAAGAAAAAAGACTATTCTGTTGCCTCAGTTATAAATATTCTTGAGCCTTCTCCTTTCAGGATAAATCCTCCATGTCCTGTATTTGGAATCTGCGGAGGATGTCAGCTTCAGTTTATTTCCTATGAGAGACAGGTTTCGATGAAAGAGGAGATACTCCTCGATTCTCTACAGAGGATCGGAGAGATAGAAATCCAGCTCATGCCTGCTCTTACAGACAGGGATTACCATTATCGGCACAGAGGACAGTTCAAGGTATCTTCGAATGGAGAGCCTGGTTTTTATAAAGAAGGCACACGAGAGGTGGTACCTATTGACGAATGTCCTCTTATGGTTGAAGAAATCAACTATATCCTGAAGAAAATAAGGGGGATATATCTGTCCGGTATAAAGGAAATTCATCTTATACATGGTGATACTACAGCCGCATTAGTTAAAGGAAAATTATCCAGTGAAGAGGCAGAAAAGACATTATCAGATATGGGGGTTTCCGGCCTATGCTTTGAAAACGGAGAGTCCATAGGCAAAGACTATATCAGACTTGATCTAAACGGTCTTCAATATACCATTACTCCGTGGAGCTTTTTCCAGAGCCACTGGAGGCTTAATATAAAAGTGGTAAATTTAGTTTTAAATGAACTCTCTCCGCTGGATGGTAAGAATGTCCTTGACCTATATGCCGGTGCAGGAAATTTTTCTCTGCCTGTTGCAAGATATGCAGGGGAGGTCATTGCTGTTGAGGAGAACACCTATGCCGTAGAGGACGGACAGAGGAATGCAAGGATAAACGGCATAAAGAACTGTATGTTCATAAAGGCAACCGCAGAGAAATACAGAGCCCGCGGCTATTTTGACATCGTCGTACTCGACCCACCGAGGCCGGGCCTGACATCAGAGATTGTGAGAAAAGTCCTTGAGATATCGCCGCAGAAGATTGTTTATATATCATGCAACCCATCAACCCTTGCAAGGGACCTCAAGAAGCTTAAAGAAAAATATGAGATAGATTCTGTGCGCATGATAGACTTCTTCCCAAATACATACCATGTGGAGTCTATAGCATTCCTTCACCTCAAGTAGGCAGCTGTGTTAATTTACATAGAGGTCTTTATTGGAAATGGTTAACCTTACAAACAAGGCTTCCAGTCTTAAGGAAATAGTCCTCTCACAGGATGAAAGGTCAAAGAATGCGCACAGGGAAATCTTTTTCTTTGGGGAGGATGCCTATGTTATGGCTGGAGACGGTATCCTCAACCTGTTGATATCCATATCTGAATCTGACAGGGACATCTTAAAGCTCCATATATCCGCTGGATGGGAGAATATTTTAATGGTTGCCCTCTGGAAGACAGACAGGCCGACTATTGGCAATGTCTTTAGCCTTCTAAGGAATGCAGGCATAAAGACAGAAGAACTTTTTCGGTTCAGAAATTCTGATATAAATGACCTTTTCCCATGGCTTTACTATGGCAAGCGCTTCAATGTCTTGAGAAAGATATGTTCTTTAGCAAAATCGCACGCAGAGAGCCAGCTAAAGGATAAAAATATTCGCATCGAATGCCATCTTGTCTCAGAGGACACAAGCCGTATTATCGCCAGCAGCCTCTGAAGGTGCTGAAACAGTCTCCGTGGGAGATAGACTCCTAAAAATAGAGATAGAATTGTTAATAGATTTTGATTTTGTATAAAAGTCTAAATTTTAAATATTGGGGGAACTCGTAATTAAAAAAAGAAGTTGACAATAAGAGGCAAGGGCTATTACATTTTCTTATAAATTTATAAACGAGGGGTGGTATTAAAGATATTTGCGACTCAAGTCAGTAGGGCATCCAGAAATATATAAACATTTCTTTTAGAAAAGGGGAGGCAGTATGGATGTATCGAGGCGTAACTTTTTGAAAGTTTCAGGGGGAACATTGCTGCTGGGGTCTCTGGGTGTAAACTTAGACCCTGTCAGGGCATATGCACAGACTCTGCGCATCAAAACCGCAAAAGAAACTACCACAATCTGTCCCTATTGCGCTGTTGGCTGCGGCATAATCGTCCACACCAAAGACGGCAAGGTGATAAATACAGAAGGCGACCCAGACCACCCGATTAATGAAGGGACATTATGTTCAAAGGGAGTATCTCTTTATCAGATTATTAATAACCCTATGAGACTAACAAAACCGCGGTATCGTGCAGCAGGGGCTTCTGAGTGGAAAGAGGTTGAATGGGATTGGGCGTTAGATGAGATAGCAAAGAGGATTTAAAAGACCCGTGACAAAACATTTAAACTTACCTCAAAGTCAAAGGTAAAAGAAAAAGGCCCTGATGGCAAAGACGTTGAGGTTGAAAAAGATTTTACTGTAAACCGCACAGATGCCATTGCTCATGTCGGCAGTGCTGCACTGGACAATGAAGAATGCTATATGCTTCAGAAACTCCTCCGCTCATGGGGGCTTCTCTATATAGAGCATCAGGCCCGGATATGACACTCCGCAACTGTAGCGGCTCTGGCAGAGTCGTTTGGTCGCGGTGCAATGACAAACCACTGGATTGATATTAAAAATGCTGATGTTATTCTTGTAATGGGGGCAAATCCTGCTGAGAATCACCCCATATCCATGAAATGGGTTATGAAGGCACAGGAGAGGGGTGCGAAACTCATAGTTGTTGACCCCCGTTTCACAAGGACAGCTGCAAAGGCAGACATATACGCTTCTATGCGCTCAGGAACTGACATAGCATTTCTCGGTGGCATGATCAAATACATTCTTGATAATAATCTCTACTTCAAGGAATATGCTGTCAACTACACAAATGCCCCATTTCTCGTTAATCCTGAATTTAAAGGCCCTGGAGAGCTTGATGGCATTTTCTCAGGATACGATCCAAAGACAAGGAAGTATGATAAAAAGACGTGGTCTTATCAGATGGATGAAAAGGGACTTCCAAAGAAAGACCCAACGCTGAAAGATCCCAACTGTGTTTTCCAGCTTCTTAAAAAACACTATTCACGCTATACCCTCAATAAGGCTTCAGCTATAACCGGAACGCCTAAAGAAAAACTCATAGAAGTCTATAAGACCTATGCATCCACAGGAAAACCAAATAGGGTAGGGACCGAACTATACGCGATGGGCTGGACCCAGCATACTGTGGGAACTCAGAATATCAGGGCAATGGCTATAATTCAGCTTCTACTCGGCAATATTGGAATGGCTGGTGGTGGTGTAAATGCTTTGAGAGGCGAATCCAATGTTCAGGGCTCCACAGACCATGGACTACTCTTTCATATATTGCCAGGCTACCTCCCAGTGCCAAGTGCAACACTTGTTGACCTCAAGACATATATAGAAAAACTTACCCCTAAGACAAAGGACCCGAAGAGCGTTAACTGGTGGGGGAACAGGGGGAAATATATTACAAGCTACTTGAAGACAATCTACGGAGACAGGGCGACCAAGGACAATGATTTCGGATATGCGTGGCTTCCCAAACTGGATGAAGGAATGAATGCTTCATGGCTTATGCTCTTTGACCAGATGTTCAAGGGGAAAATTGAAGGCTTCTTTGCCTGGGGGCAAAACCCAGCCTGCAGCACTTCAAACGCAGGTAAGGCGAGAAAGGCACTTTCGAAGCTTGACTGGATGGTTAATGTCAACCTCTTTGACAATGAGACAGGCTCTTTCTGGAAAGGCCCTGAAATGAAACCCTCTGAGGTTAAAACAGAGGTGTTCCAGCTTCCTGCAGCCTCATCAGTGGAAAAAGAGGGGAGTATTACAAACTCAAGCCGCCTCGCTCAGTGGCGGTATGAAGCAATTGAGCCGATGGGTCAATCAAAGCCTGATTCAGAGATAATGAACGAGCTTTATTTCAGGGTTAAGAAGCTTTACCAGAAGCAAGGTGGCAAATTCCCTGAGCCTATACTGAACCTGACATGGAACTATGGTGCGAAAGGACCTGATGGCAAGATTAAAACGATTGATATACACCGTGCGGCAAAGGAGATAAATGGATACTATCTTGAAGATCTCTTCGACAAAAAAGTCACTCCCCCAAAACAACTTGGAAAGAAAGGGGAGCTTTGCGCAACCTTTGTTCATCTACAGGCAGACGGAACAACCTCGTGCGGAAACTGGATATACTGCCAGAGCTATACGCAGAAAGAAGGCAAGGTCATAAACATGATGGCAAGAAGGAAAAAGACAGACCCAACAGGACTTGGACTTTTCCCTGAATGGGCATGGGCATGGCCAGTGAATAGACGAATACTCTATAACCGTGCATCTGTAAACCTTGAAGGCAAACCATGGGATCCAAAACGGGCTGTTATAAAGTGGAACCCAACGAAACTAACCCCTGACGGGAAACCCGGTGTCTGGGAGGGCGATGTGCCTGATGGCCCGGCTACTCCAATGGCTGATGAAAAGGCAGGCAAATACCCATTTATCATGAGAGCTGATGGGATGGGTGCTATATTTGGCCCTGGCCTTGCTGACGGTCCGTTCCCTGAGCATTATGAGCCGCTTGAATGCCCCATTCAGGAAAACCCCATGTCCAAGAAGCACAGGATAAACCCAACAGCAAAACTCTTTTACTCAAAGGAAGGTGGATTGCCTGAGGATATATTCCTTAGTCGTGATATCCGCTATCCCTATGTTGCTACAACATACAGGGTTACAGAGCACTGGCAGACAGGTGTTCTCACAAGGCATCAGCCGTGGCAGCTTGAGATGATGCCGCAGCAGTTTGTGGAGATTAGCAAAGAGCTTGCAGAGGAAAAGGGGATAAAAAGTGGTGATAAGGTCGAGGTATCTTCAGCACGCGGCAAAGTCTGGGCAATAGCCGTGGTTACAAACAGGTTTAAACCCTTCAGGGTAATGAACTCAAGTGTTCATCAGGTTGGTTTACCGTGGTGTTTTGGATGGCAGTATCCTGAGGATGGAAGTGGAGGCGATAGCTCAAATCTGCTGACGCCAACAATTGGCGATCCCAATACCATGATCCCTGAGACAAAGGCATTTATGGTCAATATTGAAAAGGCGAGGGGGTAATATTATGACAATGGCAAGAAAGGCATTGATGATTTCCCCTGAGTTATGCATCGGCTGTCGCGGCTGTCAGACTGCCTGCAAGGAGTGGAACAGGCTATCAGTCATAAAGACGAGAAATACAGGCACGTATGAAAACCCGCCTGATCTAACGCCAAACCTTTATAACAGGATAAGGTTTGTTGAGATGCCTTCGGAGACTAACTTAGTGCGTTGGCTCTTTGTCAGCCAGAGGTGTATGCACTGTGATGATGCTGGATGTATGAAGATTTGCCCTGCCCCTGGTGCCCTCTTTAAGACAAAGGAAGGCGCAGTTTCGTTTAATAAAGATAAGTGCATTGGGTGTAAACTCTGTGTTGTTGGATGTCCATTTAACATTCCGAGATACGATGATAAGGATAAAGTCTCAAAATGTCACCTTTGTTCTGACAGAATAGCAGAAGGACTGATGCCTGCCTGCGCAAAGACATGTCCAACGGGTGCAATTAGATACGGGGACAGAGACTCTTTGATTGATGGCGCTAAAAAGATTGGCTATGAGAAGGTCTATGGCGAAAAAGACCTCGGAGGACTCGGTGCGATTTATGTATTCAAAGACGCTCCAAAGATTTACGGCATAGATGAGCATCCTGCAATTCCTGAAACAGTTGTATTCTGGCATAAGGTTTTGAAACCGCTTGCCTATCTCAGTCTCGGGGGTGCAGTTGCTGTCTCGCTACTGCACTATGTTGCATTCGGCCCCAAGAAAGACGAAGGAGGTGAGGAGAAATGACAGAGATGGTAAGAAAGACAAATGCCTTTGAGATAATAAACCACTGGGTATTGGCTATTAGCTTTTTTATCCTTGCTATAAGTGGTTATGGTTTTCTCTTTCAGCTCGAGGAGATGAATTCGATTTTTGGCAGTTTCAACCAGATGAGGGTGATCCACAACTGGGTAGGTGTTGTCTTTGCTGCATCATTGTTTCTCACGCTCTTCTCATATATTGTTGAGGCTCTGAGTGTAAGCGCTGATGACATTGGTTGGATAATAAGAGGAGGGGGATACTTTTCCAAAAAGGCAAAGGTTCCGCCGCAGGGAAAACTAAATACAGGGCAGAAGCTCTATTACCTTGTAGCTCTGCTTACAGGGATTGCAATTGCTGCCTTTGGTTTTGTAATCTGGCTTATGCCTGGTGTGAAAAAATGGATTCTCATTTCGCACCTTGTGCATAACATTAGTTTTGACCTGATGGTAATAGCAATCCCACTTCATATATACCTTGCAACCCTTGCAAACCCGGGGACATTCAGGATAATGGTGTATGGCACTGTGCCACTTGAGTGGGCAAGAAAGAGGCATGAGAAGTGGCTTAGGGAGATGGGGAAGATATAGTAGGCAAAATATAATATTTAATGGGTAGCCTTGTGCCTGCCCATATTTTTGCTGAGGTGATTATATGTTCAGGTTAAGGTTAATACGGTGGGGATATGGTTAATATAAGAGTCCCAAAGGTCCCTTGAAGATGATAGATCTTGACAAGTTGATAGAGAGAAAACCCCATCTCAAGGATGCCCTTTACCTTTACAAGAAGATTCTCAGGTTAAAAGCGCTTGTTCCAGAGGTGGATGCAACTTTACCTGCAATCATGCCCTATAATAAAGAGGAGCTTGAAAAACTTATAAATATATTTTCAGAGGCCTTTGATATTCCTGAGGATACGCTTAATCCTGTAAGAGAAGCTTTTTCATCAGGCTTGATAGACCTTTCGAGGCTTCCGATGGGAGAAATCCCTCACTTTGTTTTGCCGTATAGCGAGGAAGAGGCTATGAACATACTATATCTGCTGAGCAAGCCATATTTCCTTGCGGTAAGCCGGAAATTCAATCTTGATAATATCTTCTGGACAGATGGTAAATGTCCTGTATGCAACTCAACCCCATCTATCTCCTCTATAGAGATAGCTTCCATTGATAAAGATGGCAAGCGGTTGTTTTATTGTTCCTTTTGCGAGACAAAAGGTCAGTGGAAGAGGATAGGCTGCCCAGGCTGTCTTAATGCGGATACTGAAAGGCTGAATATAGTCTATCTTGAAGGAGAAGACGGGTTCAGGGCTGACACCTGCGATGTATGCAATTTGTATTTTAAAACTGCTGACTCTTATCTGCTTAGAAATTTAACGCCTGACCTTGTGGACCTTGTGAGTCTGCCGCTGGATATTATTGCCCAGGACAGGGGTTATAGAAGGCTTTCGCCAAATCCAATTGGTATGGTAAGAATGGCATCGTCGTAAAAAAAGATTATAAACTCTCTGATAATGACCGTGTTGGTATTTTCCCACCCATAGCCGGTGGTTAAGATATTGAATAATAGATGAGAATTTAACTATCATAAAAACTATGAAACAGATATTCCTTGTAAGCCTTCCCTTTGATATTGTTGCACAGGGGAGGGGATACAGAAGACTCTCACCAAACCCATATTAGTCTCGAAGCTTGCGTGGGAGCTAATATTTTTGATATTGCGAATCTTACAGGAGGTTTATTTGGGGCCTATGATATATCTCGAAAGTACATCTTTGAACGAGGCCTTAGATAAGTGGCTTGCGAAATTTGATTCTGAGAGATCTGGTGGGCCACTTTCAGGCGAGACCATTAAAGCCATAGATTCTCTTGGGAGGGTGACTGCAGAGGCTGTCATAGCAAGGCTTTCATCTCCTTTTTATCATTCAGCAGGGATGGACGGATATGCAGTGAGGTTTGCAGATACCTTTGGTGCATCAGAGACGAATCCGAAGAGATTAAAGATTGGTGAACAGGCAATCCATGTCAATACAGGTGACCCGATACCTGATGGGTTTAATGCTGTGATTATGATTGAAGACGTAAATATAGTCAGAAGTCAGAAGTCAGCCCCGTTAGAAGCGTCGCTTCTAACGGGGTCAGCAGTCAGCAGTCAAGAGTCAAACTCCGAACTCCGAACTCCGAACTCCGAACTGATCGCGATAATAGCGCCTGTAACTCCATGGCAGCATGTGAGGACCGTTGGTGAAGACATTGTTGCAACAGAACTTGTCCTTCCAGAAAATCACAGGATAAGACCGATTGACATAGGTGCAATGCTTGCTGGAGGACATACCGAGATAAAGGTCAGAAGAAGACCCATAATTGTAATCATCCCAACAGGCACAGAGATTGTAGAGCCTGGTAAGGATTTGAAAAAAGGAGATATCATCGAATATAACTCAAGGGTGCTCAGCGGTCTTGTCTCTGAGTGGGGCGGAGAGCCTGTGCGGTTCAGGGTAGTGCCTGATAAGGTTGATGAACTAAAGGAGGCGATTCTTGATGCCCATGAAATGGGAGACCTGATTGTTGTGAATGCAGGCGCGTCTGCTGGCTCTGAGGATTTCACATCAAGGGCGATGCGGGAGCTTGGGGAGGTGATCCTCCATGGAGTGAATATAAGGCCTGGAAAGCCTGTAATCCTCGGATGGGTTAAGGGAAAGCCTGTTCTTGGAATACCTGGCTATCCTGTCTCTGCGTACATCACATTCCATCTATTTGCAAAGCCTGTTATCTACAGATGGCAGGGCATTGGCATGGAAGAGCCAGAGATGCTGAATGCAAGGCTTTCAAGGCAGGTTGCATCTCCATTGGGACAGGAGGAATTCCTGAGAGTGAAGGTTGGGAAGGTAGGAGATAACCTTATAGCCACCCCTGTCAGCCGCGGGGCTGGAATCTTGATGTCTCTTGTCAGAGCAGATGGGTTTGTAAGGATCCCTGCCATGTCTGAAGGCTTAGGAGCTGGCACAGAGGTGAATGTTGAATTAATGAGGTCGAGGGATGAGATTGTAAATACAATCGTTTGCATTGGAAGCCATGACAATGCGCTTGACCTCCTTGCAAACATACTTAAAAAACGCTGTCCAAAACTCTCCCTATCATCTGCCCATGTTGGCTCAATGGGTGGTTTGATGGCATTAAAAAAAGGAGAGGCACATATTGCAGGCACGCATCTCCTTGATGCGACAACTGGTGAGTACAATGTCCCATTCATAAAAAAACTCCTTGCTGATAAGAGGACTGTCCTTATCAACCTTGTTTACAGGGAACAGGGTCTTCTTGTACCAAAGGGGAATCCAAAGAACATAAAGGGGTTTGAGGATCTAACAAGGGATGATGTTATCTTCATCAACAGGCAGTCAGGCGCAGGCACAAGACTTTTGACAGACAAACATCTTAAAGATATGGGCATCAATCCAAAAAATGTTAAGGGCTATGAGAGGGAGGAATACACACATATGGGTATTGCATCCGCTGTGCTCACCGGTATTGCAGACACAGGACTTGCGATCCTTGCATCTGCAAAGGCGCTTGGTCTGGATTTTATCCCTGTTGCAAAGGAACGCTATGACCTTGCAATACCGCATGAATTCTATGAAACAGATATGCTCCAGAGCCTCTTAAAGATTATCAGAGAGGATAAAGAGTTCAGGGATATGGTCATGAGTCTTGGAGGCTATGACACAAGTGACATGGGAAAGGTGATGTATAAGGAATAGGAATCAACCTTCTTTTTTTGGCTCTTCTTTCTCTTCGTCTCCCTCAAAGAGGAGTCTCTTTGCGCCTATGAATCTCCTGAAGTAATATGGTGTTTCGAGACTGTCGATAGTGACTTTTTTGTCTTTTGATGATGCATGTATGAATAGATTGTTGCCGAGGTAAATCCCCACATGGGAAGGGAAAGATGCATATGTCCTGAAAAACACGAGATCCCCCATTGACAGCGCTTCCCTTTCAACAGGTTCTCCTACGCGGAATTGTTCCCTTGCTGTCCGTGGAAGATTGACATTGAGAAGGCCATATACCTTCTGGACATAGGCTGAACAATCGATTCCCATGAAAGTATTCCCTCCAAACCTGTATGGGATATTAAGCATTTTTCTTGCGAACAGTATCAGCCTGTCCTGCAAGCTCATGTCTGTCAGCTCTTTTGATTCTGATGCTGTTTTCATCTCTTCAGCCATACTGGCCTGAGAGATTATTGTTGTATAGTTCTTCTTCACTTCCATCTGCTCGACCATTGCCTCAAGGAGAAGCCTCTGACCTGGTTTCAGGACGTCTGATTCAAGGTTGTTGAGTTCTTTTAGCTTGTCAACATCTATGCCGAACTTCCTTGCAATCTTCGAGATGTTATCACCCTTCCTGACTGTGTATGTCCTGGGCTCGGTTCTCTTGAGTATAAGTTGCTGGCCGAGCTTGAGTTTTGTCGATTTGAGATTGTTAAACTCCTTTAGCTCATTGATAGAGATGGAATATTTTCTTGAAATGGATGAGAGGGTATCACCCTTTTTGACCGTGTGGTAATTATTATTATCCTTTTTTTGCTCAGGCTGTATTTTTATAAGACCGTCTCCCTTTACTGTATGGGTTTTAGCATCCTGTGTTGATACACTATTTTTAACAGAATTCTCTCTGCCTTTATTTTTATCGGGTGTTTCTTCTTTTACCGTCTTTCTGCTTTGTTCTATATCCTTTGAAGGTATGGCTATCTTTGTGCCTGGCTTAAGTTTGTCTGAGTGAAGGTTGTTTGCCTTTTGAATCTCCTGTGCACTTATCTTGAATCTCTTTGCAATCTTATAGAGGCTGTCGCCTTTCTTTATTGTGTATGTTATGTCTGCATAGGTATTTACTGATATGAGGATAGAAAAAACTAAGAGTGAAACAAATAAATAAAACCTCTTCATAATTACACCTCCCAGATTTAGATCGCCTCTTCCCTTGCTAAATCTTTAAGGGTAGGCAGTTCTGTCAGGTCTTTCAAGCCAAAGTATTGCAAAAATTCTCTGGTAGTCCCATACAAAAGGGGCTTGCCAGGCGCCTCTTTCCTTCCCATTATCTTTATGAGCCTCCTGTCAAGGAGGGTCTTAATAACTCCGTCTGAATTCACGCCCCTGAGCTGCTCTATCTCGGCTTTGATTATTGGCTGCTTATATGCAATGATGGCAAGGGTTTCAATGGCCGGCATCGAGAGCTTGTTTGATGCACCTGTGCTCTTAAACTTCCTTACCCACTGAGCATACTCGGGGTTGGTCACCATCTGATAGCCATTGGCTATCTCCACAATCAATACCCCTGCATTGCGCTCTTTGCACTCTAAGATAAGCTCATCCATGAACCTCTTGATCTCAGGCTCTGGAAGCTCTATCACTCCCTTCAATGAAGAAAGGGTTATTGGCTCCCCAGAGAGAAACAATAATGCCTCGATCAGGGATTTCTTTTCTCTGTCTTCCATCACAAAACGATAAAAATATAACAGAAAATACTCAGAAATTCAAATTTTTTCTTCTTCTTGGTAGCGTAAACTTTTCTGTGTAAAATCTTGAAGTATAAAAAAAGAGGGTGTA
>DYHX01000017.1 GCA_020723925.1 Nitrospira japonica | reverse complement strand
GGACAGCCGTCTCGGCTGTCATGGGTTTGTATAATAAATCGCTCAACTTGGGTTAAAATTAAAACCCAAACTCCTTCAATATATCATCCACATCAGATTGTCCTGATACGAAGCCCTCTCTCTCTGCTATCTGCGGGCCGTGGAGTTCTTCCTTCTGGATAGGTGTTTCTAACTTTACCCCGAATACCTGAACAAGCTTTACAAGTTGTGTCTCCATGTCCGAGACTAACTTTATTACCTTCTTAATAATCTGCCCTGTCAGGTCCTGAAAGTCCTGGGCAAGTAAGACTTCCATAAGGTCGTTAGAAAGAGAGCTATTTACATCCTTTAAGAACTTTAATGCCTCCTTATCCTCATCCTTAGCATCGCCAACCCTGTGGACCAGCCTTTCAAGCCTTGAAATCCTTTTGGCCATCTTCTCTTGAAGACTGAGATGCTTCTCAACAAGGCTTATGGTCCTGCTGGCAGCATCCTCTGTCTTTGCGATAACCCATTCAAGTTTATCAGTTGCCTCAGGGATTTCCTCCACCGCCATATTCTTGAGGCGCGGATCTATGGTCTCTTTGAATTCTTTTATAGCGTTATGGAGTTTTCTCGTAACCCTGCCTATCTCGGTAAAGAGTTCTTTCTCACCAATCCTCGAAAGTTCTTCTACGTGCTCCTCAGCCTTTTCGATACTACCACTGCTGATGGCATCTAAAAGGGACTGCACATTCTCCATTATCTGCATCACAATCTTTGTATCCTTACCCGTCTCACCAACCCTGTTCACAATGACATCAGTAGCGCGTTTCACCTCTTTCACAAGCACATCACCACCCATTCCAGAGACCTTTTTGGTGATAATTACTTCATCATCTCCAATCTTCTCTATATCAACAACATCATCCGAAAGGAGCGATACATCATTGATGGACAACATTGAGGCAAGGCTTAGAATGATGACAAGCCTCCCATCCAGCTTGGCAACGCCTGTGATATGACTGCCATCGTTACCTGTTAATAGAGCATCAGGCGGCTCTACCTTATCATCATCTATAGAAATAACGCCGGTTATGGCATCCACCTTGCCGCCAAACTTGACACTTCCTATATTTATCACAACAACCTTTGCATTTTGACTGCCTGCCTCATCTCTAATCCCCATCTTCATCTTGAGGTTAACGATAGGGATAACCCTGTCTCTGAGATTAAGCATTCCTTCTATGTAAGGAGGAGCTTCAGGCACAGTAGTAATCTTTGAAGGCGTTATTATCTCCTGCACAGTAAGTATTGGAATTGCGTATTCCTCGCTGCCTAACTTAAACCCTATGTATTGATCGGTAGCCATGATTCCCTCCCAATTTTAGTTATAAACCCCTTTCTCGCTGCCGTTCACCTTGAACCACGATGTTATGCTCCTGAGCTCAGATGCTAATTTAGCAAGCTCCCCGGATGCCTGTCTTATCTGATTGGTTGACTCCTCTGCCTTTTTAGAAATACCCGCTATCCTTTCCGTACTTGCAGACACCTGTTCCGACGCCGCAGATTGCTGCTCAGCAGCCGTCGCTATCCTCTGTATCATATCAGCACCCTTATCAGATGCCTGCACAATGAGATTAAGGGATCCTTTTGCTTCTTCTGCAAGTCTCACCCCTTGCTCGACCTCTGTCTTTCCGGCTTCCATGCCCTTCACTGACTTTTCTGTATCTGCCTGTATCTTTTTAATCATTACGGCTATCTCTTTTGTCGCCTTGCCTGTCCTTTCTGCAAGCTTCCTCACCTCGTCTGCTACAACCGCAAATCCACGGCCCTGTTCCCCTGCTCTTGCTGCCTCTATCGCAGCATTAAGCGCGAGGAGGTTTGTCTGGTCTGCTATATCATCTATTACCCTTATTATGTTGCCGATCTCGTTTGAGCTCCTTCCAAGCTCCTCTATAGTTAAGGCTGCTGCCTTTACTGTCTCTGCTATGCTGAGCATCCCCTTCACAGTTTTTTCCACTGAATCCTTACCTTTGATTGCGATGCTCGATGCATCCTTTGACGCTTCTGCTGCCTGGCCTGCATTCTTTGCCACATCCATGATTGTCTGCGACATCTCTGTCATTGCTGTTGCTGCCTGCTCTGTCTGCGATGCCTGCTCACGTGCCCCCCTGCTTAAATCCTCTGCCGTGGCTGATAGCTCTTCTGAGGCAGACGATAGATTCATGATCCCGCCCTTTATGCTGCTTACCACCTTGCCTATCCTGGCAGACATCTCAGTAAAAGACTCCACCATCTCTCCTATCTCGTCCCTGCCCATGGTCTTTATATCAACTGTTCCAAATTTCCCATCTGCCATGGCCTTTGATGCCTTGACTACTGAAACCACAGGCGTGACTATTGTGGATGAAAGGAACAGTGCCACGCCTGCTAAAAATGTGATGAACACAGCTCCCCCTACAATATAGGCCCATTTCAAAATCCTTGATTCATTTTTCATCTTCTGAACCATCTCAGGCACTTCAGCCCTCACCTTATCAACCGCCTCCCTTGTCTGCTCTAAAAACCCATTATACCGCTCCGCCTGAACCCCTGTGGTAAGGGCCTTTGCATCTGCTATTTTTCCGGCATATATCAGAGGAATAAGCTCTTTATCTCTTGTATCCCTGAAGGCACTCCATAATTCCCTTGCCTTCTTTACAGGGGCCATCACCTCTGCTGAAAGATTGGTCTTTTCTACTCCATCAAATAGCTCATCTGTTCTGTTTGTAAGCCCTTTTATGACATCATGATGTTCTTCACGTTTTTCTCTGCTGTCTTCTAACAGCATAGTGACAAGACGTGTCCTTACGAGGGTCAGATTCACCCTTATTTTTGCGAGGTCATCGGCTATCTGCATGTTTTTTTCTATCGCTGCATAAACCTTTCCGCCTACCTGAACCCTTGCGAAAGTTATCTGCCCGATAATTATCCCTCCTATCGTAGCCACCATCATCACCCCGAAGATGTGATAAAGCTTCCTTTTAAGACTCATGTCATTGAACCATTTAAACATCTAACCACCCCTTATTCTTTATTTGACCCGATGTGAGCCAGAGGCCGTGAGGGTTTAACCCGAATATCTCCTCTACTTAACTTATCGACAAATTTTTGGGAAACTTTAAAATTTCAGGGGCGACTCCACAAAGAGGAAAAAACTTGACATACTCGACAGGGCAAATGTAATATGGGCTATGGCACCCGAAGTAGAAAAGAAAGAAGAGGTCGTATACAAAGCAGACCCATTCACCTTTATTTTCAGGGAGCTTGACCTCATCCATACTGACATCAGAGAAATAAAGGCAGATCTTGTTGATTTCCACAAACGCTTTGATGCAATGAATGATAGCATCAATAAACGCTTTGATGATGTCAACATACGCTTTGATGCAATGAATGGCAGTATCAACAAACGCTTTGATGCAATGAATGGCAGTATCAACAAACGCTTTGACAGGCTATATTTCATTGTAATTTTAAATCTTATTGGCATCGTTGCCTTCCTGATAAAAGGATTCTTCTTTTAAGATTCGCCATTTTGAATCCATGTCTACATCTTTTGGGTTAAACTGAATTTATTATCTCTCCTGCTATCTCATCGAGGGGCACAACCTTGTCTGCAACACCAGCATCCACAACAGCCCGTGGCATTCCATATACAACACAGGTCTCTTCGTTCTGGGCAATGGTTCTCCCACCGCCCTTTTTTATGGCTATCATCCCCTTCATGCCATCATTTCCCATCCCTGTGAGGATCACCCCAAGGCTGCGGCCTGGGAAGAATTCCACAACAGAAAGCATAAGGGCATCAACCGAGGGCCTGTAGATGCCTTCTCCACTGTCATGTCCAATATCAATAACAGGCTCAAGGAGCCTCTTTCTTTTCACCCTCATATGCCCACCTCCAGGTGCGATAAAGACAATACCTGGTTTGATCGGCTCCCCTGCCTCTGCCTCTTTCACAGTTATCTGGCTCAGTTGATTTAACCTTTCAGCAAAGGGGCCTGTAAAACTGGGCGGCATGTGCTGGGCAATGAGTATACCTACAGGGAAATCCTTTGGCAGTGCAGGGATAATCTCCTGGAGGGCTCTTGGACCCCCTGTTGATGTCCCGATTGCCACTATGCTTATCCTTCTCTCGCCGCGGTATTGAGGAATCTCGATGACAGTTGTCTTCTGTCTTTTCCTCAACACAAGCCCTTTCCTGCCTATATGCTTTATCTTGTCCACAAGGTGCTGTCTGATCTTCAATATATTTACTGATAATTCAGAAAGATTTTTGGGTATGAAATCAATAGCGCCAAGCTCAAGGGCGTCGAGGGTAACCTTCGCCCCTTCAGCAGTCAGGGAACTCACCATTATGACCGGCAGAGGGTTTTTTGCCATTATCTGCTTCAATGCCTCGATGCCGTCCATCCTCGGCATCTCGACATCCATTGTCACAATGTCAGGCTTAAGGGCAATTACCTTTTCTACAGCCTCGAGGCCGTCCCTTGCTGTGGCTATGACAGTGAGCTCGGGGTCTGACCCTATCATGTCAGACAGGGCCTTGCGCATAAAGGCAGAGTCGTCAACGACAAGAACCTTTATAAGACGGTCATTAGTCAATTGCATTATCTGGGTGTAGTCATTTACCAGTTACTGTTGACTTCAAAAGCCTGTCCATAATCAGCGCAACATCAAGGATCAGCACAACCCTTCCGTCTCCTGTTATAGTTGCTCCAGCAATGCCTTCAGTATTTGTGAGGTTGCCCTCTATCGGCTTTATTACAACCTCTTCCTGGCCCTGCAATCTGTCCACAACAAGGCCAAATCTCTTATCACCGAGGGCAATCACGACCACATAGACCATCCTGCTGCCATTTCCCGTGGACGCAATGCCGAACTCTCTGCCAAGCCTCACAAGGGGAAGTAACTGTTCTCTGAGAACAATGACTTCATTGGAATCAATGGTTTTTACGTCCGAAGATGCCACCCTCACTGTCTCAACAACATTCGAGAGCGGGACTGCGAAGATTTCATTGCCTATCTCGACCATTAATGCCTGGATTATTGCAAGTGTCAATGGAAGCCTTATTATGAACTTTGTGCCTTTCCTTTTCTCAGTCTTTATATCTACAAATCCATTAAGCTTTGAGATATTTGTCTTGACAACATCCATCCCAACTCCCCTGCCTGATATATCGCTAACACTCTTGGCTGTGGAGAAGCCGGGCATAAAGACTAATTCGAGGGTCTCTTTATCTGTAAGCTTTTCTGTCTCGGCCTTGCTTAAAATGCCCTTTTCAACCGCTTTCTGCCTCAGGACTTCTGTATCCATACCTCTGCCATCATCCGCTACTTCGAGTATGATATTATTGCCCTCCTGAGAAGCTGAGAGCCTTATCAGCCCTACGCGTGATTTCCCAAGCCTTTCTCTTTCATCAGGTGGCTCTATCCCGTGGTCAACAGCATTCCTTATCAAATGTACGAGAGGGTCGCCTATCTCTTCTATGACTGATTTATCCAGCTCTGTATCTTCTCCAAATATCTGAAGTTCCACATCCTTCCCCTTTGCCCTCGCGAGGTCCCTGACCATCCTCGGAAATCTATTGAATACCTTTTTCACAGGTTGCATCCTCGTCTTCATCACCGCTATCTGGAGGTCTGTTGTTATCAGGTTTATGAAGGCAGTCACCTCTGAAAGGGCATTGACTTCAGGGTCATCGGGGTGTTTGAACTCGAAATTGGAGCCTATCCTCATAACGCGGTTTCTGCCGAGGACAAGCTCGCCAACAAGATTCAGGACATTGTCAAGCCTCTGGACATCAACCCTTATGGTCTGCTCTACATGGGCAGCCTTTTCCTGGACAGGATGCCGCGACTGGAGTGACTGTTTCTCAAGGGCATGATCGAGGTCATCTTTTGTGATTTCAGACGTCTTCGTTAGTATCTCTCCAATCCTTGGAGGGTTATCAGAGCATTCCTTATATATTTCCTGGAGCATCAGGGCATCATTAAGCTGTTCCTCTGACAGGACATTTTCTCCTACAAGTATCTCACCGAGCTTTTGGGGCTGCTCAGCCTCGGTGGACATATTTGATGCTGACTGTTGGCTGTTGACTGCTGACTGCTGATTGCTGATTGCTGCCTCAAGCTGTCCGACAATGCCAGATATATCCTCCTCAACACCGTCCTTTGCCCTTATGTGACCAACCAGGACCTTCATCGCATCAACAGCCTTAAGGATCACATCCATTACTTCAGGGGTAGCCTCCATCTCCCCTTCTTTCAGCTTCTTGAGGACATTTTCTGTCTTATGTGTTATATCTACAAGCTGTGCAAAGCCGAGAAATCCTGATGCGCCTTTTATTGTATGGACAGAGCGGAAGATGTCATTCAGGAGCTGCTGATTCTCCCTCTCCTTTTCGAGTTCAACAAACTTCTGGTCAAGGTCGTCAAGAAGCTCCTGTGTTTCGACCAGGAAATCCTGTATTATCTCATCCACCTCATCAGCCATAATAACCTTCCTTCAAAACTCAAATTCACTTTCCAAGTTTCTCGAATATCTTATCCATCTTCTCCTTTAACACCTCTGCTGTAAATGGCTTTACAATATAGTTGTTTACGCCTGCCTTTATAGCCTCTACAACCTTTTCCTTCTCTGCCTCCGCAGTAACCATGAGGAATGGCATATCCTTTAACTCAGGGTCGCTCCGTACCTTTTTCAGCAGCTCGATGCCGTCCATATTAGGCATGTTCCAGTCAGACACAACAAACCCAAAACCTCCATTCTTGAGCTTGGAATATGCCTGAACACCATCCTCTGCCTCATCAATATTCTCATACCCAAGCTGTTTGAGTATGTTCTTAACTATCCTCCTCATCGTAGAGAAATCATCAACTACCAGTATCTTCATCTTGAGATCAGGCATTGACTTCACCCCCTTATGATAAATATATTCTTCAGTATCTCCCTTATATTCTGGGCCACTGCCTCGGCTGTAACAGGTTTAATGAGATAGCCATTTGCCCCAGCCTCATACGCCTTTCTTTTTTCATCTTCGTCTGCCTCTGTCGTGACCATGAGGATGGGGATATGTTTCCAGTTAGGCTCTGCCCTCAGGTTCTTTATGAGCTCGATTCCATCCATATAAGGCATATTGAGGTCTGTAATTATAAGACTCACATTATTCATTCCAAGTTTCTCTATGGCATCGAGTCCGTTCTCAGCAAAGATAGATTCGTATCCCCTGGCCTTCAGATAAAGCCCTAACAGTTTCCTTGTTGTCTGACAGTCATCAACCACCATAATCTTCACAGCATCACCCCCTCAAAATCAGTGAATAGTCGTCAGTGGATAGTATTTAGTAACACTATTCACTTCCTCTCATGCCCTCTGATAAACAAGCGTTTTGTTTATAATAATTGGCCTGAATGCCCTTGTCACATTATGAAGACTCTCCGATGCACCAAGGAAGAGATAACCGCCAGACCTGAGACTATCGTAGATGAGGGAAACCACCTTCTGCTTTGCCCTGTCATCAAAATATATGAGGACGTTGCGGCAGAACACAACGTCCATACTGTGCATCGCCCTCATCTTCTTTTCGTCAACAAGATTTATGTTCATAAATTTGACCATAGACCTTACAGATGGACTGAGGGTATAGATCTGTCCACTGTTTGTGAAGTATTTTTTAAGATAAAACTCCGTCATGTTCCTTACAGAATAGGGGCCATAGACCGCCCTTTTCGCAGAATTCAAAACCCCTTCGCTTATGTCAGATGCATAGACATCAACCTTCATGGTCTTTGTATTTGATTTTTCAAGGAGCATCATTACAATTGTATATGGTTCTTCGCCTGTAGAGCAGGCAGCAGACCATATCTTGAGGTCCCTATTTCCTGTCTTAGACTTTTCCTCCAGAACCCTCGGTACAACAGCAGCTATAAATAGATCGAGCTGTTGCGGTTCTCTGAAGAAGGATGTCTCATTGGTCGTGATTGCATCAAAAAGCCTTGTCATCTCCTCACCATCAGGACTATATTTGAGGAGGTACAAATAGTCTTCAAAACCTTTCAGTTTTTTCCCCTCTATCCTGCTTACAAGTCTGTTTTCGAGGAGATACTTTTTTGTATCAGGAATGTATATGCCGCTCTGTTCGTAAATAAAGTCTCTCAACTGCCTGAATGTGGAGTCCTGAAGCATCCTGCTCATCATACACTCAATTTCATTGCCCTTTGTGTCTCTTTGAGACATGAATGTTTCATTTTGCATTTATCATGCCCTCTAACACATGAGCAACCTTTTCCCTTATTGTGACGTCCTCATGCCCTCTCAGAGACTCGATGGCTGCAAGCGCCTCTTTGCCTCCGAGCCCTGCGAGAGCTTCTATTGCTGAAAGAACAACAGCCATCTCCCTGTCTTCAAGCATAGGGATAAGAGATGGCATTGCCACTTCATCTCCTATCTTTCCAATGGCATTTGAACTTGCCCTCCTTATATCTCTGATGGGGCTTTTGAGTATCTCTATTAGATGGGGTACTGCCTTTTTGCTCCTCAGGTCTCCAAGTGCCTCTATCGCAATAACCTTTCCCCTATATTTAATATCAGGGCTGTTGATAAGCTCTATCAGTGAATCCTCACACCTTAATTTCATAAGGACATCCATGAAGGCAAAGAATCTCTCCTCCTCTTCAGGAATAGATGTATCAAGAGAGCCTGCAAGGTCAACGATGAGAGGTACTGCCTTGTCGTACCGAATAGTCGAAATCCCTCTCAGGGCAATGAGCCTGTCCTCCCAGTCGCCATCTTTGAGTATCTCGACTAATATATCAGCGGCCTCAGTCATATCTGGAGAAACTCCAACCTGAACCAGGCTCTTGACTGCAACCACCTTTTCAATCCCTTTAGCTTTAGATATGAACTTTCTTAGAGGTTTAGCGCTAAGGGGAGAACCAATCCTGCCGAGGGCCTCAATGGCAGCATGCCTCAAGGTATTCGACTCGCTTAAAAGCAATTCTGTTATGGAGCCTACAGACCTTTCATCCTTCAGTTCACCAAGTGCCTCAAGAACAGAAAAACATACCCATTCTTCATCCCTGAGTGCATCTATGAGATGGGGCACTGCCTCTTTATACATCATCGCACCAATGGCCTTTGCAGCAGATGCCCTCACATTTGGATTGGGGTCATGAAGGAGGGGAACTACCTTCTCAGGAAAGATACCGTCCTTTATCTCTCCGAGGAGGTCAAGGCTGAATTTCCTCACATCACCATCTTTATCTTTCAATAAAGGATAAAGAAGAGGGATTGATGCCATCCCGATGTCTTTCAGGATTATGAGGGCTGTGCTCCTTAAATAGGAGTCCTCTCTCAGGAGTGGGATTACCATATAGGCAACAACTTCGCCTCCTACCGCGATAAGGGAACGCATTGCAGCGTCCTGCACGCCTGGATTGGTATCCCTCAATGCCTTCAAAAGAGGATAAATCGCCCTTTCGTCCGCCTCAGACAGCGACTCTGCTGCTGTCCTCCTCATCGATACATCAGGATGCTCAAGGGCATTGATGAGTTTACTTAAGGTTCGACTCTGAATCATACCTGACTATTTATCGTAATTTTTTATAATTTTCTTTAATTTTTAATCCTGGATTTAAGCCGCAAAAGTGCCTGACTGTGGAGCTGGCATACTCTCGACTCGGTCAGGTCAAGAACCTTTCCTATCTCCTTCATCGTCAGCTCTTCCCAGTAGTAGAGCGAGAGAATTAACCTTTCCTTTTCTGGAAGTTCGTCTATCAGCCTTGATAGGATTTCTTTCTGGTCTGTCTCTTCAAGGATGCTGAGGGGGTTCTTTGCGTTCGGGTCAGGTATGCACTCCATTACATTAAGACTGTCACCTGCTGACACCTTCTCTACAAAGTCTTCAAATCTGAAGGCAATCGCGCCATCTGCATCCTGGAGGGTCTTGTAGTATTCGTCAAGCGATAGCTCAAGGGCTTCTGCAACCTCTTCATCTTCGGGCAGCCTTCCAAGCTTCCTCTCGAGTTTTATATGTGTATTCTTCAGTGCATTTATCTTTTTCTTCAGAGACCTCGGTACCCAGTCAACGGCCCTCAGTTCATCAAACATCGCACCCTTTATTCTGAACTCTGCATAGGTCTTAAGCTTGACCCTCCCCTGCTCGAACTTTTCGAGGGCATCCAGAAGTCCCATGAGCCCAACACTGATGAGGTCATCTACAGTAAGTTGAGGAGGAAGTCTCCAGAATAATCTGTGGGCAGTATATTTTATAAGGGGTAAAAAATCTTTTATTATCCGGTCTTTCTCTTCCTCGCTTAACTCCGCTTTATACCCGTACATCTCTCTCACCCTTGAGTAGGTTCCCGAGAAAAAGTTGTAATGTGCCTTTGACCCTGCTTCTGTTGTCATCATTGAGCTTTGATGCTATCTCCAATAAGCTCATGGAGGCAATGCTCCCGGGATAGATGTCAATGAAGGCCTTCTGCGCCCTGACAGCCTTCTGTATCGAATCATCAACAGGGATATATCCGAGATAGTCAAGAGATATGTTTAAAAATCTTTCCGCTGCAAGTGAGAGCCTCCTGAAAACCTCAAAGGCATCTGCTGAGCTCTTTGCAGAATTGACAAGGATTCTGAAATCCTTTTCCTGATACCTTGTGAAAAGGACCTTTATAAGTGCATAGGCATCTGTCAGGGCTGTCGGCTCAGGAGATGTCACGACTATTATCTCCTGTGAGGCTATACAGAAGAATGCAACATTTGTTGATATTCCTGCACCTGTATCAATAAGGAGGACATCTATATCACCATCGTACGAATCAAACTCCTCAAGAAGCCTCAGCCTCTGGAACTCATCAAGCTCAGTCATCTCCTGCACCCCTGAACTTGCTGGCAATATCTTTACCCCATACGGACCTTCCACTATCACATCCTTCAGACCTTTCTCCCCGCTAAGCACATGCTGGATGTTATACCTCGGCGCAAGGTCAAGCAGCACATCAATATTGCTGAGTCCAAGGTCTGCGTCAAGTATCATGACCTCTTTGCCTAACTTCCTCAAGGCAATGGCAAGATTTGCCACCATATTTGTCTTCCCAACGCCCCCCTTCCCGCTGGTCACAGTAATTGTCTTGATGAGTTTCTTCCTCGGACCCTCCGTCATCATGCCACCCCACCGCACCCCGCAAAGTCTTGCGACTCGGGGACCTCGCCCTTGAGTATCAGGTCCACCAGTCCTTCACTGTTTGGAAACTCAATGTCATCCGGAACCCTCTGGCCAGTTGTTATGTATGCGATAGGTTTCTGATAGAGGGTAGAAAGGTTATATATGGAGCCAAACTTTATTGCCTCATCAACCTTGGTAAAGGCAATGCAGTCTATGGGGAGCCTTCTGTAGTGCTTATATGACTCAACCATGAAATCATCGTCGCTGTTTGCACTCATAAGGAGATGTGTCTCTATGGAGAATCCAAGATCGCATATAAGTCTTAATTCATCTATGTATGTCTCATCCTTTGGGTTCCTTCCAGTAGTGTCAATAAATATAATATCCCTATCCGCATATTTTGAGCGACTTTCCTTGAGTTCTTCGAGATCTGAAGCAATATCCAGCGGAACCCCCATTATCTTCGAATATATCCTTATCTGCTCAATAGCGCCTATCCTGTATGTATCAAGGTTTATCAAGGCAACTCTCTTCCCATCCTTTATGGCTCGGGCGGATAGTTTCGCAATCGTTGTTGTTTTGCCAACTCCGGTAGGACCGATCAGTATTATCACTTTTTTGTCATTTCCGGCCCCGCATGTCTTAATATCCATCGATATCAAATCTGGCAGCTCCTTTACATTCGCAGCCCTTTCACTCAGTTTCAATGCCAGGTCTTCCCTTATTGACCTCTTTTTGAGATAGCGAAAAATCTTTCTCTTTTTCTCTGGCAGGGTTACTTCGTATCCTTTGTCCTTCATATCTTCTATTGTCTTCTTAAGACTCTCGAGCTCCCTTTTCATCTCTGCGATGCCACCTGAACCGTTCAAACCGTTTGAACAGCTTGAACCATTTGAACTGTTTGAACTGTTATGTAAATACTGACCGGTCAAGTTTGTTTCTGCAGCATGGGTATTAACAATAGTGTGGACCCCCTGTCCAGCTTGTGCAGACAGGGTTTTGGATGTATACCCGCCGTCTAACTCATAATCCACCGCGGCCGTAACCTCAACACATGGCCTTATGCCTTTCTGTTCTTCTGACGAGAGGATTACCGCGTCATCTCCCATTTCTCTTTTTACAAGAGTAAGGGCTTCCCTGAAATTTTTTGCCTGAAATTTCTTAATCTTCATATCTCACCATCCCTATTGTATAAAGTCTTGCTGATGGAGAAATCTCAGCATTCGACAACACAACAACTGAAGGCAGAAATTTCTCCGTAAGTCTTCTCAGAAATCTCCTCACCTGTGTCGAGCAGAGTATAATGGGCTGTATTCCCTTTAACTTATCTTTGCCCAGAACGTTCTCCACACCCCTTATAAGTTTACTGACTATATCCGGGCTTATTGCCCCTCCAGCCTCTACGGTCTGAGACAGTGTCCTTTCGAATTTTGGATCCAGCGTAAGGACTGGAATGCTCCCGTCCTGGGTCACATACTGTCTCGTTATATATCTTGAAAGGGCCTGCCTCACATACTCTGTCAGCATTTCGGTGTCCTTTATCGAAGGCGCATAATCAAGAAGTGTATCAAGGATTGTTACAAGGTCATTTATAGGCACCCTCTCTCTGAGCAAATTCTGAAGCACCCGCTGAACACCACCAAGCGTCAGATGAGAAGGTATAAGCTCATCTACGATCTTTGGATAACCCTTTGAAACATTATCAAGGAGATTTTGAACTTCTGTTCTTGTGAGAAGCTCCCACCCATGCTTTCTTATAAGTTCTGTCAGGTGTGTGGCAATCACAGTTGCAGAGTCAACAACCATATATCCTGAAAGCTGTGCCTTCTCGATATCCTTTTCCTCGATCCAGTATGCAGGCAGCCCAAAGGCGGGCTCCTTTGTTGGGATGCCCTCTATCCTCTCGGCCCCCTCTGATGCAACAGCAAGCCAGTGGCCCATCATCACCTCGCTCCTCGCCACTTCAATACCCCTTATGAGAAAACTATATTCATGCGGTCTTAGCTGGAGATTATCTTTTATGTGTATGGGGGGCACAATAAAGCCGATCTCTGCAGCAAGCTGCCTTCGCATCGCCTTTACCTTTGTGAGAAGCTCGCCCCTACGGTCCTCGACAAGCGGGATGAGGCCATAGCCTATCTCGAGGGTGAGAGGGTCAAGTTCGAGAAAGGACTCTATCTTTGGTTCTTCCTGCGCTGCCTCTATCTTCTCCTCTGCCTCCTCTTTAACAACCGACCTGGAAAGAATATAAGCCAATCCACCAGATGCAGCAGAGATCAATAAAAACGGGATATGAGGAAGCCCGGGGACAAGGCCGAAGACAAACAATATTCCAGAGGCAGTTACGAGTGCCTTCGGATTTATCAAAATCTGCCGGGTTATATCCTTTCCCAGGTCTGTCTCTGTGCCTGCGCGGCTCACTACGAGGCCAGCAGCAGTCGAGACAAGGAGCGCCGGTATTTGTGAGACAAGACCGTCGCCAACGGTCAGGAGGGTATAGGTTGTGGCAGCCTCTGTTATCGGCATGCCGTATTGCAAAATACCGATGATGAGCCCTGCTACGATATTGATGGCAGTTATCAAAAGACCTGCAATCGCATCCCCTCGCACAAACTTACTCGCACCGTCCATTGCCCCATAAAAATCAGCCTCCTGCGAGATTACAGCCCTTCGCCTCCTTGCCTCTGACTCGTCTATAAGGCCTGTGTTCAGGTCAGCATCTATGGCCATCTGTTTGCCTGGCATCGCATCAAGGGTAAACCTGGCTGCTACCTCCGCTATTCTTCCAGCCCCTTTCGTGATGACCACAAAGTTCACAACAACAAGTATCAGAAAGATTATGAGACCAACTGCATAGTTTCCACCAACAACAAAACTTCCAAATGACTTGATCACCTGTCCAGCTGCATCCACCCCCTCGTTGCCCTTCAGCAATATCAGCCTGGTGGATGCAATATTCAGAGAAAGCCTGTAGAGCGTTGCCATCAGAAGGAGAGAGGGAAAGACAGAAAAATCAAGGGGTTTCTGCACATACACTGACGTTATCAGAATTACTACAGAGAGCGCTATCGAGAACGAAAGTAGTACGTCAAGCAAAAATGGGGGGAGAGGCAAAAGCATCACGCCTAATACGGCAACCATGCTTACTGCAACGACAACATCTCCCCTCTGCTGTATAAGAGTTAGAATTTTCATTTCAAAATACCTTCCACTCCCCTCAGCTTATATATATATGCGAGTATCTTTGCGACAGCCCTGTAAAGCTCCTGCGGAATATAAGAGTTAAGCTCAAGCTTATACAGCATCCTTGCAAGAGGTTTGTCTTCAACAATAGGGATATGGTGTCTCCTTGCAATCTCCTTGACCTTCTCAGCGACAAAACCAGCGCCCTTCGCAATAACCTTTGGCGCAGACATCTTCTTATCCTCATACTGGAGGGCAACCGCAAGATGCGCAGGGTTTGTTATGACCACTGTTGCCTTTGGCACCTCCTGCATCATGCGCTTTCTTGCCATCTCCCTCTGGAGGCTCTTTATCCTTGATTTCAGCAGAGGATGCCCTTCGGACTCTTTGTATTCTTCCTTAAGCTCTTCCTTGCTCATCCTGATAGAGCGTTCAAAACGCCATCTCTCCAGGAAAAAATCGATAATACCGAAGACAAAAAAGCAAAAGAAGCCATAGGCGATCGCCTTCATGATTAGATAGCCTGACACCCTTGCGAGGTCATGGAGACCCATATCAGTTAAAGAAGGGAGAACGGATAAATCTTTTTTGATCACATAATAAAAGAGATATCCTCCTATCAAAAACTTTATTAGACTCTTAAGAAACTCAGTTAACCCACTTATTGAAAAAATCCTTTTTATACCACTTAGGGGGTTAATCCTCTCGAATTCTGCCTCAAGAGGCTTAAGCACAAACCCTCCCTGAGATAGGCTTGTACTAACTGCGAATGTAACAGCAGCGCCAAGAAACGGGATTAGTATCAACATTGTATCTATAGAGGCTGCCCTTAATACAGCAAATGGGTCCCTTCCGTACTGAAGGCTGAGGAGCTTTCCGGTCACCCCTGTGATGCTGTCCATAAAGTGCTTGCCGCCAAAGTAAAGAACTAAAACGATTCCTCCAACTGCCGCTATCGAACTGAGTTCACGGCTTCTTGCAACCTGGCCTTTCTCTCTTGCCTTCTGACGCCTTCGCGGCGTCGCCTGTTCAGTTCTTTCTTCGTATTCAGCCATTTTTAGTTCTTATCGAAAAATAGGCATAGAGTTATAAATCTGTCGATTCTAAAAATTATGAACCCTGTCATGCCTGCCTTCTATATCTATTTTTCGGCAATTTACCCTCTTGCTATGGCGATAATCCTTACCATCTCATTCTTAATCTCACTGAAGTATCCTCCAAGGACATAGACAAATACCGGGATAGAGAAGAGCATGAGCAAGAAGCCGAGAAATATATATACAGGAAAACTCACAAAGAATATATTTATCTGCGGTGCAGCCTTATATATGAATCCGAGGAGAAAACTTGCTATCAGCATACCAACCATAACAGGTGCGCCTATCTTGATGGCAATCACAAAGACCCTGCTCCCAAGAGAAATGCCCTCTGCCATCAGGTCCTTAATATCCACCCCCCCTGCTGGAAGAAGCTCATAGCTTCTGACAAAAACATAGATCAGATCATGGTGAGCATCCATCGCAAGGAAGAGGAGCATAGCGATGATGCCCTGAAGCCTCGCTATCTCTGTGGACTGCCCGAGCTCAGGATTAAACACAGTTGCAATGGAAAGACCCATGGCATTGCTGATGATCTGACCTGCCATATCGACAGCCATAAAAACAAACCTGACTGCAAGACCGAGTGTAATCGCGAATATAACCTCCCTGATAACAAGCACAGGAATATCACCTTCCTTTATCTTGAATTCCACTATAGGAGTGAGGACAAGCGCAATGGCAATTGCAAAGCCTATCTTGAACTGTGGAGGGAAACTCTTGCTGCCAAAGAACGGAAGTAGGCTCACAAAAATGCTTGCCCTCAGCAGGATAAATAAAAAATTCGGGAGATATTTTGAGAAAATCTCTATGTTGGCCACTTAAAAATACACCTTCCTGTCATTGCGACCGAAGGCGAAGCAATCTCATATTTTGGGATTAGAATACCGTTACGCTCTGATGAGATTGCTTCGTCGCTGGTGCTCCTCGCAATGACATCCTCATCTTTCTTTATGTTCTTTTTAGACATATTCGTTTCTTGTTTCTCACTTCTTATTTCTCATCTTATATACACCGGTATCTTCTCTATGATATTCACGGTAAAGGTGATCATCACCCTGGCAATCCATGGCAGCAATAAAAAAAGACAGAGAAACACTGCAAGTATCTTTGGCACAAATGTGAGTGTAAACTCCTGTATCTGTGTTATGGCCTGAAAAAAGCTGATAATGAGCCCCACAAGTAAGCTCACAAGGAGTGCTGGGCCTGATGCCATAAGTATTGTCTTGAATACCTCCCCCGAAATTTCTTTCACCATCTCGACTGTCACTGGAAACTCCTTACGATCGAACCAACCACAAGATTCCATCCATCAACAAGTACAAAGAGCAAGAGCTTGAACGGAAGAGAGATCATAACGGGTGGAAGCATCATCATTCCCATCGAAAGCAATATACTGGAGACGACCATATCTATGATAAGAAATGGAAGGAATATCAAAAACCCTATCTCAAACGCAGTCTTGAGCTCACTTATGGCAAAGGCTGGCACAACAACCTTTAGCGGGAGCTCCATGGGCTCAGGAGGGACATTCCCTTTTGATAACTTTAAAAACAGGGCTACATCCTTCTCTCTTGTCTGCTTGAGCATGAAGGTCTTGATAGGGGTTTCAGCCCTCTTAAATGCCTCGCCTATCGTTATCTTTTTCTCCATGTAAGGATTTATCGAATCCTTTGTTATCGCATCTATGGCAGGAGACATAATAAAGAGTGTTAGAAAAAGTGAAAGTCCTATAATCACAGGGTTTGGCGGTATCTGCTGGCCGCCGAGGGCCTGCCGCAAAAATGAGAGCACAACAACTATACGCGTGAATGATGTGAACATTACGAGTACTGCTGGGAGAAGCGATAAAAAACTTATTATTAGAAAAATCGACAGGATTGGATTGTTTATATCAACAGTATTACCCATCTATACCCTCTTTAATCCTTCTCAGTCTCTCGACCTTGTCAATGATATTCCCGATCTCATCCGGCTCAACATCCTTTTCGTCAAATGTTTTCAGAAGCCTGAAGTCAGTCGGCGTGATACCGAGTATCAGTATCTCCCTTCCTATCTTCAGAGCTGCAACCCCCTTCTTCGGGCCAAGGGACTGATATGCCACAAGGCTCATAAGACCGGAGCTTTTCTGTCTCTTCTTATAGACGGATGCGATGATGAATATCAGAAATATTACGAAAGCAAGAGCTATCCCCATCTGTACAGATGTCTCTGTCATTTGAGCTGCTTTATCCTTTCTGTTGGGCTTATGATGTCTGTGAGCCTTATGCCAAATCTTTCATTGACGACCACTACCTCGCCTCTTGCAACGAGCTTATTATTTACAAGTATCTCCATCGGCTCACCAGCAAGTTTGTCAAGCTCAACTACCGAACCCTGGCCAAGCTGTAGAAGATCATTTATCAGCATCTTTGTCCTGCCGAGCTCGGCTGTAATCACGAGTGGAATATCGAGGAGGAATTCTATATCCTTTGAAGCAGCGGGCTTCTTATCTTCACTTAATTCCTCAAAGTTTGGTTGCTGTGCTTCCTGTTCCTGTTTCTCATCCATACCTTTCTCCTTTCTCTTTCTATGTGAGATTTGTAATCTTTATTGCCTGGTTGCCCCTGCTGAAACCCGGCACGCCCTTAAACTTCGGAATATCTTCTACCTTCACCACGAGCTCATCCGAGACTGATTTGCCGAGGGTAATCACATTGCCAACCTCTAAGTTCATCAGGTCTCCAACTGTAAGTTCTGTCCTCCCTATCTCAACAATTACCTTTATATAAGACTCCATTAATATATCCTTGAGCCTTGATACCCATCTATGGTCTGTCTCAAGTTTATCGCTCTGAATGCCGGAATACAGCTTCTCCTTTACAGGCTCTACCATCGAATACGGGACGCAGAAGAACAACTTTCCTGTAAAGTCTTCCACCTCGATATGGATTTCTATCTTTATTACAACCTCTGTTGGTGTAACAATTGTTACAAACTGAGGGTTCATCTCAGAACCAACATGTTCTGGCTGCATCGGGACTATCCCCTTCCATGCAGTTGCCATATCATTTAATGCCGTTCCCACTATCTTCTTTATAATCCTCTGCTCTATGGGAGTAAAATATCTGCCTTCTGACTTCACATGTCGTGCAGCAGCCCCGCCAAAGAAATATTCGATGAAGGCAAAGACCATGGGGGCCTCTATAACAAAAAGCGCATAACCCTTAAGCGGTTCCATCTTGAAGATGTTTATGCTCGATGGCATTGGTATGGTCTTCATGAATTCGCTGAACTTCATCATTGCAACGCTATGGATATTTACATCAACAAATTTCATAATAATGGAAGAAATAGAATTCCTGAAAAATCTCGAAAACCTTTCATTCGCCATCTCAAGGCCTGGCATCCTGCCGCGGATGATCCGCTCATGGCTTGTGAGGTCGAATGGTCTTACACCAGTGCCCTCACCCTTTCTTGTTTCAGTCTCTATCTCACCTGATGATACCCCCCTCAGGAGCGCATCGACTTCATCCTGTGATAGAACCTTATTCATTGCATTACAAAATCAGTGAAATAAAGATTTCTAAAAACATCTTTACCTACTGCCTGATTTGCCCTCAAAAGGATCTCGTCTTTAAGCTGGAATTTTCCCTCAGGACCTGATACAGATTCAGAAGATTTGCTGCTCAAGAGCGTTATGACAGCATCCCTCAGGTTGGGAATCTTTTGCGTGACCATCGCCTGATGGGATGCGTCTGCGAGCTCAAACTGCATCGTCACCTTCAGATATCTCCCTGAGTCTGAGAGATTTACGACAAACGGGTCGAGGGGAATAAGAACAGTCTTCCCTTTATTTTTCTCTTCCTTATATTCTGCCTCGCCTGCCTTCCCCTTTCCACCAGAGAGCAGTGTATAGGCCAGAAAACCGCCCACCACTAAAACTAAAATTGCACTGGCGATGATTATTAACAATTTCTTACTGCTGCCCTTCCTTGGCTGCTTCTGCTGAGGCTGGTCAGAATGGGCATCATGCTTTTCGTCTACCATATACGCTCCTTCCTTAGAGAGTTTAATTCTTACCTAAATTGAGCGATTCTTGTGTCAGATAATGCTTTTAGACAGGCGAGACGCCTGTCCTTGAATTGCATTAAAAATCGCTCAATTTAGGTTTTAACTTGTTACTCGTTACTGACTTACTATCAAAGACCATGCCTGATTGAAACTTATTGGAAAATAAAGGTTTTTGGGGATAGTTCCCTCAAGGAACCGTGCCTGTGCGTCAAAGAAATGACTAAGTGATGGTTTTCTAACCTGTATTAACCCAAATAATCAGTAGTAATGTCCGCTAAAAAACTTAGCAGTAGGGGGTCACAGTAGGGGGTCAGGGTCACAGTAGGGGGTCAGGTCTTGAAATATAAGAAATTTTAAGTTGTTCTTAAATTGTTCAAGTTTTTATTAGATGCAAAGCATTGGAAGAGGGGAAAAAGTGGTAATTCAAGACCTGACCCTGCTATCCTCTCTGCTATCCTCTATTATCGTAATTCAAGACCTGACCCTGCTATCCTCTATCCTCTATCCTCTGCTATCCTCTGCTATCTGCTCTGCTATCTGTCTGCCCTGCTGTCTGCTCCTGGCACTGACACTTCCATGACCCCTTGACCGCTAATAATTATCTCTTCAGGTTCACGAGCTCCTGCATAAGGTCGTCTGTTGTTGTGATTATCCTCGAATTTGCCTGAAACCCTCTCTGGGCCGCAATCATCTTGACGAACTCTTCAGCGAGGTCCACGTTCGACAGCTCAAGTGTGTTCGAAAGAACCTTGCCAAGCCCTGCTCCGCCAGGAACTCCTATAATCGGTTGGCCAGAGTCAAAGGACTCTGCATAAAGGTTTCTGCCAAACTTGGTGAGCCCTGTTGGTGCAATGAACTTGGCAAGAGCTATCTGTGCGACTGCCCTTGTCTGACCGTTCGTGAAGATACCTGTTATCACTCCCTCCTGAGAGATAGAGACATTTTTAAGAGAGCCTGCGCCGTATCCGTCCTGGCTTTGGAATATGGTTGTAGATGTAGAACCAAACTGTGTAACACCGTCAAGACCACTCCCACCCTCTGTTGTAGACGTACCGAAGTTGAAGGCTATCAACTGATTCTGTGCAGCACCACCGCTAAAATCGAATCCTCCTGTTGGATACGTTATAGCACTCTCGACAGTAAGGGCTCCGTTAGTGTTAAAATCGAGTGTGCCCTGTGCCTGTATATCAGTATTCCCGCTTGCTGAATCAGAGCTATTAACCACCGCAAACCACTGCCAGGTGTTCCCGGTTGCCGACTCTACAGACTTTCTAAAATAGACTGGTATGAGATGCCCATTTCCAAGGGAGTCATAAACTGTCATGGAGCTTGAAAAATTTGATGTTCCATTAGGGTTAGTAACATCGAATGCAGCAGGTATAGCAGCCCTCGAGTCGAGATTTACTGATATGGATGCATTCGCTGTTGCCCTTGGAGGGCTGTTAAGGGATGCTACGCTGATGTCTCCCAGGGCTACTGTGGGTGCACCTCCAGTCGAATAAAGATACCCCCGGACCCTTGACCCTTCAGTATTCACGATATAGCCATCCCTGTCCATCGAAAACTGGCCTGCTCTTGTGTAATAAGAGGCACCTGCATCGTTCAGGATAAAGAAACCATCTCCATCAATGGCCATATCAAGGCCATTGGCAGTGTTTTCAAATGAGCCCTGAGTGAAGAGTGGTGATACATCACTCAACAATACCCCGCGACCTATTTGTGAGGTGCCGGCTGCTCCAGAAAGCGTCTGGCTCAGGATGTCGCTAAAGGCAACCCTGCTCGCCTTGAAGCCAACGGTGTTCATGTTAGCTATGTTGTCACCAATTGCGGAAAGAGCAACTCCGTTTGCATTCAACCCGCTGATGCCAGTAAAAAGTGATGTTAACATCTTCAATACCTCCTTAGTTAATTTCGGATTTGCGATTTCGGATTTCGGATTTATTTTTTGCAATCCGCAATCTAAAATCATAAATCGTTTTATGTGTTTCCGTATATTTCCTGAATTTCGCTGAGGGGAACCCTCTTGTTATTATCTATTACAAGGTATGTAATACCATCATTAAAACTGACCCCTGTAACATTCCCGGTAACACCATCCTGCATCTTAACGCGCCTTCCTATGAGACTCGTGCTCATACCATTGTTAAGTGAGTTCTGATATGTGAGTAGTTCTTGAAGGTTCTTATTCATGTTGTAGAGTTGTTCAAGTGAGCTGAACTGTGCAAGTTGTGTTGTAAACTCTGTGCTGTCCATTGGTTTAAGCGGGTTCTGGTATCTCAGTTGAAAGGTAAAAAGCTTCAAGAACTCATCCTTTCCTAATGTCTTTCCTGCCGTTGCAATGTCCATCATTTCCTCCTCTTTTTATACAAAGATGCTGATTATACCTTTGCTGCTGTAAGCAATTGGCAACTGGATCTTTTTAGTTAATTCATTCCCTCTCAGGTCTCTTTCCCTGACATCGTCCTTCATCTCATTCCTCTTATCTCTCAGGGATACTGAAAAACCCCCGATGTTAAGCCCGTCCTTGATGAGTGCATTCAGGATATTATAGAGATTCCTCTCGATCAACTCCTTTCCGATAGTCTCCGAGGCATTTATTTGTGCATTAATCACGCCCCTGTCAAGGCTGATCTCGATATCGAGCTTTCCTATCCCATCAGGCTCAAGGGAGATCTCTATTGCTGTACTATCTTTCTTTGTTATAACGAATGTATTTTCACGTATGTGGATAACCTCTGAGGGTTCTGTCACACGCTGTGCCCATGTGGAGCCATCTGCATTATTCCTATTATCAACATGGGAGAATATGTTTTCTGGTTTCATGCTGACCTCAGTTAGTGACAAGCCTTTATTTTGTTCTTTATTCGGTATTTGTCCACCTCGGACGGATTCGCTTGAGGCGGACAACTCGTTTCGCAGGCTAAAGCCTGTGGCTACCTCTGATTTTATGAGGTCGGCCTCTAAAATCCCCCCCTGCCCCCCTTTATTAAAGGGGGGCAGGGGGGATTGGGTCTCACTGGCCGATGTCGTAATCACGTATGGAGTTTGGAGTTCGGAGTTCGGTGTGTGCGACTGGGTATCACTGACAGATGTCGTGATTGTAATCCCCCCGCCCCCCTCTTTATTAAGAGGGGAGATTATTGAGCGATTTATTATGCAAACCCATGACAGCCGAGACGGCTGTCCTACCCTATGGGTGATGTCGTCAAAAAGTAGGACAGGCGTCTCGCCTGTCACAGAGTGATTTATGATTGAAGAATCGCTCAATTTAGGTCCCAGCATGTTTGATGTCCCGAGGAGGGACTGTAACACAGGGTTCGAGGATTCAAGGGTTCGATGGTCAGAGTCACTTGAATCCTTGACCACCCCTGCCTCGCTACCCGAAGCGGGGCTGGCTTGAACCCCAGAACCCTGTTTGTTCAATGCGCCGGCCAGCAGAGAATCAAAAACCCTATCATCAGGCTGAGCCATATCAGGCTTGGCAGATTGTGATGCTGATAATTTTATCGCTCCGCCGATTGCAGGGTCTATTGGCATTAATACATCCATGCCGGATTATTATCAATAAATATGCCAGGCGGGAAATAGCTAAACCCAAATAATGCAATTGAAAGATGCAGACATGGATTCACCCCACACCACGTTGGTGTGGGGTGAATCCATGTCTGCATCTTTAAGGTAAAAGAGAAGGATTCAAGGGGTCAAGGGAAAAGGGAAAAGGGAAAAGATTTCATTTGATAGGAAATTTTTTCACGACCTTTGTCATGCTCTCTGTTATAGCAGCCACCTTCTTTGGCTCCATTGCTGCCATCACAGCACCTGCTTTTTTGCTCTTCATCCTGAAGATGATCTTTACTGCCGTTGGTTCATCCAGAGCAGAGAGCCTTGCTGCTGCCTCTTCTGTCGGCATCGCTTCGTAGGTCTTAACCAGATGTTCCATCCTCTCGTTCTTGGCAGCCTCTATCTTCTTAAGGGTCTCCTCTATCTGACTCAGAAGTTTTGTGTATTTATCTATCCTTTCATCCACATCTCTTCTCAGGGCTTTGAGCCGCTCATCCTCTTTCTCGAGTGCATCTTCCTTCTCTGTGAGCTCTACGCGCTTCTTCTCAATAAATTTTACAAGGTCGTCCTGCGCATATGCAGAAACAGTGACAAGTGACAGGTGACAAGTGACGAGTAAAGTAACAAGTGACAAGTAACAAGTCGTGAGTCGTGAGTCGTGAGTCGTGAGTCTCCTGACTCCTGACTCTTGACTTCTGTCATCTGTCATTTGTTTTTTCGCCCCCTCGAAAGAAATATAAAATCCATTTCCTTCTGCTCTGACACGGCTCTCTCCCTGATGTCTTCCTGAACAATCTTCCCCTTCAGGATTTCAAAAAGCTTCTTTTCCTTATACGCCTCAACAAGGGCATTCTGTTTATCATTTAGCTCTGCAAGTCTCTGGGTTATTGCTATCTTCTGGATGTCCATCTTCTTATAGAGCTGTGAAAAATAGTTGCAGAAGAGTCCCATTTCATGAACATTTATGGACGTTCCTTTGTGCTTTTCCTCAAACATCGCAATGGTATCTACGAATGTCTTCTCAAAGGAATCGAGCCTTGCCTGTTCCTGCTTTATAAGATTACGTATCTTTTTTACTTCAAGTTCGAGTTCTTCTTTTCTCCGGTCCTTTATCTGCAAGACCTTTGATACCGTCCCGAGCCTACTCATTCTTTACCTCATCAAAGAGACAATAGAGCCCATGGAGACTATCAGCAAAATCTCTTCTGTCATCCATGCCCTGCCTCAGGTATGCCTTGAGCCTATCTATCATCTTGAGGGCATAATCCACTTTCGGGTTTGAGCCCTCTTTGTATGCACCGAGGTTTATCATATCCTCTAATTTTTTATAGGTAGCCATTGTCTCGATAAACCTTCCAGAGTATTCCTTATGTTTTGAATCAACAATGTCTGGCATAACCCTGCTTACGGACTGGAGCACATCGATGGCCGGGTAATGGTTTTCCATCGCAAGCTCCCTTGAAAGCACGATATGCCCGTCGAGTATCGCCCTGACTGCGTCTGAAACTGGCTCTGAGAGGTCGTCTCCCTCGACAAGGACTGTATAAAGTCCTGTTATGCTTCCTTCACCTTCTGATGTTCCAACCCTTTCAAGGAGTTTGGGAAGGATGGCAAAGACCGATGGTGTGTATCCCCTTGATGTCGGCGGCTCTCCTACAGCAAGGCCTATCTCACGCTGGGCCATCGCTACACGGGTAAGTGAGTCCATGAGCAGAAGCACATCCTCCCCCTGCTGCCTGAAATACTCTGCAATAGCAGTTGCAGTAAATGCACCCCTCACCTTGGCAAGTGGTGGCATATCTGATGTGGAGATAACAACAACAGATTTCTTGAGGCCCTCTTCTCCGAGGTCTCTTTCTATAAATTCCCTTACCTCTCTTCCCCTTTCACCTATAAGTGCTATAACGTTGACCCCTGCCTCTGTGTATTTTGCCATCATGCCAAGCAACACGCTCTTTCCAACGCCAGTCCCTGCCATAATCCCGACCCTCTGACCTTTGCCGCATGTAAGAAGTCCATTTATTGTCCTTATGCCCAGATCTATCGGCTCTGTAATCCTCTGCCTTTTGAGAGGGTTTGGCGAGAAAGAGAATAAAGGATGGTCTATTCCTCGTATAGGTCCCCTTCCGTCAATGGGATTCCCAACATCATCAATAACCCTTCCAATAAGCTCGGGGCCAACTTTTACAGAAACCTTTTGCCCGATTGGAAAGACCCTGCTCCCTGGCCTAATCCCTGAAAGCTCACCGATGGCCATGAGCAGAACCTTTCCATCTTTGAAGCCAACAACCTCTGCATCAAGAGGGGTCTCATTATCAGAGTAAATCTTGCATGCCTCGCCAATGCTAACTTTTATTCCTGTGGCCTTTATGAGGATGCCTGTAATTTCAACTATCTTCCCATAGACCCTGAGAGGCTCTGATTCCTTTGCTGTATTGATATAGGGTGTGAAGTCAACGAGTGCCAATGTTGCCTCCTATGTCCTCGATTATGTTTGTCATCTGGGCTTCTATGTCTGTTACAACCTCTTCCATAGGTCCTATTACTAAGGGGCCGGTAGTAGAGGCAGATGGGTCAACATCAAAAACTATCTCAGGATGAAGGTCAATGAGTTCAGGCTTCATCTTCACAAAGAGATCATAGAGGGCAGGGTTTATCTTTATTGTGATTGGACCTGTTCTTTCGAGTTTCCTCATAGCCTCTTTTACTATCCTCACAATCACATCTGGCTTGATAGTCAACTCTTCAATGACAATCCTCCTCGCTATAGTGATTGCAAGGTCAAAGACCTGAGGTTCGAGCTCTTTTATGACGCTACTTTTCAAGGCATTCATAGCCCTGATGATGGTCTCAAGTCTGTCTAATAAAAGGGCTGCCTTCTGCTCACCCATCGCAAAGCCTGCCTTCTCTCCAGAGGCAAAGCCTTTCTCATATGCCTCTCTCTCTATTGCTTCGACCTTCTGTTCGGAAAATTGAGTCCCTCCCTTTTTTGAGGTATTCGTCTTCTCAAGAGAGGGCATGCCGTATAGAACTGTGTCCCCACCTTCACCTTTTATAACCCTACCCTTATACAACAAGCTCCTCCCCTCCCCTTCCAGCAAGGACTATCTTGCCTTCTTCTTCGAGCTTCCTTGCAACCTTCACAATGTTCTGCTGTGCCTTCTCAACATCAGAGACCTTGACAGGGCCTCTTACCACCATGTCTTCTTTGAGTATCTGGGCTGCCCTCTGTGACATATTCTTGAATATCTTTTCCTTAAGACTGTCAGAGGCTGTCTTCAGGGCAAGAGACAGGTCCTCTGTAGTTATCTCTTTGAGTATCATCTGAATACCTCTGTCGTCCACATCCGCAATGTCCTCAAACACAAACATGAGCTGTCTTATTGAATCTGCAAGCACATTGTTCTGCCCTTCTATCTTTTCGAGGATCATCTGCTCTGTAGACCTGTCAGACTGGTTCAGTATCTCAGCAATTGTCCTTATACCCCCAACCTTTCTGCCCTTGCCCTTATTCACATCCAGTTGCCCTCTCAGAACATCTTCGAGCTCTTCAATGGCATTTGCGGGTATCCTCTCTGTGGCAGCTATCCTCATGGCAACATCGCCCTTTAATGCCTCTGGCAGGCCTGACAAAACCTCTGCTGCCTGCACAGGTTCAAGGAGACAGAGGACAAGTGCAATAGTCTGAGGATGTTCTGTAACAAGGAAATTAGAAAGTGTTTTCGACTCAACCCATCTAAGGGAGTCTAAGGTGCTCTCCTTGGATGCCAGCTCGAGTATCTTGTTTGCACCGTCCTCACCGAGTCCCTTCGATAGGACCTTCTTAACGTATTCCCTACCTCCAACATGGACTTCCCCCCTTGATATCCTCTCTGCAACCTCTTTAAAAACCCCTTCAATGTCTGCTTTGTTTATTGCCTTCAATCTGGTCATATGAGTACTGATCTTCCCTACCTCTTTAATATCGAGACCTCTCAATATCTCTGCCGCTGCTTCCTCGCCAATTGAGCTCAGGAGTACTGCTGCTTTTTCATATCCACTGAATGGCATCTATCTCTCCTCTATCCATCCCCTTATTAAGTTAGCTGCCTGCTGGGGGTTTTTCTTTGCCCACTCAATGACATCCCCCTTCATAGGTATTGCCTTTGACTGCATTGCCCTTTCTATCTCAGCAACTGTCTGTGGAAGAGGCAATTCAGGTATCTGCCGAACTGCTTGAGGAGCAGACAGCCCTTTCATTAAAGGCCTCAAGACAAAAAGGAAGAAGAGGACTGCTGCTAATAGAGGTGCAAGATATTTAGCACCTGTGATTATAACTGGCAGGTACTCTTTTGGCGTCTCGGGAAGTTCTTCCTGAGGTATGACCTCAAAAGGCATGTTTACTACTCTAACCTCATCACCCCTCTCTGCTGTAAACCCTATGGCTTTCTTAACCAAATCCTCATAATGCCTTTTCTCTTCTTCTGAACGTGGTGTATATTTCTTCTCTTTTGAGCCCTGCTGTGCAGTGTATGTCCCATCAACGAGAACTGCAACAGAAAGCCTCTTTATGTCACCAGAAGAACTGATCACATGGCTTGTAACCTTGCTTACCTCGTAGTTTACTGTTTCATTCTGCTTTTGTGACTGAACCTGCGATGATGCAACCTGTGTTGCTGTCTTCCCAGGAATGTTTGATGCCACCCCAGGCACACCACCTGTGCCTGCAGAGGTTGATTTTTCGATATTCTTCTGTTCACTCCTTACAACCTGACCGTCAGGGTCAAACCTCTCCTCTGTCCTCTCGCTTCGCGTAAAATCAATAGCAGCAGCCACCTTTGCCTTAACCTTGTCTTTTCCTGCAACAGGTTCAAGGATGCCTATGACCCTTGATTCAATGTCCGTCTCATAATTGCGCTGGTATTCAAGTTGGCTGCTGCTGAGGCCGACCACATCATCTACTGGCCGTGTAAGCATCTCCCCGCGGCTGTCTATAATAGTCACGTCCTTTGGATTTAATCCCTCAACACTGCTTGATACAAGATGCACTACACCCTGGACCTGACTCTGGGCGAGAGTCCTTCCTGTCCTGAGTTTCACAAGCACTGATGCACTCGGCTTCGCCTCTTTCTGTACGAATATAGATTTCTCAGGGATTGCTAAATGAACCCTGCACTGCTCTACTTCTGGGAGGGACATTATTGTTCTTGCAAGCTCACCCTGCATCGCCCTCCTGTAATTCAGCTTCTGGACAAAATCTGTTGTGCCAAAGTTTGTTTTATCAAAAAGCTCAAAGCCAATACCCCCACCCTGCGGGAGACCCTGAGCCGCAAGCTGAAGCCTGAGGTCGTATACCTTATCTGCCGGCACGAGAATGCCGCCAACCTCGATCTTATACGGTATTCTCATCTCTTTCAGCTTCTGGACAATCGAGCCAGCATCGCTCTCTGCAAGGTTAGAATAAAGAACATGGTAGTCTGGCTTCTGTGACCATGAAAAAAGTAGTATGAGCCCTGTTAATGTTAGAGCTATTACCGAGACCAGGGCAATTATCTTTTTAGGAGGCCAGCCCTTTAAAGTTTCAATAATATTCACCATAATTACCCCTCACCTAAGTTGAGCGATTTATTATATAAAACCATGACAGCCGAGACGGCTGTCCTACCCT
>DYHX01000088.1 GCA_020723925.1 Nitrospira japonica | reverse complement strand
AATTAAAAACGATAGAAGGTCAAACTATTGACACAGGGATGAAATTTGCCTTATAGTGTCACATGCATCATATCCTAATCATTGACGACGACGAGTCTGTCAGGGATGTATTAGAGGCATTTTTCAAAGAGAAGGGTTTTAATGTTACTGCAGCCGCCGATGGTCAGAGCGGACTCGATTTACTCAAGCAAGAGAAGTTCGACCTATTTTTTGTTGACCTTGTTATGCCCGGGATGGGCGGACTGGATGTACTGAGGGAAGCATCTGCACTGCATATAAACACACCTGCTATTGTGATCACTGCCTTTGGCACAGTCAAGACAGCAATTGAGGCGATGAGGCTTGGTGCCTTTGATTATATCACAAAGCCTTTTATCCTTGAAGAACTGCTGATTGTTGTAAATAGGTCTCTCGATGTCTCAAAGCTCCAGAAAGAGAATGTAATGCTGAAGAGACAGTTGAAGCAGAAATACGATTTCCACAGGCTCACAGGAAACTCGCCCCAGATGCAGAAGGTCTATGAACTGATAGAGAAGATAGCGGATACAGACAGCACAGTGCTTATCTATGGAGAGAGCGGGACAGGGAAAGAGCTTGTTGCAAAGACAATCCATTTTAATAGTTCGAGAGCCCAGAATCCATTCGTTCCAATGAACTGTGCTGCAATACCCAAAGACCTTCTCGAGTCAGAACTCTTCGGCCATGAAAAAGGGGCATTTACAGGCGCAATCAACACAAGGATAGGTCGTTTTGAGCTTGCCAATGGTGGTACTATATTACTTGATGAGATTGGAGATCTTCACCCTTCCCTTCAGGTAAAGCTCCTCAGGGTACTTCAGGAAAGGGAGTTTGAAAGGGTAGGCAGCACAAAGACTATTAAGGTTGATGTAAGAATACTGGCAGCAACGAACAAAGACCTTGAGAAGGCAACAAGAGAAGGCACATTCAGGGAAGACCTGTACTATCGCCTTAATGTAATACCTCTTCACATACCACCTCTCAGAAAAAGGAGGGAGGACATCCCTGTTCTAATAGAAGATTTCATGAATAACTTTTCTAAAAAGAAGAAGAAGGAACCTCTTAAGATACTTCCTGAGGCATTGGAATGTCTCATGAACTATCGCTGGCCTGGTAATGTCAGGGAGCTTGAGAACCTGATAGAAAGGATGGTTATCCTTAATGACGGTGGTATAGTTACAGCAGATGACCTTCCAGAGCGTTTTCATTCCACCAGAGGCGGACAGATCCATAAATCTCTGCCATTGACATCATCCGGTGTAATGCTGCTTCCGCAGGAGGGTGTTGACCTGAATGCTATGCTCAATGAGATAGAAAAGAGCCTGATCCTTCAGGCAATGGAGAGGGTAGGTGGTGTAAAGAGCAAGGCAGCAGGAATCCTCGGTCTTAACAGAACAACCCTGATAGAGAAGCTGAAGAAAAAGGGCATTGATGTCCAGAGTCCAGAAACTACTCAACAACACAACCAATAACCCAAAAGATGTAGCCTTGGATTCAAAATTTCTTCAATGCGACGTATTTATTATACCCAAATTGAGCGATTCTTTAATCATAAATCACTCTTTGACAGGCGAGACGCCTGTCCTACTGGATAACACCTATATACCCATAGGGTAGGACAGCCGTCTCGGCTGTCATGGGTTTGCATAATAAATCGCTTAATTTAGATTATATAAAGTTTGCTGTAGTTTAGCAAATTTTGGGATATTGACCCTTAAATGTCATTCCCGTGTAAACGGGAATCCAGTAATATCAATGACTTTCTGGATTCCTGCTTCCGCTGGAATGACGGCGCAGGGCATATGAAAATTTGTTTGAATTCGATAGGTTGTAAATTTTTGCTAAACTACAGTTATTTAAGAAAGCTCAGTGCGTTATTTTATTGCCACATTAGCCAGTCAGACGTCAGTTATCTGACATATCCCCTCAGGGAAAAACCTTTAAAATCCAATATCTTATGTTGGCATGTTTGTTGCTCAAGTAAATTGCGATGAGCATGGTAAGGCTTCTTATATTAATGTTGATTTTTATTATTCTGCCTGCTGCTTCAGGGGCTGAGTCTTTTGAGGAGCTGATAAAGGCGCCGCCTTTAAAGAAAGCATGGGAGTCCTTGAAGACGAACAGACCTTCTGAGGCAATCAAGATACTTTCAGAATATCAGTCTGACCCTGAATCTCTTGCCCCATATCATTTTATCTATGCAAGGGCAATGGGCGCTACCCAAAAATCCCTTCACGCTATAGAACACCTCAGATGGGCTTATCTTTATTCACCAAAAGGTGAGATGAAAGAGCTATCCCTCCTTGAAAGGGCTGAGGCATATTTTAAGATGAAATACTTTTATGAGGCAAGAGCCGGCTACCTCGTTTTTATAAAAAACTTCCCTGATTCTAAATATCTTGGAAGGGCTCACTTAGGACTCGCAAAAAGCCTGGCAGGTATCGGTCTTCTCAGAGACGCAGTAAAACATTATGAGAAGGCGGGTAATATCTCAGAGGCAATATTCGGTAAGGCCAATGCCCTTCAGAGTCTCGGAAGGGTAAAAGAGGCAAATGAGGCATATACCGCAGCAGTATTCAGGGACAGCAATTATGTTCAAAAATCGGAGGAAACCCTCTACTATTTTGGAGAAAACCTGCGCCTGATGGGCAGACTTTCTGATGCAAGAAAGTATCTCTCATCTGTGAAAGATGCTTTATTCAAGGATAAGGCAGAGATAAGCCTCGGGCTGATCGCTATGGAAGAATCAAAAACAGATGAGGCGCTCAAACACTTCCGTTTAGCACTCCTTTCACGGGACAGACAGGTGAAACGACGTGCCCTGTTTAATCTTGCTGAGGCACAGACAAAGGCTGGAAGGGTGAATGAAGCAAAGGTCAATCTTGAAGAGATAAGGTATAAGTATCCTTACAGCAGGGAATATGACGAGGCCGTTCTAAAGCTCTCTAAGCTCTACAGCAAAGAGGGAAAGTTCAGCGGAGCGGTCTCACTGTTAAAAGAGCTTGTATTCAGACCCTCTCCACTAAGGGAGGCACTGGATGAGTTCGAGGCGATCATCCTCGATGTGAAAGGAAAAGATACAGCCCAGTTTATTGACCTCTGGAAGTCTGTTGGGCCATGGCTCCTTGACAGCTCAAGGGAGCAGTTCCTTCTCAAGATTGCAGAAGCGTTAAAAAACACAGGCAGACCATTCCTTGAGATATCTGTATGGCTTTCAAAGTATGGTTCAGAGGCTGCAAAGACCAGGAGCCTTGCTGCCCTTGCAGGCTTTTACGCTGAGATGGGTAATACAAACACCGCAAACGGATATCTAAGAAGAATAAAGATTATGAAAGGTTCGGGGGATGAGATTTTGAGGGCAGAGGCAAAGATATTTTATGCAGGCAAGGACTTCAGGTCTGCATCAGAAAGGCTTTTATCAATAAAGAAGATAGAGCAGGGGGATCTCAATCTTCTTGGAGATACGCTCACATCAGCAAAAGATGTGAAAAAGGCGATTGCCCTTTACGAAAAGACCATTAAAGAGACAGGGGGAAATTCAGACGTCTATATCAGACTTGCTGATATTCTCTATGAACTGGGTAAGAAGACAGATGCCCTTAACTACTACAGGCTTGCATTGAACAAAGGGCCAGCAAATGAGTGGGCATTATACAGAATCGGTACACTCTCAGATGGAGATGAGGCAGAAGAGATGTTTAAGAAAGTGGGGAAAGGGAATTCGGTCTTAAGTAATTTAGCAAGTGCAAGACTGATGGAACTCAATATAACCAGAAAGGTGTTGGAGACATTTTAATGGAAGAGATAAGTCGTCTCAACGAGGCATTCTATAATTTCACCATAGCATCAAAGAGCCTTGAGACATATTATGAAAAACTCCACGAAAAGGTGCGGTATTTAACCATAGAGGTAGAGGAAAAGAACAGGCAGCTTAAAGAGGCCCTATACGATGCAGAGGAGGCAAAGGATTATCTGAAGGGGATACTTCAGAGCCTTGGGGAGGCGATTATCGTCCTCGACCCAGATGAGAATGTCACCATGATCAACAGGGCTGCTGAGGAACTGCTTGGTCTGGACACTGAATATGCTATCGGCAAGCCCTTCAATAGCCTTGATTTCTCTATCGAGAACGAAGGGGCAGACAATGTCCTTGTTACAAAGGGGAGAAGGTATAACGTTATACTGTCCTGCTCTGAAGTTTTGGACTCTGAAGGTTTGGTGAGGGGGCATGTGATACTCCTTCAGGACATCACAAGAATAAAGGAACTTGAATCTCAGCAGGAAAGGAACCACAGGCTGATAGCAATGGGAGAGATGGCAGCCAAGATTGTGCATGAGATAAGAAGTCCATTATGCAGCATCGAGCTATATGCAAGCATGCTGGCAAAGGAGCTTGAGGGCACAGGGCACGTTGACCTTGCAAAGGGAATATCCACAGGCATAAGGAGCCTGAATAACGTTCTTACAAATATGCTTTTTTTCGCAAGGCCTCAGAAACCTTTATTTAAGGTTGTAGACCTTGGTAAAACCATCGAGGAGTCAGTATTTATGCTCATGCCGCTGGTGGAGGCAAGGAGTATAAGACTAAGTAGGGGCGCAGCATGCCGCGCCCAAATATCAGGGGATTCAGAGCTTCTGAAACAGGTTTTTTTGAACATCCTTTTAAATGCAATTCAGGTTACACCTGAAGGGGGGAAGATTGAGGTAGTTATGAGGATAGAGGAGGGATATGCAGTTGTTGAGGTAAATGACGAGGGAGAGGGTATAAGGCATGAGAACCTTGAAAGAATATTCGACCCATTCTTCAGTACAAAGGAGAAAGGCGCAGGCCTGGGATTGGCCATAGCATCAAAGATAATGCAGGCACATGGGGGGACGATAAAAGTAAAAAGCGAGGTAGGAAAAGGCAGTTGTTTCCAGCTTTATTTTCCTGCAGAAGGGCAGACATGACAGGATATAAAGAGGTTATTTTCTGATGAAACCCATTCTTGTTGTTGACGACGACCCTCAGATGAGGGCAGCACTGAAAGAGGCTATACAGAGACTTGGGTATAATGCTGTCCTCGCTGAAAATGGGCAGGATGCCCTATTAAAACTTAACAGCTCTCCCTTTGCCATGGTTGTAACAGATATGAAGATGCCCAGGATGGACGGTCTCTCACTCTTAAAGGAGGTCAGGCGGAAGGTTGGCAGCCTGCCTGTCCTTGTTATCACTGGTTTCGGTACAGTCGAAAATGCGGTGGAGGCGATGAAGGAAGGGGCATCTGAGTATCTTATGAAACCCTTTTCTTTTGATACGCTCACCATGACAATTGATTCGATAATGGAAAGGCTTGCCAAGGACCGTGAGATAGTTACAGCAAGTCCAAAGATGAAGCGGCTCATGCAGCTCGCAGGCGACGTTGCACCAGGCGATACAACAGTGTTGATATGTGGTGAGAGTGGCACCGGGAAGGAGCTCCTTGCAAGGTATATACACCGCTCAAGCCACAGGAGGGAGAAGCCATTTGTTGCTGTGAACTGTGCCGCGATACCTGACACCCTCATGGAGTCAGAGCTCTTCGGCTTTGAGAAAGGAGCATTCACAGGAGCAACAGAGAAAAAGATAGGAAAGTTTGAACTCGCAAGTGGGGGGACCCTACTCCTTGATGAGATAGGAGAGATGTCCGCAGGCCTTCAGGCAAAGCTTCTGAGGGTCCTCCAGGAAAAAGAGGTGGACAGGGTAGGAGGAAAGCGGCCCATACCAGTTGATATCAGGGTGATAGCAACAACAAACAGGGAACTATATAAAGAGAGCCTTGAAGGAAGATTCAGGGAAGACCTCTATTACAGGCTCAGTGTATTCCCACTCCATGTCCCGCCGTTAAGGGAGAGGCCCGAGGACATACATCTCCTATCAGAGCATTTTCTAAAGAAGTTTTCTGACATACTCGGTAAAGGGCTTAAAGGCTTTACAGGAGAGGCGATGGATTTTCTTGAGAGGAGGCAGTGGAGAGGGAATATAAGAGAGCTCGAAAACACCATTCAGAGGGCAGTGCTTCTCTCGAGGGGAGATGTGATTTGTGTGGATGACTTTATGCTCGATGAAGGCTCCTCTCCTGCTATAAACCCTCAAGGGAGGATAAGAGAGATGGAGAAGGATCTGATACTCAAGACCCTGAAGGATGTAAATGGCAACAAGAACATGGCGGCAAAGATGCTCGGGGTGAGTGTAAGGACCATAAGGAACAAGCTCAATGAATACGGGAAAATTTTTCCTGCTCAGTGAAAAGAGAAGTGTCAGTTTTCTGTGCCAGTCACTGATACAGACACTGTCACACTTCTTATTTCGGATGGTTGGCATGTTTATTGTATATTTTTGCATTGTAAGAGTGTCAGCGTCAGTCACTGACACAGACACTGTTCACTGACACTGTCACAAGGAGGGGCAATGGATAAAGGTTTCAATATACTGGAGAGGTTAATACAGGTGGCCAACATCAGGCACAGAGTTCTCGCGTCCAATATCTCAAACACAGATACACCCGGCTACAGGGCAAAGGATATAAGTTTCAAGGGGTTTATTGATGAGGAAGTGACGGGACTTGCAACAACAGATCCACATCATATAAAGTCAGCCTCAGGCGGAAGTGATATAGAAGGCGAGATGATGGTCGAGACCACACTGTCATGGGGCGATGGAAACAACGTTGAGCTTGATATGGAGATGGCAAAGATGACAGAGAATGCGCTTCTTTACGAGGCTGGGATAAAACTCCTTTCAACAAAGATAAGGATGTTCAGAAACGCATTGAGGGGGAGGTAGTAGTCATGGACTCTTTCGTAGTTTTCAAGATAAGTGCATCAGCACTCGATGCCCAGAGGGCGCGGATGAATACAATAGCCTCTAACATGGCCAATGTCCATTCAACAAGGACACAGGCAGGCGGGCCATACAGGAGAAAAGATGTTGTTTTCTCGGCAATGCCAGTTAAATCGAACCCTGTTGAAGGGCTTGAAGGCGTAAAGGTTGCAGAGATCGTTGAGGATACGGCACCATCAAGGATGGTTTATGAGCCAGGGCATCCTGACGCTGACAAAGATGGCTATGTTGGCATGCCGAATATAAATGTTATTGAGGAGATGGTGAATATGATGATGGCTGTGAGGGCATACGAGGCAAGCGTGGCAGCGTTCAATATGTCCAAGGGAATGTTTATGAAGACCCTGGAGATCGGGAGGTACTGATGGCTGATATAAAGATTGCTGGTGCTGGCGTTGGTCAAAATCTGATACGAGTTAAGCCTGACCAGAAGGATACAAACGGAGGTTTTGATGCAGCAATGAAGGATGCCCTCGGCAAGGTTACTGCGATACAGAATGAGGCCGAGAAAGCGATAAAAGAGCTCGCCTCTGGCGGGGATATTACACATGCCATTATTGCTGTGGAGAAGGCTGACATGTCGTTCCAGGTTATGGTCGAGGTAAGGAACAAGCTCATCAGCGCATATGAGGAGATAATGAGGATGCAGGTATAAAATTAGTGCCCAAATTGAGCGATTCTTTGATTATAAATCACTCTTTGACAGGCGAGACGCCT
>DYHX01000087.1 GCA_020723925.1 Nitrospira japonica | reverse complement strand
TGGATAGGACATTTCTACTTTGGCATTTTAGGACATTATCATTTTGGTGTTACACTTTCCCCCTGCCCTATGTAACTCATTGTTATTACGCTACATTGGTGTTCTATGTCTATTTCAGGGCCTGCTGTTTTGTGTATGGCAGGAGTCCGCCCCTGAAAATAATCTCTCTTTCTCTGTCGTTCAGACTTGATACAGCCTCAAATGAATATCCTTTTGTCCTGTTCTCCACAGTGTATGTCTGGCTTCCGGCCAATATCTCACAGACATTTCTTATGAAAAGCCTGTCCCCCTTTTCCACCCTCTCGTAGTCTTCAGCAATCTTGAACTGAAGAGGGATGATTCCGAAATTTATGAGATTAGACCTGTGAATCCTCGCAAATGATTTTGCAATGACGGCCTGAAACCCCAGGAACATGGGCGCAATAGCAGCGTGCTCCCTTGATGAGCCCTGTCCATAGTTTTCACCCCCAACTATTATCCCTCCGCCTTTTGTCCTGGCCTCCTTCGCGCGCCTGCTGAAGGTGTCGTCAATATTCGAAAAGACAAACTCCGATATTGCGGGTATATTTGACCTGAAGGGTAAAATGGTAGAGCCAGCAGGCATAATATCATCTGTCGTTACATTGTCACCGAGCTTTATTAAGACCTCCGCATCTATCTCATCTTTAAGAGGCTCTTTTATAGGGACCTCTTTGATATTGGGCCCCTTTATTATATTGACCTTTGCATAGTCCTCTTTGGGAGGTATGAGCATATTGTCATTAATCAAGTATCTGGATGGCTCCTCAAATTCATCAACATGAATGCCTGAATCTCCTGGATCAATGATCTCCCCTTTAATAGCCATCACGGCACAGCATAGGGGGTTTGCGAGATAGACAAAGGCGTCCTTATTGCCACACCGTCCTCTGAAGTTTCTATTGTATGACCTTATGGATATATGCCCTGTTCCTGGCGAGCCGCCCATTCCAATGCAGGGCCCACATGATGATTCAAGCATCCTTGCGCCTGCTGCTATCATATCTGATAGAGCACTGTCTCTGGCTATCATCTCATAGACCTGTTTTGAGCCTGGATTTATATGGAGGCTTACCCACTCTGCTACAGTATTGCCACGAAGAATCGATGAGACAGACCTCATAACCTGATAGGATGAATTCGTGCAACTTCCGATACAGACCTGGTTCATCTTTGTGCCTGATAATTCCCTTATAGGGACAACTGCATCAGGACTATGCGGCTTTGCAATAAGTGGTTCAAGGCTGCTGAGGTCTATCTCTATCACCTCTGCATACTCTGCATCCTCATCTGCACAAAGCTCCTTCCAATCTTTTTCTCTTCCCTGTGCCTTGAGATAATATAATGTCCTTTCATCGCTTGGAAAGATTGAGGTTGTTGCACCAAGCTCTGCACCCATATTCGTTATAGTAGCCCTCTCGGTAACATTCAAATTCATAACCCCCGGGCCTCCATATTCCATAATCTTTCCAACACCACCCTTAACCGTAAGCCTTCTCAATATCTCTAATATCACATCCATGGCAGTAACCCATGGCCTATTTAATTTACCCGTCAGTCTGATAAATGTAACCTGAGGCATTGCAAGTTCAAAAGGGGAGCCTGCCATAACAGTTGCAGCATCAAGCCCTCCAACGCCAATAGCAATCATCCCTATACCACCGGCTGTTGGTGTATGGCTGTCTGTGCCAAGGGCAATTCTGCCAGGGGCAGCAAATCTCTCTAAATGAACCTGATGACATATGCCGTTGCCTGGTTTAGAGAAGTAGGCACCATATCTTGCTGCAACTGTTTGCAAGAAGACATGATCATCGTGGTTCATATAGTTTGATTGAATCATGTTGTGGTCAACGTAAGAGACAGCCAGCGGAACTTTAACCCTATTAAGCCCCATCACCTCAAACTGAAGCCAGGTCATTGTGCCTGTTGCATCCTGTGTGTAAACCTGATCAATCTTTAAACCCACAGGGGTTCCCTGTTTTAGCTCGCCATAAACTTTATGTTCTTCGAATATCTTCTGGACAATATTTTTTCCCATGTTCTCCTCTCTATGGTTTTTGACTATCGATTGTTTTCCTTTTTGACTTTATCTTTTTTATATGTTAAAAAATACAGAAAAATCAAGGGAAAATCAGCAGACGGAGAAAAGATTATGCACCTGTTCAAGTACCGCAATAGAGAATTACTTGCAGAAGATGTCCATGTTAAAAAACTCGCAGAGAAATATGGGACACCACTCTACATCTATAGTTACAACACTCTCCTCAGGCATTTCAAGGCATACGACGAGGCATTCGATGGCTATCCACATATAATCTGTTTTGCATTGAAGGCAAACTCAAATGCTGCAATCCTCAGGCTTTTTGCAAAAAATGGTAGTGGTGCAGACGTCGTATCTGGAGGAGAGCTGTTCAGGGCATTAAAGGCAGGTGTGCCCTCTAAAAAAATCGTATATGCTGGTGTTGGAAAGACCGAGGAAGAGATAAGATATGCGCTCAAATCGAAAATCCTCATGTTTAACGTAGAGTCCGAGAATGAACTCAGAGAGATCGACAGGGTAGCAGGAAAGATAAGAGTTAGGGCGCCAATCGCATTGAGAATAAATCCAGACATAGACCCTGAAACACACCCTTATATCTCAACAGGGCTGAAGAAACACAAGTTCGGCATACCTATAGAGGATGCACTCGAGTACTACAAGCTTGCATCACGACTGAAGAATATAGATGTTGTTGGGATTCACAAACACATAGGCTCGCAGATAACAAAGGTTTCACCATTTGTCGATGCGCTTAAGCGGATATTAATCCTTGTTGATGAACTGACAGGTCGCGGCGTGAAGATTCAGTATCTCGACATTGGTGGAGGACTCGGGATATCCTACAGGGAGGAGGAGCCTCCACTACCAAAAGACCTTGCAAAAAATCTCCTGCCTCTGCTTGATGGAAGGAAATTAACGCTAATAATGGAGCCAGGCAGATCCATTGTGGGGAATGCAGGGATTCTTGTCACAAAGGTCCTCTATCTTAAAAAAGGTGTTGAGAAGGAATTCGTGATTGTGGATGCAGGGATGAATGATTTGATGAGGCCATCGCTATATGGTGCGTACCATCACATAACACCGATTGTGAAAAAGAAAAGGAGAACAATCCTTGCTGATGTTGTTGGCCCTATATGCGAGTCAGCGGATTTCCTTGCAAAGGAGAGGGAGATGCCAGAGGTGAGACAGGGAGAATACCTTGTGGTGATGAGTGCAGGTGCCTATGGATTTTCGATGAGTTCAAACTACAACAGCCGCCCAAGGGCTGCAGAGGTGATGGTGAAGGGGGAAAAGCATTACTTGATTCGAGAAAGAGAAAAATACGATGACCTGACCACGAGAGAGAAGCTTCCGAAATTTCTGAATTTATGAATAATACAGCCTAATCAATCGATACCAGCAGGAGGTGTGGGCATTCTCTGAAATAGACATAGGGCAGGCATATGTAACTCATTGTTATTACGCTACATTGGCGTTTTATGTCTTTTTCGGATAACTCTTATCACTGGACTGAGGATACAGGTTAGCATGAAAATAAATTTCATAAAGATGCATGGCCTCGGGAACGACTTTATACTCATAGATTGCAGAGACCTTGACCTTCCTGAACTATCAGAGCTATCAAAGAGACTATGCAACAGGCGCCTTGGTATTGGTGCAGACCAGATGTTGCTTCTATATTCATCAGCTATCGCTGACTTCAAGATGCGGATATTCAATGCAGATGGCGGTGAGGTCGAGATGTGCGGCAATGGAATCAGGTGTTTTGCAAAATACATATGGGACAGAGGATTCTCAGAAAAATCCATACTCGATGTTGAAACCGCTGCAGGTATAATCAGACCAGAAAAGGCCGGCGATATGGTCAGGGTCGATATGGGAGAACCAACACTGGAACCTGAAAGGATACCAGTAAAGATTAGTAACAAGTCATTAATCCCCCCCTCCCCCCCTTTAGTAAAGGGGGGTAAAGAGGGGATTATAGATTATCCCCTAAAAATAGCTGATACGATTTTTAACATTACCTGTGTCTCTGTGGGGAATCCCCATGCTATAATAGTTGTTGAGGATGTAACAACATTTCCTGTAACATACTACGGCCCTATGATAGAAAACCATCAGTTATTTCCGAAGAGGGTGAATGTCGAGTTTATAGAAGTTCTAAGTCCTTCAGAGATTAAGATGCGCGTGTGGGAAAGGGGCTCAGGCGAGACGATGGCATGTGGCACAGGCGCATCAGCGGCTGCTGTGGCGTCAAACATAAAAGGGCTCACAGGAAAGACTGTCATAATACACCTCCTTGGCGGAAACCTGCTAATAGAATGGGCAAAAAATAACCATGTCTATATGACTGGACCTGCTGTGGAGGTATTTGAGGGGAGGATAAAAATTTAAGCTTACTTGGCCTGAAATATAGGTCAGGCATCCTGCCTGACATCGGAGGGGGATTATGATTGAGAGAAGACAGTTCGAAAGAAAACCGTATATGAAAACCATCAATTATGTTGTGACTGTTCTTGATTTCCGAGAATTGAAGAATTTGGCTCTTAAGGGCGAGGCCACTGATATAAGCGATAGAGGGATAGGCATTAAGACAGATTATCCTCTCGAACCAGGTCATGTGCTTAAATTCAACACCGAAATGCCACTCAAGTTGGGCATTGTAAGGTGGGGCATAATACTTGATAATAAATACAGGGTTGGGATAGAGTTTGTATAAACCCAGATATTCAGGAGGGCAGAATGATCAAAGGCTCGATAGTTGCAATCGTCACGCCTTTCAAAGAGGGCAAGGTAGATGAGAAAGCCCTCGGGGATTTAATCGAATGGCACATAGCTCAGGGCACCAATGCCATAGTGCCTTGCGGAACAACCGGCGAGTCAGCAACCCTTGATTACGATGAACACTACAGGGTAATACAATTCAGTGTTGAGGCTGTGAATAAGAGGGTCCCTGTTATTGCAGGGACAGGAGCAAACTCGACGGATGAGACAATAATGATCACTAAGGAGGCAAAAAAAGCAGGTGCAGATGCTGCCCTTCTCGTATCCCCTTATTACAACAAGCCAACACAGGAGGGCCTGTACAGACATTACAAGGCTGTCGCCGACGCAGTTGATATACCCATAGTCCTTTATAATGTCCCTGGCAGAACAGCAGTAAATATACTCCCGTCAACTGTTGCACGCCTATCAGAGATAGAAAATATCGTTGCGATAAAAGAGGCAACCGGTGATATGAAGCAGGTGAGTGAGGTGATAAGACTCTGCGGTGGCAGGATTGCAGTGATTTCCGGGGATGACTTTACAACGCTTCCGCTTCTATGCCTCGGAGGGAAGGGAGTTATATCTGTTACAGCAAACATAGCCCCGAAAGAGGTCTCTGAGATGTGCGCATACTGGGAGAAGGGGCTTATAGATGACGCAAGAGCTGTTCATTACAAACTTGAGCCACTTAACCATGCAATGTTCATAGAGACGAACCCTATTCCAGCCAAAACAGCCCTTGCTATGATGGGCAAGATAAAGGAAGAATTCAGGCTTCCGCTGTGCGAGATGTCAGAGACAAACAAGGAAAAGCTCAGCAAGACCCTGAAAGATGCAGGGCTGATTTAACTAACGATGAACCTTGACCCCTGCCCTATTACAGTAAGAATATAAAAGGCATTTGCTGCAGAGTGGCGAAATCGGCCTGCATATGCCCTGGCCAAAGGCAACAAGAAGGCCGTTTATTTCCTTCCAGTATCTCTCAGGCAATTTCTTCCTGAGGGCGAATTCTGTCTCCTCTGGAGACCTTGTAGTCACATAACCCCACCTGTTTGTAATCCTGTGGACGTGGGTGTCAACGCATATACCGGGTTTGTTATATCCCAGGGTTACCACGAGGTTGGCTGTCTTCCTACCAACACCTTCTAACTTGAGGAGTTCCTCGATACTGTCAGGAACCTTTGAAGAGTACTCTTCAACAACCCTCTTGCTGAGCTTCTTTATCCTCTTTGCCTTCACCCTGTAAAATCCTGCTGGATATATCGCCTTCTCGATCTCCTTTACAGATAGTCTTGCCATTTCTTCTGGTGTTGATGCCAGATTTAAAAGCCTCTCTGATGCTGCTCCTGTGGCCCTGTCCTGGGTTCTGAGGCTCAGGATGCATGAAATGAGTATCTTGAAGGGGTCCCTGTCCATTGATGCCATGTTTTCAAGCCATGGGACATGGAGCCTCTTTACCTGTTTCTTTAAGATAGGCCAAATCCTATGTATATCGGCGCCTGTCAATGTTTATTCTTTTTATGTGTTGTGGATGGTCATTAATTACAAGGGGAAGATAACATATTTTTCCATCAGTGCCCTTGACTCACTATTCCTCCAATGTAATCGCCTCAACCGGACAATTCTCTGCAGCAGCCTCGCAGCAGCCGACATAATCACATGCGTCCGGGTCTATCACCCCTGACTTGCCCGTTACCTCATTAAGATGGAATACCGCAGGACATATCTCTTCGCATGTCCCGCAGCCGATGCATTTATCTTCATCTACTATGACATTCATCCCGTTTCCTCAATTATCGCAGCTGCTAAAAGCGGCAACATTATCTCATGATGTCCTATAAGGGCATATGACCTGCCTTTCATCATTGTAGGTCGCCTGAGCACATTCTCCATTGGTCTGTAGTGCTGGATAAAATCCATATTTACTGTTGTTATGCCCTCGACCTTATTGCCGAGGTTCCTTGAAACAGTGAGGGCCTTCAGAAATACCTCAGGCATAATTACAGCAGAGCCGAGGTTTATATACACACCGCCTTCAAGGTCGGATAAAACAGATGCAAACAGCCTGAAGTCGTGCAGACTGCCTTCACCTATGGCAGAACCGTCTGCCTCAGGGTGCATATGGATTATGTCTGCTCCAACAGCAACGTGCACGGTTGCAGGAAGCTCGAGCCTGTAGCCCTCTGCAAAGATGCTCCTGTCTTTATATCTAAACCTGCCTTCGTGGATGAACTCTCCAACTGCTTTTCCAATGCCGTATCCCTTCTTCACACCAGCTTTTATAGCCTTATTGAGATACCTTCCTGTCTCCCGTGCCATGCCAAATTTCCCTGTGCACAGATCCTTTGCAACATCCTCAGACGTGTGGCCAATAAAGGAAAGCTCAAAGTCGTGAATAATGCATGCACCATTTGTTGCAATGGCGGTGATGATGCCTCTTTTCATGAGATCAATAATCACGGGCGAAAGGCCTACTTTTATAGGGTGTGCCCCCATGCCAAGGATAACTGGCCTGTTGTTTTGTCTCGCATTGACAACAGCCATTACAACTGCCTTGAAATCCCTTGCTGCAAGGATATCAGGCAATCTACCTATGAATGATTTGAACGTATCACCTTTTGTGTGAGGAGATGCGACAGCACCGAGGGATACTTTGCTTTTCCTATTTACAATCGAATACGTCTTCACACCTTTCAGGGAGACTGGCCTTGACCTTTTCATAGTGTGCATAATTTTACCACAAAGCTGGGGTTTGGAATAGACAAGTGGTTTCCTAAATGCATTATTTGGATTAATCAGACATAATCTTAAGGTAGCGTAAACTTTTCTGTGTAAAATCTTGAAGTATAAAAAAAGAGGGTGT
>DYHX01000086.1 GCA_020723925.1 Nitrospira japonica | reverse complement strand
AGTCGGAGCTTTCAGCCAGCATCCATGTAATAATTCCTTGCATTAAGATTCCCTGCAGCTTGCTGCAGGGAATCTTCAATCATTCAAACTGCATTATTCAGGTTTAATCTTCATCTTTGCATCCAGCACAATTGCACCTTTTTCATAGAGTGCCACTGGATTTAAATCTATCTCCTCAACATCCCCTGATGACATAATCTCTGAGACCGCAAGAATTGTTTTTATGAGTGCATCTTTATCAACTGCCGGCCTCCCTCTATAGCCTTCAATCAACTTGTATCCTTTCACCTGTTGAATGAGCCAAAGGGTGTCTTTTTCTTTTAAAGGCGCTAAGGCAAAGGCAATATCATTAAATAGTTCCACGAATATTCCTCCAAGGCCGAACATCACAGTCGGGCCGAACTGCTGGTCGAATATCCCACCAACAATGACCTCAATGCCAGGGGGAGACATCTCTTCTATTAACACGCCTTCAGCGTCTTTTATCTCAAAAAGTTCATCAACAGCCTTCTGGAGGTCGTCTCTGTTTTTAATACTAAGCCTTATCCCTCCAACATCACTCTTTGATGAAATCTTTGATGAAGAAATCTTTGCAGCAAGGGGATAGGTGAGGTCCAGCATAACAGGGACATGGCATGCCATGTCCCTACCTATAAAGATTCCATTTGGCACAGAAAGCCCCATCTCTTTCAAAAGCATTTTGACCTCATGCTCAAGAAAGGCCGTCTTGGCCTTGTTTTTTCCTAAGAAGTCTTTTATGGCCTTTAAAGGAAGGCTGTCATTCCCACCCCCAAAGATCTGCGATTTTTGGGAGACCCCGTTGCGACCCGAAGGTGAAACAATCTCATAAGTCATCGTATAAATCTCTCCATGCAGCACTTATTTATCTTGATTTTCGAGGGGCCTATTCTTAAAATCATTAGCATTATAAACAAAGTTTACCATATCCATTAATGATCTTCCAAAGACGAGAGGGCGAAAATCTTTTTAAGCCGAATATTAAAAAGATGGTTATCTTTGAAGATGCTGGATATTCTCTCAGCAGGTGCAGGGAACTCTATGATCCTTAATGCTAAGAAAGAAAAATTCCTCAAGGAAGATTTCTCAACACAGTTCTCATCGGCACTGGTATATAAGGACCTGCACTATTTGCAGGATTTAGCCATGACACTGAAAAGACCACTTTTTACATGGTATACAAAGTCGTTGCAGATATAGTCGTCTTTATCCATTTCCTCTGGATAATATTCCTGATATTCGGCGCATTTCTCGGAGTGAAAAACAGGGCTATAAAGATCTTTCATATCTCAGGGCTTGTCTTTGCCTTCGTTATTCAGATATTCGATTGGTACTGCCCCCTTACCCATCTTGAGGTCTGGTTGAGGGCAAAGCACGACCCTGCCCTAACCTATAAAGGCTCATTTATTATTCACTATGTGGAAAAGATAGTATATATCGAGCTTTCCCGCTACTTAATCTTTATATTCACCATTTTTCTGTGTGCATTCAATGGATGGTACTATCTTTGCAAAAAGAAATATACTTAAGCTTTTTTAAAAGGTAATCTGCTCTCTTGAGGGGATCAGGTATTCAAGAGGACAGTCTTCACTCTCTTTCTTAACTGCCATTTGAAGATTAGAAATTCAAAATAGCCCTTAATCCCCTTACTGCCCTTTCAGGAGAAGGATAAACAGGTATCCCTATCTTTTCAAGAAGGGCAGTTAACTTTCTAGATATACCTCCATGGGTAATGTGAAAAACTATAGGCTTCTTTATTTTTCCTTTAAAATCCCTTATTAACTCTGCAAGCCTTTCAGTAATCCCTAAAACATTTGGCAGTGCAACGATTAAAAAACCATCATAATTATCCTTTAGTTCATTTAGAGCCGAGATATAATCTTCATCCCTGACCTGTGCGGTAAGGTCAAGGGGATTGTTGATTCCGTAAAAATGTGGAAATATCTGCCTGAGTTTTTCTGCTTTATCCTCCGGCAATTTTGCTACCTCAAGCCCCTGTCTCATGCACTCATCGGCAGCCAAAACCCCTGAGCCGCCGCCGTTTGTTATGATACAAACCCGATTACTAATTCTTTCTTGACCCTTGACCCTTGACCCTTGACCCTGAAATGAGAGTGCCTTTGTTGCATCTATGAGCTCATCAAAATCCTTTGCCTCCTGTATCTCAAACTGTTTAAGGATTGAATGAAAAACCTCGTATCTCCCCGCAAGCCTTCCTGTATGGGAATAGGCAGCAGCTTGTCCGCTCAATCCTTTGCCTGATTTGAGGATGCGAAGGGATTTTTTTTCTGATAGCATCTTTGCCTTTTCGATAAACTTCCTTCCGTTACCCAGTGATTCAATATACGAAATTACAACATCTGTATGCTTATCATTGGCAAGATATTCGTATAAATCAGATTCATCAATATCTATGGCGTTACCATAACCAATTGCTTTTGATATACCTGTATTCGACTCTCTTACAGCGCCAAGAAGGCAGCTCAGAATCGCTCCGCTCTGTGACACAACAGCCACATTGCCTCTTTTAGGTCTCTTCAATCTTTCATAGGGAAGGAAAAATGTATCAAGCCTTTGATAGGGATTATAAATACCCATGCAGTTTGGACCGAGAATTCTCACTCCGATTCCCCTGCCTATTATTTTTACCTCATTCTGAAGTTCAACCTCACCAATTTCTGCAAAGCCTGAACTCTCAATAATTGCGCACTTAGCCTTATCTTTGAGTCCTTTAAGAATTTCAGGAACCTCTGATGCAGGTCTCATGATTATTGCCAAATCAATGGATTCGGGAATATCTCTAACAGATGGGTATGCCTTTAAGCCCATGAGTTCAGTATAATTCGGATTTACAGGATACACCCTGCCTCTGAATTTAAGCAGGTTTTTAAGTATTACGCCTCCAAGCTTCTCTTCGCTATGTGCAGCGCCGATAAGGGCAATGGATCTTGGTCTGAAAAGAAAATCAAGCTGGGTCATGCACTCTCTATAAACAATAATGCCGGGTCTTCAAGATAGTTGATTACCTTAGACAAAAATCTTGCTGAATCAACTCCGTCTGTTACCCTGTGGTCAAAGGTAAGTGAAAGAGGAAGGATTCTTCTGATTGCAATCTGCCCGCCTTTAACCCACGGCTTCTCAGAAATCTTCCCTGTTCCAAGTATTGCAACATCAGGGTAATTAATTATCGGAGTTGCAAAGATACCGCCAAAATGTCCGTAGTTTGTAATGGTGAATGTGCTTCCCTTCATCTCTTCTATCTTTATCTTCCTTTCTCTCGCCTTCTGACTTAACTCCTGAATTTCCTTTGCAAGCTCAAGGATGGTCTTTTTATCCACATCCTTTATCACAGGAACCATTAAACCATCAGGCGTATCAACAGCAATACCCATGTTGTAATATTTTTTAATGATGATTTCCTCTTTTTCCTCATCAACAGAGGCATTGAGCAATGGATGTTCTATAAGGGCGTGTTGTAAAGCCTTTATAAAAAAAGGCAAAAAGGTTAAATGAATGCCCTTTTCCAGTAATGATTTCTTTTCCCTTTCCCTGAGATTCCACAAATCAGTAATATCTGCCTCATCCATTCCTGTTACAAAGGCGGTTGTCTTCTGAGACATGATCAGGTTCTTTGCTATAGTCCTTCTCAATCCCTTTAAAGGCATCCTCTCTACTAATCCCCCCTCACCCCCCTTTAGTAAAGGGGGGATGGGGGGGATTTCCTTTTTAGCCTTTTCTGATGCCTCGATGACATCATCCCTTGTGATGCTTCCTCCTGGACCTGATCCTTTGATTGTCTCAAGTTTAACGCCTTTTTCTTTTGCCAGTGCCCTTACTGCAGGTGTTGCGAGTATCTCCTCTTCTTCCTCGGGTAAGACACCTACAACAGAAACGGATTTCGGTCTCTCTTCTGCCTTTGGTTTTTCTTCTACTGTTTCGCCCTCTTCAGCAATGGTCATTAAGACCTCGCCGACCTTTGCAATGTCACCGATGTCTTTGTTAATCTTCAAAACCTTTCCTTTTTTAGGTGATGGCACCTCAACTATTGCCTTGTCTGTTTCTATCTCAAGCACCGTCTGATGTTCCTTGACAGTATCCCCTTTTTTTACAAGCCATTTCCTTATCTCTCCCTCTGTTATCCCTTCACCCAAATCTGGCAATACAAAATCAAATGGCATATCAGTGCTCCTTTGCTTTACTTAATCAAATTCACAAATTCCTCTATTGTTAATCCAGCTTGTCTGATAACAGCCCTCAAAGTGCCTTTTGCTATCTCTTTACGATTAGGAACGGTCAGCCTGCGATATGGTGGATTTTTCATTCTCAAAATAATATGGCTTCCTGTCTGGTGGTCTATAAAATAACCGATTTTGTGAAGCGCATTACATATATCTTTTCCTGAGACAACTGGAAGCCTGCCCACTAAGCAACCTCAAGGATTTCTTCTTCTATTGAGGGTGGAATTGGCTCATCATGCTTTTTAAGACTCTCTATGTAACCTTTTATAGCATCTTGTATATTGGCAATAGCCTCTTCCCTTGTCTTTCCCTGAGAAATACATCCTGGTAAAGACGGGCATTCTGCGATAAAAAAACCATCTTCATCCTGTTCAATTAAAACTCTATATTTCACTGGTCACCTCCTGCTCTTTTATAAAAATTATAGCCTAATTCCTTTTAATACTTCATCACTTCTTCAATACCCCTTCTTATCCTCTCCACAGTCGGCATGTAATAATCCTCAAGTTTCGGCAGAGGTATTACAACATCGTAGCCTGCAACCCTTATTATAGGAGCCTTCAGATAGAGTATTGCATCCTCTGCGATAAAGGCAGAAAGCTCCGCACTAAATCCACATCTTTTTGGGGCCTCATGCACGATGACGACCCTTCCTGTCTTCTTTACTGAATTGAAAACAGCCTCCTCATCAAAAGGGCTCAGGGTCATCAAATCTATGACCTCTGCATCAAAGCCCTCTGATACTTGAATAGCCCTGTGAAGCATGCTTCCCCATGCAATCACAGTCACATCCTTACCTTCCTGAACAATCCTCGCCTTTCCGAGGGGTATTGTATATTCTCCTTCAGGCACATCATCTTTTATGAGGCGGTATAGCCTCGTTGATTCAAGAAAAATCACAGGGTCAGGGTCTCTGATGGATGAAATAAGAAGACCCTTTGCGGTATAAGGAGTTGATGGTACAACCACCTTAAGCCCAGGGATATGGCAGAAAAGTGCCTCTGTGCTTTCTGAATGGAGCTCTGGTGCCTTTATGCCTGCTCCATAAGGAGTCCTCACAACCATAGGGCATGTATATCTTCCTCTTGAGCGGGAGCGGATTCTTGAAGCGTGTGAAAAAAGCTGGTCAAGGGCAGGATAGATAAAACCCATAAACTGTATCTCTGCAACTGGCTTTAATCCGAAGGCAGCCATGCCTATTGCTGCACCAACAATTCCCGATTCAGCAAGGGGAGTATCAATAACTCTTTCATGGCCAAAATTTTCAAGCAATCCCTCTGTAATTCTGAAAACACCGCCGTCTTTCCCAACATCCTCTCCAAGGACGATGACATCCTTATCCCTCTCCATCTCTTCTCTTAAGGCCATATTAATGGCCTGAACCATGTTTACCTTTGCCATCTCGATTCCTTCATCTGCTTCATCTGTCTTGGTGTTAGCTTCGCATAGGTATAGATGAACATATCTTCGGGCTTGGGTGGCTCTATAGACTCTGAAATCTTCACAGCCTCATCAACCATGCTTATTGCCTTGCTTTCGACATCGCTATGGTATTGCTCTGTCCACAAGCTCTTTTTTTTCATAAATAGCTTCAGTCTCAATATCGGGTCTTTTTCTTTCCACCTTTCTACTTCTTCTTTTGTGCGATACCGCGTTGCATCGTCCGCTGTTGTGTGGTCAGAGATCCTGTAGGTAAAACATTCTATAAAGGTTGGCCCTCCCCCTGATTTTGCCTTCTCAATTGCTTCCTTTGTTACCTTATATACTGAAAAGACATCATTTCCATCGACCTGGATGCCTTCAAAGCCATAAGCAAACGCCTTCTGGGCAAGGGTCTTTGATGCGGTCTGTTTTTCCCTCGGCACTGATATTGCCCACTGGTTATTCTGGCAGATGAAGACAACAGGCAGCCTGAAAACCCCTGCCATGTTAAATCCTTCATGGAAATCCCCCTTTGATGTGCCTCCATCGCCAAAGTAAACTACAACGGCAATCTTATCGCCTTTGTATTTTGCAGCCATACCGGCACCAACAGCATGAGGAATCTGGGTTCCAACAGGGATACATATAGGAAATATATTCATGTCTTCAGGAGTTCTCAGCCCCCGTTCATCTCCTGCCCAATACTGAAAGAGCATATGCAGGGGGTAGCCCATGTTTATATAAACGCCAATCTCTCTGAAGGAGGGGAATATCCAGTCTGTTTTATCAATAGCGAAGGCGCTTCCTACCTGTGATGCCTCCTGTCCAAGGATGGATGCATATGTGCCTATTCTCCCCTCTCTCTGAAGGCTCAACGCACGCTGGTCAAATGTCCTTGATAGGATGAGCAGTTCATAGATTTTTTTAATCTCATCATCCGATAGTTCAGGCATAAGGGCTTCATCCACTTCACCCTTTTCACTGAGTGTCTGGAGCCCTTTTACATTAAAGGATTCGATTATTTCTTCTGGCATTTCAAGAAAAAGTCTATCACCTCGCCTTAATGCCGTCAAATCTTTTAGTTTATTGTGGTTACTATGTTATAATTACAAATGAATATAGTCTGTCAAAACAGGAAGGCATATCATGACTACAATATTGAAGAGACCCTTGAGGCAGGCATTGTTCTTTTAGGAACAGAAGTAAAGTCCTTGAGGGAAGGCAAGGCTAACCTTAAGGACAGTTATGTGATAGTGAAAGATTCGGAGGTTTTTCTCCTTAACTGTCACATCAGCCCTTACAGCCATGGAAACATAATGAACCATGAACCCCTGAGGACGAGAAAGCTTCTCCTCCACCTGAAGGAAATAGAAAGGCTAAGGGGCAAGATAGCACAGAAGGGATATACATTAATCCCTTTGAAGATATATTTTAAGGGTTCTTTTGCAAAGGTCGAGATTGGCCTTGTGAAAGGCAAGAAGCTCTTTGAAAAAAGGGAGACGATAAAAGAGAGAGAGGCCAGGCGAGAAATCGCAAGAGCCATGAAAAGTCGTAATGCGTAGAGCGTTATGCGTTAAGCGTAAAAACTTATTACGCATCACGCATTACGTTAATGTAGGGGGCGAAAGGGCTCGACGGGGGTTATGAGGCTCAGGTGGCATGTCGTGGCTCCATCACCACGTAAAAAGGTGGAAACAAACACAAACGCCAACAACGAACTGGCACTCGCTGCTTAATTAAAGCAGCTCGCTACCTCGAGATTGTCTGTGTTTTGGGGATAGCGACGGACAGCAGGCTGGCCTCAGGGATTTCCCCTGACCCTGGGGTGAGATTAAGGGGATAGGGTAATGGGACGCCCGTCTACTGGCAGCTCAATACCCGAAACTCAATAGGTAGTCTAAGCATGTAGAGGCCTGAGAGTAGTGCTTTCGGACGCGGGTTCGATTCCCGCCGCCTCCACCAAATTGAATTAGTCGCCTCGCTCGGGGCTTCGCCCCTCGCTTCGGCGGGC
>DYHX01000085.1 GCA_020723925.1 Nitrospira japonica | reverse complement strand
TAGATATATCCATTTCTGATAATCTGTCGATTCTAAAAATTATGAACCCTGCCCTGCCTGCCTTCTATGTCTATTTTTCGGTCAATGCACTGGAAAGACACTAATATAGTTTGGTGATATTATAATATGTATTCCTTTGTGCCGCCTTAAACCCTGCGCTCTTTATTGCCTCTATTATATCCTCTTTCGACACCCTGTAGCTCACTCCTGCTGCCCTGACCACATTTTCCTCAATCATTGTGGAACCAAAGTCGTTTGCTCCAAATCTGAGCGCAACCTGTGCAAGCTTCAATCCCTGCGTGACCCACGATGCCTGAATGTTTTTAATGTTATCGAGATAAATTCTCGACAGGGCAAGCACCCTCAAATAATCCACAGCAGTAGCACCATAAAACCGTGAACCGTGAACCGTGAACCGTGAACCGATTTCAGTATTCTTAGGCTGGAAAGACCACGGTATAAATGCAGTAAAACCGCCTGTCCTGTCCTGGAGTTTTCTTATTGCATCAAGATGTTCGATTATGTCCTCTGGTTCTTCTATGCTCCCGAACATCATTGTTGCAGTCGTCCTCATGCCAATTCCATGTGCCTCTTCCATGACCCTTAACCATTGGGATGATTTAATCTTCTTAGGGCTTATGATTTCCCTTACCCTATCTGAAAGTATTTCAGCCCCGCCACCGGGGATGGAGTCAAGGCCAGAATCTTTTAATAGCTTTAAAGTCTCCCTTATTGTCAGGTCAGATGTGTCGGCAATATAGCAGACCTCAGGCGGTGAGAAACCATGGATGTTTATATCGAACCTCTCTTTGATCGCCCGCAGTGTATCAGTATAGTAATCAATGTCAAGCCCTGGATGGAGTCCTCCCTGAAGGAGTATCTGTGTGCCGCCGGGGGCAATGGTTTCATCTATCTTTTTAAATATCTCATCCTTACTGAGAAGATAAGAGTCAGGACTGCCGATATCCCTGTAAAAGGCGCAGAATCTGCATTTATTAATACAGACATTTGTGTAATTGATATTCCTGTCAACAATAAATGTTACAACACCCTCAGGATGTAGATTTTTCCTTATGCCGTCTGCCATCTCTCCAATCTCAAGGAGGTCATAATCCTTTAAAAGCCTTAGTGCTGTTTCTTTATCTATCCTGTCCATATAGCATTATAAAAGGCATCCCGTTCCACAGGCACCTTACCTGCCTTTTTTATAAGATGTATCAACTCTTCCCTTGTCATTCCCTCTTCAGTCATGGCACCTGCTGAGTGGGTTATCTTCTCCTCAATTATTGTCCCATCTATGTCATCAGCACCAAATAACAGAGCAACCTGAGATACCTTTTCCCCAAGCATTATCCAGTAAGCCTTGATATGCTGGAAATTATCGAGCACAAGCCTGCTTATTGCAATGGTCTTGAGGTCATCAAGCCCACCAGAGTGGCCAGTAGCCAGCGGCCAGTGACCAGTTTCAGATAGTCTCGTGTTTTTAGGATGGAAGGAGAGGGGGATGAATGCCTGAAAGCCACCTGTTCTATCCTGAAGCTCTCTTAATCTTAATAAATGGTCAACTCTATGTTCATAGCCTTCAATATGCCCATATAGCATAGTTGCATTTGTCTTTATTCCAACTCTGTGAGCTACCTCCATCACCTCAAGCCACCTATCACCTGTTATCTTCTCAGGGCATAATCCCCCTCTGATACATTCATCGAATATCTCTGCCCCGCCTCCAGGCATTGAACCAAGGCCGTGTTTCTTCAATGACTTTAATGTTTCTTCAAGGGACAGGCCGCTAATTCTTGACATATAATCTACTTCAACCGCGGTGAATGCCTTTATATGTAGTTCAGGAAATGTTTTTTTAATTCTTGACAGCATCTCAAGGTAATATTCAAATGGCCAGTCAGGGTGAAGTCCTCCAACGATGTGAACCTCTGAAAATCTGTGAATGGGTGAATCGGCGAATGGGTGACGCGGTGAATTTTCTCTATAGTCTCCGCATCTCCGTGTCTCCGTGTCTCCGTGTCCCCTCAATTTCTGTAGGATTTCTTCAATGCTTAATTCATAAGCCCCTTTTTCGCCTTTTGAGCGGCTGAAGGCGCAGAACCTGCATCTGTTAACGCAGATGTTTGTTGGGTTTACATGCCTGTTTACTACAAAATATGCCTTCCTGCCATTCTTCTTTTTTGCGACATATGATGCAAGGCTTCCGAGGGTGAATATGTCATCTGTTTCGAATAATTCAATGGCATCCTCTTTTGTAAGCCTTTTGCCAGCACAGACTTTATCTTTGATTCTTTTGGGCATAAATAATTATAACCCAAATTGAGCGATTCTTTGATTATAAATCACTCTTTGACAGGCGAGACGCCTGTCCTACTGTTTGACGACATCACCCATAGGGTAGGACAGCCGTCTCGGCTGTCATGGGTTTGTATAATAAATCGCTCAACTTGGGTTTAAAACATCTGCTTAAGGCATTTGTAGTCATTGACCAGTGACTAAAGGGCAGTGCGGATTCCCTTAACAAGGCTTTCTATTTCTCTATTCCTGACAGCCCTTGCATCGATTATAAGTGAATCCTCTTTAATCCTTGTGATTATAGGCGGGTTGCCTTTTCTCAACCTCTCCTCGAGCTCGTTGACAGATAGGTCCTTAGGTCTTATTGAGACTGCATAGGTTGGAAAGTCCATTTCTGGCAGGGAACCACCACCAGCCTGTGATGAGTCCTGGATTACCTCTATCTGGGCATCCTTGATATGCCGCCTTAAAAGCATAGCTATCTTTTTTGCCCGTTCTCTTATATGCTCTGGTTTTTGGAATAGCATCTTCAAGGTTGGGATGTTCTCCTTTGCCTTATCCTCATCAATGTATTCCATCAATGTTGCCTCGAATGCGGCAAGTGTGAGTTTGTCGATTCTCACAGCCCTTGTCATCGGGTTCTTCTGAATCCTTTCGATGTATTCCTTTTTGCCGACAATTACCCCGCCCTGCGGGCCTCCAAGGAGTTTGTCGCCACTGAAGGTTACCAGATCTGCACCGGCCTTTACGATTTCCTGAACTTTTGGCTCAGAATATATTCCATAGGGCTTCAAATCAATCAGGCATCCGCTCCCAAGGTCAAACATCACAGGGATGCTATGCTTCTTTCCAAGGCTTACGAGTTCTTCTATGGGGACATCCTCTGTGAAACCAATAATCCGGTAATTGGATTGATGGACCTTGAGGATAAGACCGGTGTTCTCATTTATGGCATTCTCATAATCATATAGATGGGTCTTGTTTGTTGTTCCGACCTCCCTCAATATCGCGCCGCTTGATGCCATCACATCAGGGATCCTGAATGAGCCTCCTATCTCAACAAGCTCCCCCCTCGAGACAATTGCCTCCTTGGCCCTGGCTAAGGTATTCAAACAGAGAAGGACCGCCGCAGCATTGTTGTTCACGATGAGGGCATCCTCAGTACCCGTAACCTCTCTCAAGACCCTCTTTATGTGTGAATATCTCTTGCCCCTTTTACCTTCCTCAAGGTCGTATTCGAGGTTTGAATATCCCTCTGCAACCCTTTTTACATTCTCAAGGATCTTTTCAGAGAGTACTGCCCTTCCGAGGTTTGTGTGTATAATTATCCCGGTTGCATTTATAACAGGTCTCAGGCTGTATGATGAGAGCCTTTCTATCTTCCTTTCAATATCAGCAGCCATTATCTCTATTGAGAGGTCAGGTGTAAGTCCTTCTATGATTTCCCTTCTCCGCATATCTATGACATCTCTTATGGAAGAAAGCACATACATCCTCGGATAGGTTTTCAGCCATTCTACACCCCTCTCGCTCTTGAGAATTTCGTCAACAGCGGGCAGGTTTGCGAGCAATCTCTGCTTCTCATTCATCGCCATAATCAGTAAAACTCCTTGAACCCATATCTATTTTAAGGTCATAAGATTTATATTGACCCAAAAGATGCAGACATGGATTCAAAATCTGCATCTTTCAACTGCATTATTTGGGTTGACAACATTTCGCCATGAGGCTCTTATTCTAATGCCTTCTTTATGGCCTTTGCAATTGTCTGAAGGGAGAAGGGTTTCTGTATAAAACCCCTCGCGCCGTCCTTTATAAGCCCATTTATCCCAGCAAAGCTCTCATGGCTGTAACCAGAGAATAAAAGCACCCTGACATCGGGGTCTATGGTCTTCAACACCTGAAAGACCTCAGCACCATTCATCTGCGGCATAATCATATCAAGAAGCACAAGGGAAATATCTCTACCCATTGTCTTAAATGTATTTATTCCATCTATCCCATTCTTTGCTGTAATTACCCTGTAGCCAAAGGGTTCGAGCATGTCCGCCGCCAACTCTCTTATATTTTCTTCATCGTCTATAACAAGAATGGTGCCGCTTCCCAGAAGGGTTTCTGTTTCATTGGTATCAGATTCCTCTGCCTCTTTCTCACACACAGGGAAGTATATATTGAATCTCGTCCCTTTTCCAGGCTCACTATAGAGGTTTATGTACCCACCATGACTGGCAACAATGGAATGCACAATATAGAGACCAAGGCCTGTCCCCTTGCCTGGTTCTTTTGTTGTAAAGAAAGGGTCAAAGACCTTTCTCATGGTCTCTCTATCCATGCCCACTCCTGTGTCAGAGACAGAAAGCTTTACAAAACCATTTCGTTTTGGAATGCCATTGGCAGCACCATTTTCTTTCCCTACCCTATCTGTCTCGATGCAGAGCTTCCCCCCATTCGGCATAGCGTCCCTTGCATTTACTGATAGATTGAGTATGACCTGCTGGAGTTGTGTAGGGTCTGCCTTTATGCACGGCAGTTCGTCTTCGAGATTTAGCTCTATGGTGATGTCTTTCGGGATAGTCCTCAGGAGGAGCTCCATCATATCCTTAATTGTAGCGTTGAGGTCAATCCTCTTCATCTCGAGTTTTTCCTTTCGTGTTATGGTGAGTATCTTCTTTGCTAACTCGGCTCCCTTCTGTGCTGCACTTTCAATGATATTGATGGGCTTCCATAAATGGTCATCTTCGGTCAGTTTCATCTTTATCAGTTGGGAATATCCAATAACTGCCGCAAGGAGATTATTAAAGTCATGAGCAATGCCACCCGCAAGGGTTCCGACCGCCTCCATCTTCTGGGCCCTGAGGAGCTGGTCATACAGTTTTTTCTCCTCGGTTATATCCCGCTGAATAGAGACAAAATGGGTTATTTCTCCAGAATCTGAAATTATCGGAAATATGGTGGCTGATGTCTGATAGATCTCTTCATTTTTCTTTCTGGTTATGAACTCGCCTTTCCATGGCTTCCCTGTGTTTATTGTCTGCCATAGGGATTTATAAAATTCATTATCATGCTCCCAGCTTTTAACTACCCCTAGATTCTGTCCAATTACTTCGTCCTTTGAATATCCTGTGGCAGTCTCAAAGGCAGGATTCACATAGACGATATTACCGGCCCTGTCTGTTATTATTATCGCATCAAATGCAGATTCAACCATCCTTTTGAATCTCTCGAGATCTTCAGTTCTTTTTTCGATAGCATCCACCATGGAGTTAAAGCTGAGCATCAGGCTAACTATCTCATAGCTGCATGGAACGATGTCTATCTTTTCAAACCTGCCTTCTCTTATCCTCTCTGATACCTTAGAGATTGCCTTCAGAGGATTTATGACCTTAAGCCTTATGATGAGAAATGTCACTGTCAGGATAGAGGCGATAAGGGCAAGCATTCCAGTATAGATAGAGTTCCGTATGACAGATAAACGTTTCTCAATAACGCTTTCTGGAAGGGCAGCAATCACATACCACCGCCATGCAGGAAAGTAGTAATAATAGCCGGAAAAAGACTCTTTTTCAGAGCTGAAAGAGATAAATCCCTCGCTATCGAGGTCCTTGAATCGCATCTTTCCTTTCAAAGAAGGGTCTGAAAGGATATCGCGATTCTCTGAAACAATGAATATGTTCATCTCTGGCTTGTTGAGGAGAGAAGGCAACCTTATGACCTGCTCTATGGAATCCCTTTTCACCGTGTCAACAGCCTCTTTATTAGACTCAAGCCTCCAGTCGATGATGTGCTGGTAGTTTCTATCACAGCCCTCAATGGCCTTGAGGGCCGCATTATAAAGAAGTCCTCTAAGGTCTTCCCTTACTGATAGAGCTATGGGTCTTTCAATAAAATGAGAGATGATAAAGGCAGCAATAAAGATGGCAGATACAATAGGTATGGCTATCGCATAAAATAATCTTCTCTTGATCATTTAGCGCCTATAATCGGTGATGCCGTCTGCATTGCCCTCGGCCAGACTATCTCTTTCTTGCCCTTCTGCCATTGAAGGGTTATTGGCCTGTGTCCCACCTGAAGCCCTCTCGCATCCACACGGTATATCCCCAGAGGGGTCAGGATATTCATATCTTGAAGGGCATCCCTTATGCGGGACTTATTAAGAGAGCCTGCCTTCATAACGGCCTTCTCAAGAATCATCCCTGCTGCATAGGTAGCAGCAGCATGATAACTTGGCTCATGGCCGTATGTCTTATTAAAGTCATCTATGAAAGCCTTGATCTCAGGGTATGGCAGCCGATAATTAGGCTCCCAGAGGGAGGCGCCAAAGACATGCTCTGCATCAATGCCGAGCCTCTCATAGAACTCTGGCATAGCAGGCCCCACGCTTGCGCTGAATGCCTTTGGAAAATAATTTAGTGCCTTTAATGCCTTAACAAATGCTACAGAATCCTCAAGATATGAGCATAAGACTATAGCATCAGGCTTCAATGTCTTCAGCTCACCTGCAATCTTCATTATATCATCGTTGTTGGCGTAGAGTTTTTTATAAACTACATATAGGCCAAACTCCCCTGCCCACTTCTCTGCGCCGGCAACAGCAGTCTTTGACCAGCCTGTATTGGCATAGGCAAAGGCCACGGTCTTAAGTCTTTTTGAGGCTATTAACTCAAGAAATCCAATAAAATATCTGCTTGCAGGGCTGTAGACCCCAAAGATGTTTTTAAACCCCTTCTGCCATATCCTGTCATCAGATGCGCCAGGGGCGAGGGTTGGATAGCCATATTTTTCTATCAGCCCTGTGGCAGCATAGGCTATATCACTCTGATAAGGCGCAAAGACAAGGTCAACCTGACCCCTGTCAAAAAAATCTCTGTAGATGGCTCTGGACTTTTGAGGAGACCCCTCATCGTCTCTTATAATCATCTCTGCCTTTTTCCCGAGAATTCCGCCCCTTTTATTCACATCCCTCTCCCACAGTCTGTAACCTTTCTCCTGCATCTCTGCAGGAGCGGCAAATCTGCCTGTAAGGCCAAGTGACACTCCAATACGGATTGTATCTTCTGAGCTGGCAGGGCTTGATATGAGGGGAAGAAGGAGAACCAACAATGTGGTGAAGATTAATGGTTGCTTCATCAGACTCCTACATACGTTAGACGTAAGACATCTCACATTACAACACCCAAAAGATGCAGACATGGATTCAAAATTTCTTCAATGCGACGTATTTATTATATAAAGTTTATTTTGGTGCTTCCACTAAAATATGTAATCTTTTACCCCACACCTGTAAACCCGTGGTGTGGGGTTCACCACATCTGCATCTTTCAATTGCATTATTTGGAAACATTGATAGGCATATCATAATAGTCTGAGAAGATACCTGTCAATAATTTAGTGAAAACTCCGAAAATAGACATAGAGCCACAAAATATAGTAAACCCCACACCAAAAGTTTTGGTGT
>DYHX01000084.1 GCA_020723925.1 Nitrospira japonica | reverse complement strand
ACACCAAAACTTTTGGTGTGGGGTTTACTATATTTTGTGGCTCTATGTCTATTTTGGGGTTGTAGGATAAAATGTTGTTATGCAGTTTGTTGATTATGTAAAAATCTATGTTAAGGCCGGTGATGGTGGTAGAGGCTGTGTAAGCTTCAGGCGGGAGAAGTATGTCCCGAGGGGAGGACCTGATGGAGGTGATGGTGGAAGGGGAGGACATATAATATTCAGGGCTACAAGGGAGTTAAATACCCTCCTTGACCTCAGGTATCAGCGTGAATACAGGGCAGAAAGAGGGAAGCATGGCATGGGCAAGAAGATGCATGGGAGGGATGGTGAAGACCGCATAATACCCGTGCCTGTAGGCTCTGTTATAAAGGATGCGGTGACAGAGGAGGTTCTCGCTGACCTCGATTCAGAAGGGATGCATCTGGTTATAGCAAAGGGCGGGAGAGGAGGGCTCGGCAATGCACACTTTGCAACCCCTACAAGGCAGGCTCCAAAGTTTGCCCAACCAGGAGAGAAAGGGGAAGAGAGACATCTTATACTCGAATTAAAGCTCCTTGCTGATGTAGGGTTGATAGGGCTTCCAAATGCGGGGAAATCAACCCTTATATCTGTAATATCCTCTGCAAAGCCCAAGATAGCTGACTATCCATTCACAACCCTGATACCGAATCTCGGAGTCGTAAAACTCGAAGATTTCAGGAGCTTTGTTGTTGCTGATATTCCTGGACTCATAGAAGGCGCTCATAAAGGGGCAGGCCTTGGCTTTCAATTTCTCAGACATGTTGAACGCACATCCATACTCCTACACCTCGTTGACATATCAGAGACAGGACAGGGCGACCCTGTTGAAAACCTTGAGAAGATTAACAGAGAACTCGGGCTATACAGCCATAAACTCCTTGAGAAACCTCAGGCAGTTGCAGGTACAAAACTCGATATTGCAGGCGATAAAAAGAGGCTTGACAGGCTCGCCCAATATTGCAAAACTAAGGCAATTGATTTTTTCCCTGTATCATCTGCTACTGGCGAGGGAATAAAAAAACTTGTAATATATCTCGCAAGAAGGGTCGAGGTGAAGGCGTAAAATAACATAGATGGTAGGGTGGTTAAGAAAGAGGTTATTTTTGTGAAGAGGCTTGTTATAAAGATTGGCAGTAACATACTCACAAATGAAAAAGAGGGGCTTGATACAAAACGCATACAGTCCATCGCATGTGATATAGCCGAACTGCATAATATAGGATACGAGGTTATTGTTGTCTCATCTGGAGCTGTTGCTGCTGGCATGAAGAAGCTTGGGCTGAAGGAAAAGCCAAGGGATATAAGGCTCAAACAGGCTGCTGCAGCAGTTGGCCAGAGCAGCCTCATGTGGGCTTATGAAAGGAGCTTTGGAGATTATGGAAAGAAAGTGGCGCAGGTCTTGCTTACGCGGGATGACTTCTCTGACAGGAAGAGATACATAAATTCGAAGAACACACTCCTTACACTGCTTTCTTATGGGATTATCCCGATAATAAATGAGAATGATACTGTTGCAATTGATGAGATAAAATTCGGCGATAACGACCACCTTGCCTCGATGGTTGCAAGTCTTGTGGATGCTGAAAGGCTTATAATACTCTCTGATGTTGAAGGCCTTTTCACTGATGACCCGGGGAAAGACCCGAAGGCAACACTCATAAAAACAGTTGAAGAGGTCACGCCTGAACTTGAGGGCAGGGCTGGCGGTGCAGGTAGTGTTATCGGCACAGGTGGGATGTATTCAAAGCTCCTTGCAGCAAAAAGGGCTGTAAACAACGGGATTACCGTAAATATAGTAAGCGGAAGAAAAAGCGGGCTGCTTGTGTCTCTTCTGAAGGGAAGCCAGCATGGGACAGAGTTTAAGCCAAAGAAGGAGAAACTGCCATCAAGGAAAGGCTGGATAGCGTATGGGAGCAGGGCAAAGGGAAGTCTCTGCATAGATGAAGGTGCTGTCAAGGCATTAATACATGGGGGCAAGAGCCTTCTTCCATCAGGGATTGTGTCAGTTGAGGGCATCTTCGAGATAGGTGATGCGGTTTACTGTGTTGATTCAGAGGGCAACCGCATTGCAAAGGGACTCACAAATTATTCATCTTCAGAGGTAGAGAAGATAAGAGCCAGGAAGACCACTGAGATAGAAAAGATTCTCGGCTACAGATACTCTGACGAGGTAATTCACAGGGATAACCTTGTGTTGGTGTAAGTATTTCAGTGCCTTAAAAGTCTTCTTGCCTCAGCGAAGATTCTTATGCATTTTTCATCCTTATAGTCTCTGTATGTGAAAAGGTGGGGCTGGAATCTACCGTTCATATACATGAGTGTGATTTCAGCGTATATGCCTTCCCCGAGATAGATACGATGCGAATAGTCTTTGGTTGATGCAAGAACTACTTTTGAGAGGGTTAAATAACCCGGGTCGAGGTTTATTTTTCTCTTTCCGCCAGATGACAGTGTTTCTTCAATGCTGTTTGTCTTTAGCTTAATATCTGTAAGAGCCTTCGGATTTATAAGTTCTTTAAAGAATAGAAAACTTTTTTTGATGGGCCAGCCAAGTTCATCAATGTAATAGTCTGAGTAGTCCCAGTTAAACTTAGGAGTCTCGATGAGTATAGCGCCAAATGACTCGGTTAATGTCTCTTTTGCCCGTGCAAAGTAATTCTCATCAGAATATAGGGTTCCTACAAACAGGAGCGCTGGCTCTGGCGGTTTTGGCTTTCCCATGGTTATTTGAAGATAAGTCAAAATGCAAATTGCAATTATTATTCATTCATTAAGTTTTTTATAACACCCATTGCCTGTGGCGAATCCCATCTGGCCGGTCCAACTCTCTTTTCTCTCAGGATGCCCTTTTTGTCTATTATAAACGTCTCGGGAACACCTATTATCCCGTACATACGTGAAACTCTGTTATCAGGATCGAGCAGGACAGGGAAACTATAGTTATTCTCCTTCATGTAATTTAATGCCTTCTGTGGTTCGTCCCTGTAAAGGATTGAGACCATGCGAAATCCTTTACTGTCCTTTGTTGAATTAAACAGGTTCTGTATCGACGGCATCTCTTCCCTGCACGGAGGACACCATGAAGCCCAGAAGTTAATGAATACAACTGAGCCTTTTAATTCGGACAGCCTCCAACCCCTTCCATTTGCATCCTTGAGCTCAAACTCTGGTGCCTTGAGACCAACAGCAGCCCTCACCCTGAGTGGTTCCTGCCTTTTAATGCTCGTTACTATAATTAGCAGGCCTGCAAGCAGGATCACACTCAGGATAATGAGCTTACCTTTCAACGTTTATACTCCTTCTCAACAATATTTTTTATCTCCTTGACAGAATAACCCTTCTTGTAGAGCTCGGAAGCCCGCAGGGCTTCCCCAATGCAGATGTCTCACTCTGCAGCATGGGTGTCCACATAGCAACTCAGAAGGCTTTTATGCCTGAACGCCTGAGACTCTTCACAATAGCAGTAACAGTAAATGCTGTCAAGAACCCATGGGATTTCCTTTGCTACTTTGTATGCTTCCCTGATGCGTGGTTCTCTGAATAGACCAGGGTCAAGCGAATTCCTATGCTCCCCTCTGCGTAAAGATTGGTCAAGCTTTGTCACTTTCTGTGCCATGGCATTATCTGCTGAGATAGAGACCATCACAGAGACAGTTAGCAGCAACGACAGGACATTAAGTGTCTTCATAAACACCTCCCCTTTTTACTTAAATGGATAGCAAGTGTATTCCCCGCAGCTTGCTGCAGGAATCTTCAATGATAAATTTGGAGGGTGAATTATTCTGTCAATTGACACCAGCAAGAGTTAAGACATCTTCAGCCTCAACAAAGGTCGGCGCGCCTGCTTCAAGAACAACCCTTATCCTGTGTGTGTCCTTAAAACTGCCCTTGAGAATTTCCTCTGAGAGAGGGTCCTCGATGACCCTCTGCACAGCCCTTCTCATAGGTCTTGCACCATATGTTGGCTGATAGTATTTGCTTATTATCCATTCCTTAACATCACGGCTTACTTCTATAAAAAGCTCCTGTTCAAGCAGCTGTCTGTTAGTCTCAGCGATCAAGAGGTCTATAATCGAGACGAGGTGCTCTTTCTCGAGAGGGTGGAATACAACAATTTCATCAACACGGTTAAGGAATTCAGGATTGAAGGCTTTCTTGAGCTCATTCAGCACATTATCCTTTATCTTCTGGTATACATCATCGGATGCAGTCCTGTGGAATCCGAGCGGTGTTGCCTTCTCTATTATCCGTGCACCGAGGTTTGAGGTCATGATTATCACTGTGTTTCTGAAATCGACCTTCCTGCCGAAACTATCAGTGAGGACTCCCTCGTCAAGGACCTGGAGTAGTATGTTGAATATATCAGGATGTGCCTTTTCTATCTCATCGAAGAGCACGACGGAATATGGCCTCTTCCTTATCTTCTCTGTAAGCTGGCCGCCCTCTTCATAACCGACATAGCCTGGAGGTGCGCCGGTCAGTTTAGACACATTGAACCTCTCCATATACTCTGACATGTCAATCTTTACAAGTGCATTTTCGTCGTTGAAGAGGAACTCTGCAAGTGCCTTTGCAAGCTCGGTCTTTCCAACGCCGGTCGGACCGAGAAAAATGAATGAACCTATTGGTTTGTTTCTGCTCTTCAACCCGGCCCTCGACCTTCGTATAGCCTTTGATACAGCCTTTATTGCCTCAGCCTGTGAGACTACCCTTTTGTGGATTTCATCCTCCATCTTTATGAGTTTTTCAGATTCTTTTTCTTCAAGCTTGAATAGAGGGATACCTGTCATCTTTGAGACCGTATATGCAACATCCTCCTCTTTAACCACAGGAATCTCTTTGTTCAGATTATCCTTCCACTGCCTCTGAACCTGCTCATACAGCCTCCTGAGTTTCTCTTCCTCACTCCGTATAGCGGCTGCTTTCTCAAGGTTGTGGAGCTTGACATACAGGTTTTTTTCTTTTGAAAGTCTGGCAATATCTTGTTCTAACTCTTTTAATTCCTGTGGTGGTGTATATCTCTTGAGCTTAATCCGTGAGCCTGTTTCATCAATAACATCAATCGCCTTGTCAGGCAGGTATCTGTCGGATATGTATCTGTCGGATAGTTTCGCTGCCGCTGTTGCCGCATCATCGCTTATTTTTACTCTGTGGTGCGCCTCATATCTGCTCCTCAGACCCCTCAGGATATCTATTGTTGCATCCACATGTGGAGGTTGAACATAGATTGGCTGGAACCTCCTTTCAAGAGCACCGTCCTTTTCTATATATTTCCTGAATTCGCCAGGTGTTGTTGCACCTATACATTGTATTTCTCCACGGGATAAGGCTGGTTTGAGCATGCTCGACGCGTCTACAGAGCCTTCTGCTGCGCCAGCGCCTATAAGTGTGTGAAGCTCATCTATGAACAGGATTACATTATCAGAGTGAACGATCTCCTTCATTACAAACTTCAATCTCTCCTCAAACTGGCCCCTGTATTTTGTCCCTGCTATAAGTGCCCCGAGGTCGAGCGATATGATGCGCTTGCCAATAAGATTCTCCGGCACATTACCGTTCACTATCTTCTGAGCAAGACCCTCAACAATAGCGGTCTTTCCGACCCCTGGCTCTCCTATTATCGCAGGGTTGTTCTTTATCCTTCTGCCGAGTATCTGGAGCACTCGCTCGATTTCGTCTTCTCTGCCGATAACAGGATCGAGCTTGCCTTCCCTTGCCATCTGTGTGAGGTCTCTGCCGAACTCGTCAAGTGCCGGCGTTGTGCTTCTTCTCTCTTTTACATGTGTCTGAGTCTTCATCGAGAGGTTTATTGTAAGCTGCCTTGCACCCAGCAGGTTTGCACCGAGGCTCCTCAATATCTTCCCTGCTATCCCTTCGTCGTCTCTTATAAGGCCCAGCAGAAGGTGTTCACTGCCAATATAGTTATGTCCAAGTAGCCGTGCTTCTTCTACTGCAAGCTCAAGCACTTTCTTTGCACGTGGTGTGAATGGGATGTCGCCGAATGTAAGGATATTTGTACCGGATGGAAGGTTGCTATCTATCTCCATGCGAAGCTCTTCTATCGAAAGCCCCATCTTTTTAAGAATTGCAACAGGTAGGCCATCTTCTTCTCTGAGGATAGCTAACAGGAGATGTTCGGTGCCGAGGTAATCGTTCTGCCGTTTTTCGGCCTCTTCCCTTGCATAGATTATTACCTTTCTGCCTCTCTCTGTAAACTTCTCAAACATTTTGTATCTCCTCAGGGACCTTCACGGTCTCTAAGAAAATGATACTTTTTTTATCAATGAAAGTCAACATTGTGCACGGCCGAAAATGGTGATTACCCTTCAGGGATTTTCTACCATTCCTCCACGGGTTCACACCTGTGGCTTCCTGGTGTGGGGGTGAATAAAAAGGGGTTAAGGGTTAAGGGTTCAAAGGGTCAGGGGAGCGGGGTGGGATGGCAAGCAAAGGGGTTGAGATATTTGAAATGAGCCCATGAAGGGCCCGTTATTAGTTTATATCTAAAGATGAAAAGAAGAAGGGGATCTCAAATGATGCAGAAACAGGGGAATCTGAACCGTGGACAATGTTATGCTCTATGTCTGAAGCAAAATCAGCCCTTATGGTTCCTGGTGCTGCATCCTTTGGGTTGGTTGCTCCCATTATCTCCCTCACCCTTGATATGGCATTGTCACCTTCCACGACCATTACTGCGATCGGACCCTCTGACATAAAGTCTGTAAGGCTGTCATAGAATGGTCTCTCTTTATGTACTATGTAAAAATTCTTTGCGTCTTCTTTCGAAAGCCTGAGCATCCTGAGTGCTGCAATCCTCAGTCCGCTTTTCTCGAACCTTGTAATAACCTCTCCTATGATATTTTTCTTTACGCCGTCAGGCTTAACTATTGATAGCGTTTTCTCCATAAAATCCTCCATACGATTAATGTAGCTGCACTCTTAATCGTGATAAGTGATGGGTAATGCGTGATGAGTTAACAGGTTACGCATTACTAAATAATACGCAGGCTAAAGCCTGCGGCTACGTCAAATAGAAAGTTTTGCTACAAGACTCCTTACTGCTGAGACAGAGTGCTCAAAGTTTTTCTTCTCCTCTTCATCAAGGTCTAACTGTATTATCCTCTCAACGCCATTTTCCCCGAGAACTGCAGGCACCCCAACATACAGTCCATGAACATTGTATTGACCATCGAGATAGGCTGCACACGGGAGCATTCTCTTTTCATCAAGCAGTATTGCTTTTATCATCAGATATGTTGATGCAGCAGGCGCATAATAGGCGCTTCCAGTTTTCAGGAGCGATACTATCTCGGCCCCTCCGTGTCTTGTTCTGTTTATCAGGGACTCAATTTTTTCTTTTGTCAAAAGCCTTGTTATCGGGATTCCTTTCACAGTCGTAAACCTCGGCATTGGAACCATCTGGTCTCCGTGGCCTCCAAGGACGAGAGCCTCCACATCCTCGGGGGAGACTCCAAGTTCGAATGCCACGAATGTTCTGAATCTCGCTGAATCAAGGATGCCTCCCATGCCAATCACCCTGTTGTGTGGGAATCCGGATACCCTCCATGCGAGCTGAGACATTACATCCATCGGATTTGTGACAACGATTATTACAGCATCTGGAGATACCCTTGACGTCTCTGCTGTGGCGCTTTTTATCACATCTGCATTGGCATGCAGAAGGTCATCCCTGCTCATTCCTGGTTTTCGCGGGAACCCCGCGGTTATGACAATAATATCTGAGCCTGCAGTGTCGGTGTAGCTGTTGCTGCCTCTTATAGACGCGGAAGAGTTCCAGAGAGGGCACGCCTCTGCAAGGTCAAGTGCCTTGCCCTGTGGCATTCCATTTGCAATGTCAAACAGCACAACATCGGCAAGCCCTGACTGGACAACAAGCTGGGCAGTTGATGCACCAACATTCCCTGCACCTATGATAGACACTTTTTTTCTCACAGCGGAGAGTAATTATAAAAGAGTGAACTCAGAATGGCAAGTTAAAGTTTTGTGATTGTAACACCAAAATGATAATGTCCTAAAATGCCAAAGTAGAAATGTCCTATCCAG
>DYHX01000083.1 GCA_020723925.1 Nitrospira japonica | reverse complement strand
CGTTATGCCTGGTTCCTACGTACCGACAGACTATTTACCTGTAGTCATCTTCATGATGATAGCCACGGCCTTCGGGCTTGGGGCCCTCCTCGTTGGCGAAATCTTTCGACTAAAGAGGCCGTATACAGATAAGCTCTTGCCATACGAATCAGGCAACCCTCCAGTTGGAGAGCCGAGGTACAGGTTTTCTGTCAAGTTCTACATCATCGCGATGCTTTTTGTAGTGTTTGATGTAGAGGCGGTATTTCTCTATCCATGGGCTGTTGTATTCGAGAAGATAGGGCTTTACGCATTCATAGAGATGATGATCTTCATCGCCATACTTTTAGTGGGATATCTCTATGCATGGAAGAAAGAGGCATTCAGGTGGGAGTGAAAACAGTGAATAGTCTTAAAGACAGTGAATAGTCTTAAAGACAGTGAATAGTCTTAAAGACAGTGAACAGTCGTTAGTGAATAGTATTTAGTTAAAAGCATTTTTTATCTTTTGCTATTCACTGTTCACTAAATACTATTCACTTAACGATGAGGAGATGAGGGCAGATGGTAATAGACGGCACTACAGCAGCAGTTGAGGTAGAAGAGGGATTAAAGATAATCCCAGGCGCCAACACAATAATCACCACATTTGACAGGGTAGTCAACTGGGGGAGGTTATCATCCTTATGGCCGATGACATTTGGACTTGCCTGCTGTGCGATAGAGATGATGACAACAGGCTCAAGCCACTATGACCTTGACAGGCTTGGAGTTATATTCAGGGGCTCACCGAGGCAGGCTGACTTCATGATAGTGGCAGGGACAGTCACAAAGAAGATGGCGCCAATAGTAAGGAGAGTCTATGACCAGATGCCAGAGCCGAGATATGTAATATCAATGGGCAGTTGTGCATGCTCAGGGGGGATATTCGACACATACAGCGTAGTGCAGGGGTGTGACAGCTTTCTGCCAGTTGATGTATACATACCTGGATGTCCACCGAGGCCAGAGGCGTTAATGGAAGGGATAATAAAGCTACAGGAGAAGATAAAGAAAGAACACCTGAGGTGGAGCAGGTGGAGATAGAAAAAGTGAATAGTGAACAGTAGACAGTGAATAGTCTTAAAGACAGTGAACAGTCGTTAGTGAATAGTATTTAGTTAAAAGCATTTTTTATCTTTTGCTATTCACTGTTCACTAAAGGGAGACCAGATGGAACCAAGGGAAATAGCAGAACTAATAAAAGACAGGTATCCAACAGAGGTAAAAGAGACAAAAGAATTCAGGGGGCAGGTCTCAGTAACAGTAAAGAAAGACAGGATAGTAGAGATATGCAGACATCTGCATGACAAGCCTGATTTACAATTTGACTACCTTGTAGACCTCTGTGGAGTTGACTACCATGGCAAGAAAGAGCCGAGATTTGAAGTAGTATACCATCTTTATTCCATAAAACACAGACACAGGATAAGACTGAAGGCAGAGGTATCAGAGGATGACTGCTCCATAGACAGCATTATACCTGTCTGGATAGGAGCCAACTGGCATGAGAGAGAATGCTACGACATGTTCGGTATAACCTTCAAAGGCCACCCTGACCTGAGGAGGATACTGATGCCAGAGGACTGGGAAGGGCATCCATTGAGAAAGGACTATCCTATTAAAGGCCCGGAGAAAGAGTGGCCTGGATTTACAGATGTACTAAAGAAGGCAGAAGAATTCAAAGAGTTTCAATGGAAGGGATAATACGGTTCATCTTCGAAGGAAATGCAAAATGTTGAACCCTATTTAGGATTTAGAGTTTTTATATGGGACATATAGAGAAAATCTTAGAGACAAAAGAACTCACCATAAGCATGGGGCCGCAGCACCCTGCAACCCATGGAGTCCTGAGGCTTGTCCTTGACCTTGATGGAGAGACAGTAGTCAAATGCACGCCATATGTAGGCTACCTTCACAGGGGAGTTGAAAAGCTTGGAGAAAACAGGACATACACAGCAGCCCTTCCACTGACAGACAGATTAGACTACATATCATCAATGGCAAACAACGTGGGCTATGTAGTAGCAGTAGAAAAACTCTTTGGGATAGAGGCACCAGAGAGGGCAAAATACATAAGGACAATAGTTGCAGAGATGACCAGGATAAGCAGCCACATCATATGGATTGCGACCCATGCCCTTGACATAGGAGCGATGACAGTATTCCTATACTCATTCAGAGAGAGGGAATGGCTTTTAGACCTATTCGAGATGCTCTGTGGGGCGAGGCTTACAGTGAGCTATCCGAGGATAGGGGGAGTAAGGAATGATATATCACAGGAATTTCTTGACAGCCTGTACAAGTTTGCCGAAGAATTTCCAGAGAAGATAAAAGAGTATGAGACACTGATAGACCAGAACAGGATATGGCTGAAGAGGACAAAGGGCATAGGAGTAATAAGTGCAGAGGAGGCGATAAACTGGGGGCTAACAGGTGCAACACTGAGGGGCTCAGGTGTGCCATATGATGTAAGAAAATATGCACCATATGATGCATACGACAGAGTCGAATTCGATGTGCCGATTGGCAAAAACGGTGATGTATATGACAGGTATCGCTGCAGGATGCAGGAGATGAGACAATCAAACAGGATTATAAAGCAGTGTATTGAAAAGATGCCGAAGGGCCCTGTTCTTGCCGACAATGCACCTGACCTTGTTATGCCGCCAGAAGGAAAAGGCATGGTTATAGGAGAAATGTCTTTGGATCATGCCTTTATCCGTATCACAGAAAAACCCGTGACTTCGCCTGAAGGTGAGATATATGTTGCCACAGAAGTGCCAAAGGGCGAGCTTGGGTTTTACTTTGTAAGTGACGGCACTGGTAAGCCTTACAGGATGAGAGTAAGGGCGCCATCCTTTGTGCATGCATCAGTTCTTCCGAGGCTCTGTGAGGGGTCTCTGGTTGCGGATGTTATTGCAAACATCGGGACAATCGATATAGTCCTGGGGGAGTGTGATAGGTAGAATGGAAACAAAAAAATTAATTGAAGAGATTAAGGTTTTTGAAGAACTTGATGACCTTGAGAAGGTTGTCATCAGTGGTCTTCTTAAGGTCAAGGAATATAAACATGAGGATGTAATCTATAAAGAGGGAGAACCCGGGGATATTCTTAACATCGTTGTAAAAGGCAAGGTAAGGATATATAAGATGACAGTGGAAGGGGACCAGCTATGCCTTGCAACCCTTAAACAGGGGGAGATGTTTGGAATTATGTCATTTCTTGATGGAAGCAAACATGATGCAACTATTGTGGCAGATGACGAAACCCACCTGATAATACTGAAAAAATCAGATTTCGACAAGCTCTTGTGGTCGCAGCCAATAATTGTTGGTAAGGTCCTAAGAAGCCTTGCTATACATCTCGCATCAATTGTCAGAAACATGAATTCCCAATATATGGACCTGATGCATTATATGTTTAGAAAGAGCAAATGAATCGGACAGATGAATTAATAAAAGAGATACAGGAAGTTAAGAAAAGCTACCCGAAGACAAAGGCAGCCCTTTTACCTGTCCTATACCTTGCCCAGAGGGAATTCGGATGGCTACGCCCAGAGGCATTGGAGTTTGTCTCTGAAGCCCTCGACATACCAAAAGCAACGGTAAAGGGTGTTGCAACATTCTATGCAATGTATAAGCATAAACTCATGGGGAGACATCTAATTCAGCTATGCACAAATGTCTCGTGCATGATTTTCGGTGCTGAGAGGCTTGTGGACTTTCTTAAGAATAAATATGGCCTTGAGGTTGGCGGCACAACAGCCGATGGAAGGTTTTCTCTCGTGATCATGGAGTGCATCGGCGCATGCGGGACAGCGCCCGCGATGCTCGTGAATGATGATTTTTATGAAAACTTAACAGAAAAGTATATAGAGGAGATATTGGAGAAATACAAATAGTGTCTGTGTATAAAGTGCCTTTTTGTCATTCCCGCAGTTTTTTGAGCGGGAATCCAGACGTCGTCCCCGTGAAAACGGGGAACCAGAATATGAAGAATCTGGATGCCCGATTAACACACTTCGGGCATGACGACATAAAGGACAGAAATGACAAATAACTATAGTTTATAAACAGACACTAAATAGGGATGAAGAGTTAAAAATTTAGGATTATGGAAAGAGTACTTTTAAAGAACATAGAAAACCCTAACTCTGCTGATATCGATGAGTACATGAAGGTTGGCGGATACAGGAGCCTTCCCAAGGCACTTGACATGCAGCCAAGGGATATTATCGACGAGGTCAAAAAATCAGGTCTCAAGGGCCGTGGTGGCGCAGGCTTCCCTGCCGGGATGAAATGGACATTTGCATCAGCAGACCCAAAGTTCCCCAAGTATCTACTATGCAATGCCGATGAAGGAGAACCAGGGACATTTAAAGACAGGCCTATCCTTGAGAAGAATCCGCATTTGTTAATAGAAGGGATGGCAATTTCTGGCTATGCGCTTCAGGCAGAATATGGGTACATCTACCTGAGAGGCGAGTATCCGGATGCAAAGCATGCCTTGAAGAAGGCAATCAAGCAGGCATACGAAAAAGGTTTCCTCGGCGACAATATCCTTGGCAAAGGAGTTAAATTTCATCTCGCAGTTCACCAGGGCGCTGGTGCCTATATCTGCGGTGAGGAGACAGCTCTCATAGAGTCCCTTGAAGGCGGCAGAGGGCAGCCCAGGATTAAGCCTCCATTCCCTGTAAATGTCGGTGTGTTCTCCGCGCCGACTATTGTGAATAATGTTGAGACCCTTGCAAACCTCCCATATCTCATAGAGATAGGCGCAGATGCATATTCAAAGATAGGAAGCCCTGATTGCCCTGGCCCAAAGCTTTACTGTGTAAGCGGCCATGTCGAAAAACCAGGTGTATATGAGCTACCGATGGGAACAACACTCAGGGACATAATCTATACACACTGCGGTGGAATAAGGGGTGGGAAGAAGCTGAAGGCAGTAATCCCTGGAGGCATTTCAACGCCTGTCCTTCCTCCAGATAAAATAGACTGTCCGATGGATTTTGTTAATATGCCAAAGCATGGAAGCATGCTCGGCTCTGGCGCGGTTATGGTCTTTGACGAGACAGTCTGTCTTGTAAAAGTATGCTACAGGGCATTGAAGTTTTTTGAACATGAATCCTGCGGCAAGTGCACACCTTGCAGGGAGGGCACAGGATGGCTGAGGTCAATCCTCGACCGCATTGAGCGCGGAGAGGGAAGGGAAGGAGATATAGATATGCTGCTTGATGTTGCCGGCAATATGTTTGGTAAGACATTCTGCCCTCTTGGAGACGGTGCAGCATCTGTCGTCCAGAATTTCATAAAGCATTTCAGGCCTGAGTTTGAGGAGCATATAAAATAAAAGTCTAAAGGTTTAATGGTTAAAAGTTTAACGGTTATGAAAAAGACAATTAAATAAAAGTTTGGTTCAAACCATTAAACTATTAAACTGGTAAACAAATTTCAGGGGAGCATGATTACAGTAACGATTAACGGCAAAGGTATTAAATTAGAAAAGCCTGCGACAGTCCTCGAGGCAGCAAGGATTGCAGGCATAAAGATCCCTACCCTCTGCTACCATGAAGGGCTCGAACTTTATGGTGGTTGCAGGCTCTGCATGGTTGAAGTCGAGAAGATGCCGAAGCTCCAGACAGCCTGTACGCTCTACGTGACAGATGGAATGGTTGTCAGAACTGAGTCTGAACAGATTACAAAGGCAAGAAGGGGAGTCCTTGAATTCCTCCTGATAAACCATCCTCTTGATTGTCCTTACTGCGATAAGGCAGGTGAGTGTGAACTTCAGGACCTTGTCATGAAGTACGGTCCGACCACAGGGAGATTTGAGGAAGGGAAGAGAAAACACCCTGAGAGCTTTGATGACCCTATTATCGTACGAAATATGGAACGCTGCGTTGTGTGCACGCGCTGTGTCAGGATGTGCGATGGGGTCCAGGGTGCTTCTGCCATAGCGGTTACAAACAGAGGGAGCCATTCTTTTATCGAGCCCTTCTCCAGCGGTGAGTATAACTGCGAATACTGTGGGAACTGTCTTGCTGTCTGTCCTGTTGGTGCAATTATGTCAAGACTCCATAGACATGCCTACAGGGCATGGCAGGTTGAACAGGAGGTTAACACTGTTTGTTCATATTGTGGAGTGGGTTGCTCCATGGTTTTACAGGTTAGAGAAGACACCATAAAAAGGGTGATACCGAAGATAGGGCTTGGTGTTAACAAAGGACTACTCTGTGCAAGGGGTCGTTTTGGATACGAATATGTCGGAAGCCATGAGAGACTTTCATCTCCTCTCGTAAAAAAGAATGGTAAACTCGAACCTGCTACATGGGATGAGGCACTCACTACAGTAGCAAACAGGTTAAAAGAGATAAAAGAGAGGTTTGGGGGCGAGGCCATAGCAGGGGTTGCCTCGCCACGCTGCACAAATGAGGACAATTATGTATTCCAGAAGCTTTTTAGAGCAGGTTTAGGCAGCAATAATATCGATTCAAGTGCAAGATTAGGATATGCAGGTGCCCAGAAATACCTTGAGGGTATTCTGGGTCAGGGAGCAACTGCTAATATCATATCCGGAATAGTGAATTCTGAAGGAGTTTTTATTATAGGAGGAGACCCAACACATATAAATCCGATATTGGGAATTCAGGTAAGGGCTGCCTTCAGGAAGGGTGTAAGGGTTATAACTGTAGGCTATACCCCAGGTCTTGAAAGATTCAGGACAGCAGGACTTTTGCCCTATCCTTATACAGAAGGCATGCTTTTAAGTGGCCTTCTCGAAGAATTACTTAAGATTAAATCCCTTCCGGGTGGAAACAAGGCATTTGAGGCAAAGATAAATGAATTCAAAAGGCTATCCGCTGGTGATATTGAGAAGGTCTGCAATATCACAAAGGAAGAATTAAGTCAGGCTGCTAAGGCGCTTTCAGACATATCATCGGTTTCGATGGTTATAGGCAGAGATATTATCCAGTGCACTGGAGCAAGCACGAATCTGTTTTTACTTGCAGCAATTGCTTACATCTTGGATGCGAGGGTATATCTCCTTTCTGAAAGACCTAATGAGCAGGGGCTCATTGATATGGGTTGTCTGCCTGATACCCTTCCTGGAGGAAGACCGTTAGAGATAGGGAGTTTCAGAAAGAGGGACGAAGATGTCTGGGATTGTCAAATCCCATCGAAAGAAGGCATGACACTCATGGAGATTATAGAATCAGCGAATACAGGCTCAATCAAGGCAATTTATGTAATGGGCGAGAATCCTGTTTATAATCTTCCTGACACTAATTTTGTGAAAAATGCACTTGAGAGGCTTGGATTCCTTGTTGTCCATGATATATTCATGACAGAGACAGCGGCAATGGCTGATGTGGTTTTACCATCCTTAAGCTGGGCGGAAAAGGATGGAACTTATACTAACCTCGAAAGAAGGATACAACGGTTGAGAAAAGCTATAAACAGACAGGGGATGGAAGACTGGAGGATACTCTCCGAGGTTGGAAAGAAGATAGGCTTAAAAATGCCGTATAATTCAGCAGAAGATGTTATGACAGAGATATCGATGGTCTCTCCGCTCCATGCTGGACTCACATACGAAGATATAGAGAGGGGCTTAGACCAATGGCCATATAAAGGAGAGCCGTTAAGGCAGGGATTAGGGGTTGGGGATCGGGGACCAGTAAAAATACAGATGCCCGGTCACAAAGGTAGGCTTTATCTTTCGATCGAGAAGCCGTTATTTCACTCAGGCACACTAAGCAGAAGGGCACAGGCATTAAATAGCATTTATCCAGAGCCTGTAGTAAAGATCAATCCAGAGACAGCAAAAAAATTTGGCCTGAAGGATGGGGATATAGTAGCTGTAACATCCAGTAAAGGGAACCTTATTTTACCAGTAAGGACAGACAAATTAATTGGTGAATCAATTGTGCTTGTGACAAATACCTTTAAAGGTAAAGGAGCTATGAGCCTTCTTAGCTATAAGCTTGACCCTATTACGAAGATTCCTTGCATTGACGCGGTAGAAGTGACCATAGAGAAGGTGGTGAATATATGAACATACTCGAGACAATGGTATCACCCGTGGCATTCGATTTTATCATAAACATAGGCATAATACTTCTAAAGATAGCAGTGGTAGTTGGAGTTACAATGCTAC
>DYHX01000082.1 GCA_020723925.1 Nitrospira japonica | reverse complement strand
AAACTATTATAAACTTCTTTACCCATATCTATGGGTGAGGATTATACCAGGAGGCAGCAGAATGAGCAAAAGACCCAGGAGGAACCACAGCGCAGCATTTAAGGCAAAAGTGGCGGTAGAGGCACTTAAGGAGGGGCAGACCCTGGTGGAATTGGCAGAGCGGTTCCATGTGCATCCTAATCAGATTACTGAGTGGAGAAAACAGCTTTTGGAACGGGCTGAAGAAGTCTTTTTCAAAGACAAGAAGACCGAGGCTGGAGCAGATGTTAAAGAACTGCATGCCAAGATCGGGCAGTTGGCGATGGAGAACGATTTTTTATCAGTCGCGCTCGGGCGCATAGCCGAGCCGAGCGCAAAGAGATGATCGACAGGGAGCATAAATTACCGTTGACCCGGCAGAGCTGGATTCTTGAGCTGTCGCGATCAAGTCTGTACTACGAAGCAGTGCCGATCAGCGATCGCGATCTTGAGTTGATGCGGCTTATCGATGAGATACATTTGAAACATCCGTTTATGGGCAGCAGGAGCATCCGGGAGCAACTTCAGGACAGGGGACATCAGGTAGGCCGCCAGCATGTAAGCACCCTTATGAAGGAGATGGGGATAGCGGCTTTTTACCGGAAACCGAATCTTTCAAGACCGCATCCTCAGCACAAGGTCTACCCGTATCTGCTTCGGGGAATGGAGATTACGAGAGCCAATCACGTATGGGCAGCCGATATAACATATCTGCCCATGGCAAGGGGCTTTTGCTACCTTACGGCAATCATGGACTGGGCAAGCCTTGAGTCTGGCATGGCGGCTCTCCAATACTCTGGATGCCTCGTTCTGCACAGAAGCTCTTGAAGAGGCAATCGGGAAGTATGGGATGCCGGATATATTCAACACAGACCAGGGCAGTCAGTTCACATCGGATGCATTTATTGGAATTCTCGAAAGTCACGGTATCGACATCAGCATGGACGGCAAGGGCCGTTGGCTGGACAACGTGTTCATCGAACGTCTCTGGAGAAGCGTTAAGTATGAAGACGTATATCTAAAAGCATATAGCTCTATTGCCGAAGCTCGGCAGGGGCTCAGGGAATACATTGAGTTCTACAATAATCGGCGTCGGCATCAGAGCCTTGACCGAAGGACACCGGATGATGTTTACTGCAATACACTACCTGAGATACAGGTAGCGGCATGAGACGGAGCAGCTTATCACTTAAAAACTGTTTTAGGCTGTACAAACAAACCCGACCACCTCATCTTTTAATATGCTTTATCCAGACAAGACTGCTCTTAAGGGAAGGGTAAATACTGCAGATGATTTTCAGCTATGTTTCGATTTCGGATAAAAACTCAGGAAACTCCAAGTAATTAACTATTGACTTAATTACTTAATTACCCTAAATTAATTACTTTTCTCCACCACCTCCCTTCTGTTACTAAAATTTAGTAATGTTGTAGGATCATTCAGGCATTTTGGGTTACCTGAAATAATCCTATCATAAAACCACCTCAGTATCAGTTTTTATTTGACACTATTCACCGACACTGACACTATACAGTGGGTGGCTTGTCAGGAACTTTTTGGGAAATGCCTTTATAGAAGAGGTTATATGGGATAATATTTTTTTCAGATTCCGATGCATCAGTTATAAGTCTGCATGGACTTTCAACAGAAAAAACAAGTGCATTAAACTTTTCGGAATCAACCTGTTTCTTTACGCCTGATGAATAGACAAGGTTATTATCTCCTTGACCCATGCCCCATGCTCCTTGTCCTTCGCTATCTTTGTAAATACAATAACAGATAAAGCCATTTTCTGGATTTCTTGGACAGAATGTGTAAGTAAGGGGTGAAAAACATGGAGTAGTGAAAGAGAGACTTACATGATCAGTAAAATATACCCTGTAACCCTATATTTCATACTTTATTTCTTATGCAATTACCATACCAAATATTTTTTCACAACCGAATATTCAAATTATATCTCCTTATGAGCCGGTGTATGGTCTTCCTGTCAATCCCTGCCTCTTTTGCCGCATGGGATATGTTGCCTGAGGTGCCTTTCAAGAGGCTTGTGAGGTAATTCCTTTCAAATGTAGCAAGCCATGCCTCCTTAGCCTCTTTATAGGGAAGGTTGTCTGTAGGGATAGGGGAAGGCATCATATAGATTTCCTTTGGTAAGTCCTTGATATCTATTCTATTCCCATCAGAAAGGACGACTGCCCTCTCCATAATATTTTGAAGCTCCCGGACATTGCCGTGCCATGTATGGTTTTCCAATATTTCCATAGCCTCGGCGGAAATGCTCGTTATATTCTTCCTGTTTGCAGCAGCAAATTTATTCAGAAAATGTAATGCCAGGACAGGAATATCACCCTTTCTCTCCCTGAGGGGTGGAACATTTAAGTGGATAACATTCAGACGATAGTATAGATCCTCTCTGAATGTCTTTTCTAATACGGACTTTTTAATATCCCTGTTTGTTGCTGATATTATCCTGACATCTATGGATATAAATCTATTACTGCCAAGGCGTCTTACCTCTCGCTCTTGTAATGCCCTTAAAAGCTTTGCCTGCATGGTCATCGGTATTTCCCCAATTTCATCAAGGAAAAGGGTCCCTTCTGAGGCGGCTTCGAAAAGCCCGTGCTTGCTTATGCTCGCACCAGTAAAGGCTCCTCTTTCATATCCGAACAGTTCACTCTCGAGGAGATTCTCTGGAAGTGCTGCGCAATCAATAGGTATAAAGGGCATTGATTTTCTTAGGCTTCTTGCATGGATGGCTTTTGCAACCAGCTCCTTTCCTGTACCGCTTTCACCTGTAATAAGGATATTTGCATCTGTCTGAGATACACGTCTTATAATCTCAATGACTTCCTGCATTGCTAAACTCTTCCCGACAATTTCATCTATCGAAGATGCCCTTAGTTGTTCTTTCAGTTGTTTATTCTCATAAGCGAGCATCTTCTGCCTTATTGCTCTTTCGAGGACTATCTCGAGTTGTTCTGATGAGAATGGTTTGGCGATAAAGTCAAAGGCTCCACGCTTTACAGCTTCTACAGCAGTCGGGATACTTGCATAGGCAGTTATTAAGATAACAGGGATGTCAGGGTTAATCTCCTTTGATGCATCGAGGATGTCAAACCCGCTCTTACCCGGCATCCTGAGGTCAGTAAGGATGACATCTGGCCCAAGCCGGTTTAACTCCTCTACTGCCTTGACGCTATCCTGTTCAGCGATACAGTCATAGCCGATTTTTTTGAGGAGTCTTGAGTAGTTCTCAAGCATTTCTTCTTCATCCTCTATGACCAGTATCTTTCCTTTAGACATAGTCCGTGTCAGTGTTTAGTGTCAGTGTCAGCTAAAGAGTTAGCTAACCCGTTCAGCATTTTAGTAATTTCTTCTGTTTCCAGCCTTAAAACATTATAGTCATCATTAGAAAGATACCCTAAATCTCTCGCAAGAAACAAATGATACTTCAATTCACCTGCCGAACCCTTAGCGATACCTACAAACTGGCGAAATTCCTTGCTGTTTAATCTATGACTTCCTTCCATTAAATTTGTAGCAATAGACGCTGATGCACGCCTTATCTGTGATATAAGTCCAAACTTTTCCTTTACCGGGAACTCATTTGAAATCTTATAGATATTTAATGTCAAGACATGCGCCCTTTTGAATACTTCAAGTTCTTCAGCGCTCTTGATTTTACCCATCCATGTATCCTCTTGCACTATTCATTGACCACTGACACTACTCACTGACACTTTTTGCTCCGAAAATACCTTACCCGACAGGCGAGACGCCTGTCCTACTGGATATAGAGATTCCCTCAAAGTAGTAGGACAGCCGTCTCGGCTGTCATTTTCATGCTCCTTTGTGAGCCGATGGCTCATGAGGGTTTCACAGGTAAATATACTGTGAAAACACTACCTTCATTCACAACGCTCTTTACCGTTATATCGCCCCCGTGATTTTTTATGATGCCAAAACAGATGGAGAGCCCAAGCCCCGAACCTCTACCTACTTTTTTAGTTGTAAAGAAGGGATCAAATATCCTGTGCAGATTTTCTTCTGCTATTCCCTCTCCCCCGTCACTTACTCTGACTTCCAGAAAATCAGGTCTTTCACGAGAGCTTTCGGCCTCTATATAAATATTTCCTCCGTGAGGCATGGCATCTATTGCATTTGTGAGCAGGTTCCAGAATACCTGTTCTAATCTGTCCGTGTCACCGTAGATATCAGAAACAGAGGCAGACATATTCAGATGGACCATACATCTGCTTTTGTTCAGGTCATTCTGGAGCATCTCTATGACCCTTTCGATAATGGCCTTTATATTCACATGTTTGAACTCTACAGAGTGATGTCTTGAGAAGATAAGAAGGTCATGCACTATGGATGAGACTTTTGCAGCGTATGAATAGATTACATTAAGGTCTTTGAGTACAACCTCTGGTAAAAAAAGCTCCTTCGACTCCATTTTGAGACATTCTATACGGTTAAGGATAATGCTTATTGGGTTGTTAATCTCGTGGGATAGACCTGCTGCAAGCTCTCCTGTGGCAGCAAGTTTTTCAGATTGAATGAGCCGATCATGGGTATCTTTTAGTTCTAACATCTTTTTCTGCAGGGCATAGTTAAGCTCTCTTATCTCCTTATACGCCCTTTCGAGTCCAGCCTTTTCATTCTCAAGTTTTTCGAATAGTAATGACCTCTGAATCGCTATGGCTGTCTGGTTTGTTATCGAAAGCAGAATATTGAGCTCATCATGTGTGAAGACCGTATCATGATCAAAATCAAGTGATAATGTCCCGAGGACGTCTTTGCCTGCAATTATTGGTATGCAGACATGGGACATAGGCCCTTCTGCATTATTCTTCCTGTTCGGGCAAAACGGTTTGCGCTCTACAATGAATGGCAGTCCATCCCTGATGGCAGCACAGAACTCTACTTTATCCTGCTTGTGAATATCAGGACGTAATCCATCAGAACTCTGAAGGGCAACAAGTTCCATTGTCCTGCCGTCCTTAGTCATGTAGATACTGCAGGTATTAGGCGAAAAGAGTTTATAGACCTCTCTGACAACAGCAGAAAGTATCTCATCAAGTTTGATGGGTAGAAACCCTATAATATTATTCAGCTTTATAATGGTAGAAAGCCCTGCAAGATTCCAGTCAATGTTCTTTCTTCTATTTTTCACAGAGGTCTTCATAATCCCTTATCTCTGCAGGGGACAGCCCTATCCTTACTGACCAGTTACAACTGCCTCTATCGGTTCCCTTGTGCCACCTCTGAGGGTTTCATCCGAAAGGAGTAGCCTAAGGCTTTTTTCAGGCTTCATAGATTAATTATAACCTAAGTTGAGCGATTTTCAATGTAAACTTATGACAGCCGAGACGGCTGTCATACCCGATGGGTGACATCGTTGAAATCAGTAGGACAGGCGTCTCGCCTGTCAAAAATGGATTTATGATTAAAGAATCGCTCAATTTAAGTATAACAAAATCATAAGAATGAAGGAAAAGGGGCGACCCACGGGGTCGCCCCTGCGAGGACTGCTTGACCTTCTTATTGAAGATTCCCTGCAGCAAGCTGCAGGGAATCTTAATGCAAGGAATTATTATTTTTATATTCGCTCGCTAAACCCCGCAGCAAGCTGCGGGGAATACACTCGCTATCCATTTAATGGCCGGCTCCCTGATTTTTGAAGACAGGGAGAATCCTGTCGAATAGCCACAGGAGCACAAACGGCATTACCAGCAGGAATATCACAGCAACCAGGCCTTCTCTGAAGGTCTCGATGTTGTAAGGTATAACAGGCATCTTATAGGTCATATAACCGGCAAGGCTCTTTGACATAGACTGGCCGCCGATAACAACATTCCATCTCATCATGAACACACCCATCAAGACAAGGGCTGAGGATATAAACGCCCTTCTAATGGTCAATCCCGGTAAGAAAAGCAGTATCATTGGAACTACCATGCCCAGACCCCACTGAAGCGCAAATATGTTAAAGGCAAACCTGTCAAAGATTATGGTGCTAAGAATCTCCCAGTCTTTCTTTGCTGCATATCCGTGGGATACAATATCAAGCAGTTCGAGGGTAAAGGCGACTATCATAAACCAGGCAAGAACCTGCCCCATACTCCTTGTTGCAGCAATGTCTATCTCTCTTTTCATAAGTTTCATCGCAATAATGTAAGTGAATATGCAGAGGGCAACACCAGATACGATGGCTGACATAAGGAATATAACAGGCATAAGCGGTGTAAACCAGAAGGCTACAGACTTCACAGAGCCGAATATGAATCCGACATAACCGTGAAGGAAACACGCAGCAGGGATACCGATTGCTGCAAGGAATTTTATTGCCCTTTCATCTGTATGTAGTGCCTTTTCGGATACATCATAGCTTCCAAGTGTCATTGCTTTATAGATGAGCCTCATGATACCTTTTCGTGTCATAGCCTGCTCAACAATAAATTTTCTGTATGCAAACCATATCTCAACAGCAACTATCGCCATGTATGTAGAGAAAACCACACCGAATGCAGCGATTGCAGAGTAAAAGTGTGGTGTGAAGAAGACATTGAAGGACCTCTGTGGCTGTGTCAGGTGGAAGAGAAGCAGCGGTTGTGGTGCCATGATGAGCAGGGCAAACGAGAATATCAATGAAAACTTTGCTACTGGCTTAAGCTCCTGCTTGCCAAACACATGGTAGAGGGAGCTGAGGACAAAGGCTCCAGCAACAAGCCCTGTGAGATAGGGGTATATCGCTATATGAACTGTCCAGTAGATGAACTCATTTGGATATGTGAATAGTTCTTTTAAAGTCCATAGTTCTCCGTGTACATGCTCTATTGTCATATCATCACCTCACTATGCTGTCATGGCCTACATAAAATACCATAGGCTTGTTTCCGTATTCTGGTTTTAATACCATGACCCTCTCGGTATTGACTATTCTATGCACCTCACTGTTGGGGTCATTTATATTACCAATCTTCCTCGCTCCAAATGCACATGCATCAACACAGGCAGAATTCATACCTTTAGTTATCCTATGGTAGCAGAAGGTGCATTTCTCTGCTGTGTTGTAGACAGGATGAAAGAACCTCGCACCATAGGGGCAGTTCTGAATGCAGTAACCGCAGCCTATGCACCACTTCCTGTCAATGAGTATGACCCCATCAGGGGTCTTGTACGTTGCACCTACAGGACAGACCTGAACACAGGATGGTTTTTCGCATTGGTTGCAGAGTTTGCAGACAAAAAAGCCCTTTGCTATATCTTCTTCCTTGATATTTCTGCCTTGAGGATCATTCTTTATATACCCATATCTTCCCTCCTTTGGGGAATCTATAAGAACCTCACCATTCTTTAATTCAACATACCTTTCAACCCATGTCCTTGATACATTTGCCTCAAATGGAATCTCATTTTCAAGTTTGCATGCCTTTACACACATTCCGCAGCCTATACATTTTGTTGTATCAAGAACAAATGCCCATCTCTTACCATTGCCTTTCTTTATGGTGGCCAATGCCTCAGGCGTAAGAAGCTCAAAGGCGCTTAATGGAAGTGTTACACCAGCAAGTGTTATAAAACCTAATTTAAGAAAATCTCTTCTTGAATGTTTCATGCCTAACCTCCTACACCTGCTTTAAATCCTGCCTTGTGAACATCATGACAGGTTGCACACTCGATTCCTGGGTTGTGCTCATCTGGGTTTTTCATCTTGAGTGGTATGGGCCCTTCTGGCAGGCCTGTATAGGTCACGGGCCTGTAAGGAAGGTAAGCATGGCATCTCAGGCATAGCTCTCTGCTTCTGTCTATGGTGAGTTTTGATGGATTTGAAGGGTGCTCAACTGCTGGGCCGTGACAGTTCTCGCACTGAACCTTTGCATGCTTTGATGCAGTAATAAATCCGTATTGAGCAGAATGACAGTCTTTGCAGTAGTCCTTGCCCTGATGTTTTACCTTGAAGTTTTTCCACTCCTCCTCATTGCCCAACCTGTGCCACTGATATTTGTAGTCACTGTTTGCTGCCTTAAAGTCAGAGGGGACAATAATGGAACGGACAATGAGGAGGAGTATAACTAATCCAATAACAACAAAGATTGGTCTTAGTGCATGACTCTTCATGTTGCCTCCTGTCTTTATTTCAAAAATCGTCCAATTCTAATTTAATCTAAATTAAAATTCAAGGAATTAATTCTCCCCTGTCAAGCCAAAATAGAAATGTCCTATTTTCACCAAAATAGAAATGTCCGGT
>DYHX01000081.1 GCA_020723925.1 Nitrospira japonica | reverse complement strand
CGATTCTAAAAATTATGAATCCTGCCATGCCTGCCTTCTATGTCTATTTTTCGGGATTACATATTTTAGTGCAAGCGCCAAAATAAACGTTATATAATAAATACGTCGCATTGAAGAAATTTTGAATCCATGTCTGCATCTTTTGGGATAAATACAATATTACCAATACCTCCTGCGTTTATCGCTGGATTTTGGGTATTTTAAATCTAAATTGAGCGATTTATTATGCAAACCCATGACAGCCGAGACGGCTGTCCTCCCCTATGGGTATATAGGTGTTATCCAGTAGGACAGGCGTCTCGCCTGTCAAAGAGTGATTTATGATTAAAGAATCGCTCAATTTGGGTTAAAACTTATTCCTCTTTTCCCTCAACCCTTATATAAAGCGTCTTTTCAGCAACAACTGGTAGATTGTCTATTTCCCTTACCGCATGGATTACATCTCTTTCCTTTGCCATATGAGTTAAAACTACAAGAGGAACCGCCTCTCCGATCCTCCTGCCTTTCTGTATAACAGAGGCAATGCTTATATTATTGTTTCCAAGGACCCCAGATATCTTTGAAAGAACCCCTGGCCTGTCAAGGGCAGAAAACCTGAAATAGTACATCGACTCCACGTCTTCTATTTTCCTTATCCCGATTCCCTCTTTTGCCCTTCCGAGCCCAGGAACCCTCCCCGTTGCTTTCATGTTTATATTCCTTGCTATATCACTTATATCGCTAACAACAGCGCTCCCTGTCGGCATGTCTCCTGCACCTCTTCCATAATAAAGGGTCGCACCTACAGCATCCCCCTCAACATATATAGCGTTGAATACGCCATCGACCTTTGATATTAGATAATCCTTTGGAAGCATTGTGGGATGAACCCTGAGCTCGACCTCGCCGTCAACAGCCTTTGTAATGGCAAGGAGTTTTACCTTATAACCAAGCTCGGATGCAAACTCAATATCCTGCGAAGAAATCTTTGTTATCCCCTCTTTATAGACATTGTCATATGAAAGGGGTATCCCGTAGGCAAGGGATGCGAGGATCGCAAGCTTATGCGCAGAGTCTATCCCCTCAATATCGTATGTGGGGTCTGCCTCTGCATAGCCAAGTCTCTGTGCCTCCTTCAGGGCATCTGAAAACTCGACTTTTTCATCTGTCATTTTTGTGAGGATGTAATTTGAAGTACCATTGATTATTCCGTAAACTGCTAATATCCTGTTGGCAATCAGCCCTTCTCTTATCACCTTTATAATGGGGATCCCGCCTGCAACAGACGCCTCAAAACCAATCTCAACGCCACATTTTTCAGCCGCTGCAAAAATCTCATTTCCCTCTGTTGCAAGCAGGGCCTTGTTGGCTGTTACAACATGCTTTTTGTTTTTGATAGCCTGAAGGATGAAGTCCTTTGCAGGATGTATTCCACCGATAAGTTCAACAATTATGTCCATATCCGGGTCATTGATTATTGCATTGGCATCTGTTGTGAGTATCCCCTCAGAAAGCTTTATTCCCCTATCCCTTTTTACATCAAGGTCAGCAACTCTCTTGAGGTTTATATCAAAGCCAAGCCTCTCCCTGAGAACATCCCGTTTCTCGATTAGAATCCTTGCTGTCCCTGTTCCGACAGTGCCAAAGCCAATAATGCCGATATTGATCATTTATTCAGCACCCTCTTTATCCCCCTTGTTGCCTGTCTTATCCTGTGCTCATTCTCAACAAGGGCGAACCTTGCGAATTCATCTCCGCCTTCTCCAAAGCCAATCCCCGGGGATACAGCAACCCCTGCCTCTTTAATAAGAAGCTTGCAAAACTCAAGGGAGCCCATCTTCTTGAATGGCTCAGGAATAGGAGCCCATACAAACATTGTTGCCTTTGGAGGTTCCACATTCCAGCCGGCTTTATGGAGACCTTTTATAAGTGCATTCCGCCTGGACTCGTATGTTTCTCTTATTTCTTTTACACAGTCCTGCGGGCCGCGGAGTGCAATTATACTCGCAATCTGTATGGGCTGAAACATTCCGTAATCGAGATAGCTCTTTATCTTTGTGAGTGCTCCGACTATCTCCTTGTTGCCAACGCAGAAGCCGACTCTCCAGCCTGCCATCGAATAGCTCTTGGTGAGGGAAAAAAACTCCACACCTATATCCTTTGCGCCTGGAACCTGAAGGAAACTCGGAGCCTTGTAGCCATCAAACACGAGGTCTGCATACGCAAAGTCATGAATAACAATAATGTTATGCTCCTTTGCAAAATCCACAATCTTCTTGAAAAATTCAAGCCCCTCTACAACCTGTGTTGTAGGATTATGGGGAAAGTTTATTATCAGCATTTTTGGTCTTGGCCATGTTGTCTTGAATGCCTTCTCCATCTCATCAAAAAAATCAATACCTGATCCAATTGGAATGCTTCTCACCTCACCACCAGCGATGATAACGCTGTATGGATGTATCGGATATGCAGGGGTTGGCGTCATAACCACGTCGCCAGGCTCCACAATCGCAAGTGCGAGGTGTGATATGCCTTCTTTAGAACCAATCGTTACAACAGCCTCGGTCTCATAATCAAGGTCTATATCAAAGCGCCTCTTATACCACTCACATATTGCCATCCTGAGATGTGTGATCCCCTTTGAAGCAGAATACCTGTGGTTTTTCGAGTTTCTTGCAGCCTCCACAAGTTTCTCGATTATATGCTTTGCAGGAGCACCATCCGGGTTTCCCATGCCGAGGTCAATAATATCTTCTCCTTTCCTCCTTGCTTCCATCTTTAAGTTATTGACGATTGCAAAGACGTACGGCGGAAGCCTTTTTATCCTCTTAAACTCGAACATCATTCCTCCAGTATTTAGTGAACAGTGAATAGTGAAAAACATTTTGTCTTTTGATTTTTAAACTATTCACTAAATACTGTTCACTGTTCACTTTTATAATACATCTCCTCTGCATCCATCGAGCTTCTTACGAGCGGAGAAGAAGCTGCATATCTAAAACCCATATCAAGGGCTACCTCTCTATATTTATCAAAGACCTCAGGCCTGATATATTCAACAACAGAGAGATTCTCCTTTAATGGCCTGAGATACTGCCCTATTGTCAGGAAATCACAATTCACATCTCGCAAATCCCTCATAACAGATACCACCTCAGCAAAGGTCTCACCGAGACCGACCATGAGTCCTGACTTTGTGTTTATAGACGATGCAATCCTCTTTGCATCCCTGAGCACCTCAAGTGAACGTCTGTAGTCTGCCTGCGGCCTGACCAGAGGATAAAGCCTCGGTACTGTCTCTACGTTATGATTATACACGTCAGGCATCGAATCAAGCACGGTATTAATCGCCTTTACATCACCTTTGAAATCTGGAGTAAGGACTTCTATCTTTGCATCTGGCAGATGCTTTCTCAATGCCATGACTGTATCTGCAAAATGCCGTGCACCGCCATCTAACAGGTCATCTCGTGTGACAGACGTGATAACAACATATTTCAGGCCCATCTCCTTTGCAGCCATTGCAACCCTTTCAGGCTCAGCATTGTCCAGCGGCTGAGGCATTGATGATTCAACAGAGCAGAAGCCGCAGTTTCTCGTGCAGTGCGAGCCGAGGATCATGAATGTCGCTGTGGGTTTTGAGAAACACTCTCCCTTGTTCGGACATCTCGCCTCTTCACAGACAGTAGAGATCCCATGACTTCTAAGGATATGTTTTGTATCGTGAAGCCCTGTGAAACTCTTAGTCTTTATCCATTCTGGAAGTCTCATGGCGAACTCTGTTCCAATAAAAAATGTGAAAGGCATGTGTTTATGAACCCTGCCATGCCTGCATTCTATGTCTTGTTTATTCGGATAGCAGAATGATTAAACATAAAAGAAATGCGAAACTTTGTCAAATACAAAAACGGCCCCAATCCTATCTCTGTTTTTGAGACGGTGGGTTTAAAAGGAGATTTCGGGATTTTAAAGGTGCCCGCATGCACGGGCCCGGCATTTTTTGTCTTTAGATTTTTACTACGTTTGCAGCCTTTGGCCCGCGGTCGCCATCGACTATGTCAAACTGAACCCTCTGGCCTTCAGCAAGTGTCTTGAATCCGTCACTCTTGATTGATGAATAGTGAACAAATACATCCGGACCATTGTCTTGCTGGATGAAACCAAAACCTTTGCTCTCATTGAACCACTTAACCTTACCTTCAAACGACATATTCCTTAAGTCCTCCTTCTTTCCCTCAAGGGAAAACATCAATATTGCCCGAAAAACAGGCTAACTTTTTATATCACGCAAAACAGTGGTTGTCAAGAAAATATACTGACTCGCCCATACATTACTTCCTTAGTTCCTTTGCCTCATCCCACAATTCATCCATCTCTTCAAGTGTCATGTCAGAGAGTTTTCTGCCATGCTCTGCAGCAGTCATCTCGATATGACGGAACCTTGAGATGAATTTACTTATGGTCTTCCTGAGAGCATCCTCAGGATTAACACCCACAAAACGAGACACATTTACGAGCACAAAGAATATATCTCCGAGCTCATCTTCTATTTCACTCTGCTTTTTCTTCTCAAGGGCATCCTTGAACTCCTTGAGTTCCTCATCAAGTTTCTTGAGCAGATCCTCAACCTTCTCCCAGTCAAAACCGGCTCTTGCAGCCCTGTCCTGGAGTCTGTGGGCGCGTAATAAAGATGGAAGGGTCTTTGGAACCCCCTCAAGAATAGACTCTCGCAGCTTGCCCTCTTTCTTCTTCTGTTCTTCCCAGTGCGCAAGCACTTCCTCAGGGGTCTTGTATTCTGCCTCCCCAAAGACATGAGGGTGCCTTGCGATCATCTTATCACCAATCTTTTTTATGACATCAGACATATCGAATTCACCGCGCTCCTTTGCTATCTGACAGTGAAATACTATCTGATACAGTAAGTCTCCAAGTTCCTCTTTTATCTTCTCTGGGGCTCCCTCATCGATTGCCTCTATAACCTCATATGCCTCTTCCACAAGAAAAGGCTTCAGAGATTCCCTCGTCTGCTCCTTATCCCATGGGCATCCCTTCTCACTCCTGAGTGCCTTCATAATCTTTAACAATCCATCAAAATCCATCACGCTTTTATCATAGGCATGTATGTTTTTATTGTCAAACTAATCTAAACCCAAGTTGAGCGATTTATTATACAAACCCATGACAGCCGAGACGGCTGTCCTACCCTATGGGTGATGTCGTCAAACAGTAGGACAGGCGTCTCGCCTGTCAAAGAGTGATTTATAATCAAAGAATCGCTCAATTTGGGCTAAAATAAATTCATGATCAACTATCTATACATCCACCTCCCCTTCTGCATAAAGAAATGCATCTACTGCGATTTTCTGTCAGTGCCGTATGATAATCTTTTCGCCAGAAGATATGTTGAAGCATTGGAAAGAGAATTTTTTCTGAGAAAAGAGATTACTGGTAAATTAAAATCAGTTTACATCGGAGGCGGAACACCGACAGTACTTTCAGCAGAATCCTTTGCAAGGCTTTTTGCATCCCTCAGAGAGAGCTTTGAATTCTATCCTGATGCAGAGATAACAGTTGAGGCAAATCCAGGGACAATAGACGAAGATAAAATACAAATCCTTCTTTCGCTTGGAGTAAACAGGCTGAGCGTTGGTGTCCAGTCATTCGTTGATAAAGAACTCTTAACACTCGGCCGGACTCACAGTTCAGATGAGGCACTAAGGGCTGTTGATATTGTTAAAAAATCAGGGGTTAAAAATTTCTCTATAGACCTGATTTATGCAATCCCCGGGCAGACCCCTGAAAGCTGGGAATACACAATCTCAAGGGCATTAGAATTCTCACCCGAGCATATCTCGACATATGAACTCACACCTGAGCATGGCACTCCCTTACATGAAGCACTAAAAGAAAAAAAGTTGATGATGCCTGGAGAAGAAATAATAGTCGAGATGTACAGCTATACAATAGATACGCTGACAGGTGCTGGCTACAGACACTACGAAATTTCTAACTTTGCAAAAGAGGGCCTTGAATGTATTCATAATCTTAATTACTGGAATCGGGGTGAGTATATCGGCATAGGGGCAGGCGCCCATTCATTCTGGAGCGATAAGAGGATAAAAAACACAGGGGATATCAAGAAATATATCGAACTACTGAATTACAATCAACTGCCTATAGATGAATCCATAGAAATTTCATGTGAAGATGCTCTGAAAGAGATAATCTTCCTCGGCCTCAGAAAAACAGAGGGTATTAATATGAGGAGTATCAAAGAAGAACTCGGGGTGAAACTCCATGAAGCTGCTAAAGATTTACTCAAGGAAGGGCTAATCGAGATTGACGGAAGCTATCTGAGGCTTGCAAGAAAGGGGCTTGTCCTTTCAAATGAAATAATTGTGAGATTATTCGAAAAATTGGGAATATGATTAAGGGCTACCTGCAATCTCTTTTACCCCGAAAGATGTAGCCTTGGATTCAAAATTTCTTCAATGCGACGTGCATCTGCATCTTTCAATTGCATTATTTGGGTTAAGTTATAGCCCTCTGCCTTTCCTTCTATCAAGCACCTCTAAAAGAAAAGGCAGAAGCAAAGAGCCACCAGGAAGCAAAAAGATAGCGAGGGCAGGGACAACCCGAGATATATTTTTAAGGTGCATCTTAATTTCCTTCTTCTCTTCCCTTGTCCATTTTTGACCTGTATTCCGATGTTTCATAAGCAGATGCATAAGTCCCTTAACCTCAAGGATTTCTTTCAGTATAAATTCCCTGTTGTTGATGATTAGCCTCTTAAAATAATTCACTATCATTGCTACACAGTTATCCCTGTCCCTGCCTTCCCTTCCATAGCCTTTATCACATCTTCTGGTAGAGCGATTATTACCTCCTTGCCTCCGCAATCACACATCTTTCCTTATATATTCTCTCACGATGGAATCAACAAGGGAAGTAAGGTCTACATCAAAATCATATGTAACCCTGACTGTTGGTTTGTTAATCCTTACAATCCTCCTTAAATCTATTGGTGTAGCCACGACCACAACATCACAATCAGAGTTATTAATCGTCTCCTCGAGCTCTCTGATCTGCCTCTCCGAATAACCCATTGCTGGAAGAACAAATCCTATATGAGGGAATCTTTCATACACCTCTTTTATCGAGCCGACCGCATAGGCCCTTGGGTCAACAAGCTCTGAAGCAATCCCCCTCGATGCAGAGGCACCTGCGCCATAAGGAATCCCCCCATGAGTTATGCTCGGCCCGTCTTCAATAACAAGCACCCGCTTATCTTCTATCATCTCTGGATTATCAAGGCTGAACACAGATGGTGCCTCTATAACCCCTGCCTCAGGATTTACTATAAAGATATTATCCCTTATCTTCTTCATGGCTTTTTCCCTGGCTTCATTGACCTTTGTGATTATCAGGAGATTTCCCCTTCTCAGGTTCACCTCACCAGGATAATACAGGGTTTCATGTCCAGGCCTCAGGGCATCAAGAAGGACAATCTCCATATCAGGCCTGATGAATGGGAAATCGTTGTTACCTCCATCCCATATAATCACCTCTGATTCCACTTCAGCAGTTCTGATAACCTGCTCATAGTCAACCCCTGCATAGACTGTAATCCCTTTTTCAACAAGATGTTCAAACTCCTCCCTCTCCTCGATAGTGCATGCCCCTCTGTCGATCTCCTCGATGGTGCTAAACCTGAGCGCAGGATTGAATGCCCCGTAGACCATGGGATGCCTCACAACAGAAACCCTTATCCCCTTATCTTTGAAGATGGTTGCAAGCTTCCTCGTTATCACAGACTTTCCGCACCCTGTCCTCACGGCGCAGACAGAGATGACAGTCACCTTGCTTTCAATCATCGTCTTATCAGGCCCGAGGAGAAGAAAGTCAACCCCGTTTGCAAGGGCAATAGATGCCCTGTGCATAACCTCTTCATAGGATACATCGCTGTAAGAGAAAACAGCTATTGTCACATTATTTTCGACTATAAGCTCAGGGAGCTTTTTTTCTGGATAGACAGGTATCCCATCAGGATAAAACCTGCCAGCAAGTTCATTGGGGTATGTCCTGTTCTCTATATATGGCACCTGAGTTGCTGTAAATGCGATGACTTTATACAAAGGGTTGTCCCTGAAGAATGTATTAAAGTTATGAAAATCCCTCCCACCAGCGCCCAGTATAATCACCCTTTCCATACAGAATTGATAACATCGAAGGTTCTTATTGTCAACCCAAAAGATGCAGACATGGATTCAAAATTTCTTCAATGCGACGTATTTATTA
>DYHX01000016.1 GCA_020723925.1 Nitrospira japonica | reverse complement strand
ATTGGTTTTACCCCACACCAAAACTTTTGGTGTGGGGTTTACTATATTTTGTGGCCCTATGTCTATTTTTCGGTTTTTTTATCTTATATACGCCTCTGTGACATACCTTCGCATCATCCTGTGGCTGTTGAAGTAATAGGCATTCTTCCCAATGGCATTCTGCATCATCCTTATCCATGTGCGTCCGTCATTGTAAAACAGTGGGATGATTATATTTTCGAGCTTGCTGTAGAGGTCTTCTGCATCGAGTCTGTCGAGCCCCTCAACAAGGGTTGTCTCTGTTGGTGCAGGGCCTATAGACCAACCTGTAAAGCCTTCGATATGTCCCTCTATCCACCAGCCATCTAAAACACTAAAGTTCAAGACACCATTATGGGCTGCCTTCATGCCGCTTGTGCCTGATGCCTCGCGCGGCCTTAATGGCGTATTCAGCCAGACATCTACCCCTGAAACAAGCTTGAGGGCAATGTCCATGTTATAGTTTTTGAGATATGCTATCTTGATCTTGTCCTTTAGTTTCTCCTTAATAACAAAGATTTTCTCTATCAACCACTTCCCGGCCTCATCCTTTGGGTGTGCTTTTCCAGCGTATATAATCTGAATTTTTCCTGCCCCTATTCTCGTCAGTCTCTCCATGTCGGTGAATAAGAGGTCTGCACGTTTGTATGCAGTTGCCCTCCGTGCAAACCCTATGGTAAGCGTGTCGTAGTCCATGCCAACGCCTGTCTCAGCATTAACATAATCTATGAGATCCTTTTTGGCTTCCATATGGGCACTCCATATCTCTTCATCAGGTATACGGCCAACCCGCACAAACAATTCTGGCTCATTGGCCCAGCCAGGAAGGTATTTGTCGTAAAGCCTTTTAAAGCTCTCACTTGTCCAGGTATATGAATGTACGCCATTTGTTATTGCGTGTATTTCGTATCCGGGGAACATATTTTTCGAGACCTCTCCATGTTTCTTGGCAACACCATTTATATACTTGCTGAGGTTTAAGGCAAGGAGGGTCATATTGAGCCTTTCCTCGCCGCCAAGTCTCTTCAGCACCTTTAGAGGGATAAACTCCCCTAAAACCCTCAGGATGAGATCATAAGGAAACTTGTCATGTCCGGCCTCAACAGGGGTATGGGTTGTAAACACACATATATCTCTTACCCTGTCCACATCCCACACGAGGTCTTCATCCCACACCTCTTCTATGTCTCTTTTAAATATCCTCAGCAATTCCATGGTAAGAAGGCTTGCATGACCTTCATTCATGTGATATTTCTTTATCTCAAACCCCAGCTCACGAAGCATCCTTACACCGCCGATACCAAGCATTATCTCCTGTTTCAGTCTGTAGACCTGGTCACCACCATAAAGACAAGAAGTAATCTCTCTGTCTTCAGGGGTATTACCTTCGACATTTGTATCAAGGAATAATACAGGGATGCTCCCGCTTGTCAGGCTCTTTACATTATAAAGCCATGACTGAACAGCCACATCCCTTCCCTCTATCTGGACATTCACCTTTGTGGGGAGCAATGCCATAAATTTTGACGGCTCCCATGAGACAGGCTCTTCCATCTGCCGACCCCTATCGTCTATCTCCTGCTTGAAATATCCCTTTCTGCTAAGGAGTGTGACTGCAATCATCGGAAGATTGAGGTCAGCGCTGGATTTTATCGTGTCGCCTGCGAGGATACCGAGACCGCCGCTGTAAGTAGGAATGTCATTGGTTATACCTATCTCCATGGAAAAATATGCGATCTTGGGTTCTTTTGTGAATTCATGTATCTGTTTGAGCACTGAATCCATAAGCCAGATTGTAAACTATAGATTAGAGGATATACAAGGTTTATACAGGCGCCAAAAAATAGACATAGAAGGCCAATGTAGTGTAATAGCTATGTCTATTTCAGAACAGGCGGGTTAAAGCACCATCCACTGCTGTGGTAAAAACAACTTCTCATACGTCGTCAGGGCAAACCTGTCTGTCATGCCTGCAACAAAGTCACATACCATCCTGTGTTTGTTGAGTTTTTTCTCAAGCGGAATATCTGTGAAGACCTCTTCGATATGCTCAAGATAGTACTCGTATAAATCACCGAGTATCTTTTTTGCTTTTCTGAATTCGTTTATTATCTTCTCGCTCTCGTATACACGCTCGTATAGAAAGTCCCTGAGCCTGTATGCTGCCATAGACACCTCCTCACTCATTCCGAGCTCTTCAAGGTCTGTTTTAAGTGAATTATAGATGAGATCTTTTACCATTGTGTCTATGCGTTTTGAATGGCTGTCTCCAAGAATCTTTATAATCTCTTTTGGGATGTCTGATTTTTTTATAACCTCTGCCCTGATGGCATCATCAAGGTCGTGGTTCACGTAAGCGATTAGATCAGATATGCGCACAATCTGTCCCTCAAGAGTCTCTGCCCTCTCTCCCTTTGTTTCGGGAATTATAAGGCCTTTGCCTTTCGAGTGTTTAACAATGCCATTTCTCACCTCATGAGTGAGGTTGAGCCCCTCTCCATCACGCTCAAGGAAATCCACAACTCTAAGACTCTGCTTGTAATGATCAAAGCCTCCTGGATGAATCTCTCTTAATATCGCCTCACCTGCATGGCCAAAGGGTGTGTGGCCGAGGTCATGGCCTAATGCAATAGCCTCAGTGAGGTCTTCGTTCAGCCTCAGCGCCCTTGCTGTGGTCCTTGCTATCTGCGCTACCTCAAGAACATGGGTTAGGCGGGTCCTGTAATGGTCTCCTTTGGGGGCAAGGAAGACCTGGGTCTTATGTTTTAATCTTCTGAATGCCTTTGAGTGTATAATCCTGTCCCTATCCCGCTGAAAGCATGTCCTTATCTCCCCTTCTTTTTCAGACTTCATTCTGCCTTTGCTATTGGCGCTCAGACATGCCCTTGGATGAAGGGTTTTTCTTTCAATCTCCTCTGTTTGTTCACGAATGGTCATAGGTTGCAATTACATTTGACCTGTTCAGATTAATCCTTTTCTGCCACCCTTCCTATGCTGACGATTTTATCTTCAGCCTCAACATCCATTAGCTTGACTCCCTGGGTGTTTCTTCCGAGGAGGGAAATGTTACCTGCTAATGTCCTGATAAGCTTTCCTGAGTTTGTTATCATCACAACCTCATCCTCATCTCTGACCTGCATGAGGCCTACAGCCTTTCCGCCCCTTGGTGTAGTCTTTATAGAGATAACACCTTTCCCACCGCGCCCCTGCACAGGGTAGTCCTCAATCCTTGACCTTTTTCCAAGCCCCTTCTCTGTGACAGTTAGGAGGGCTGTCTTTTCCTCTGCCACCTCTGCTGAGACAACATCATCACCCTTCAAAAGGCGGATGCCTATGACTCCTTTTGCAGTCCTTCCCATGCTGCGGACGTCTTCTTCATTGAACCTGATAGAAAGTCCTCCTCTTGTGCCAATTATGAGGTCGCTTTTTCCATCAGTCTTTCTTACGTCAATAAGTTCGTCACCTTCTTCAAGGGATATGGCGATGATACCCTTACCGCGTGGGTTGTTGTATTCTTCAAGCGCTGTCTTTTTCACCGTGCCGTTTTTTGTGAACATGACAAGGAAACCTTCCTTGAAATCACGGACAGGAAGTGCTGTTGTTATCCTCTCTCCTTCTGAGAGTGCAAGCAGATTGACAAGCGCCTTTCCTTTAGCTGCGCGCCCTGCCTCGGGTATCTGGTAGATCTTGAGCCAGTAGAGCCTTCCGAGGTTACTGAAGAAAAGCATGTAGTCGTGGGTCGAACCTATGAAGAGCTGCTCAACAAAGTCCTCTTCCTTTGTCTCCATGCCGATGAGGCCCTTACCGCCTCGTCTCTGGCTTCTGTACGCAGAAAGAGGATTCCTCTTTATATATCCCTGGTGCGAAACCGTGATGACCATCTCCTCCTCTGTGATAAGGTCCTCGATAGTTATCTCCCCGATATCTGCGGTTATCTCTGTCTTTCTCTCATCAGCATATTTTGTCCTTATCTCAAGAAGCTCGTCCTTTATTATCTTTGATACAAGTGCCTCGCTTCCAAGGATTGCCTTCAGCCTCTCTATCTCTTTCAGTGTATCTTTATATTCCTTTATTATCTTTTCACGCTCAAGGCCAGTGAGGCGCTGTAGTTTCATATCGAGGATAGCCTGGGCCTGTATTTCTGATAGAGGATAGTTCTTAATCAATCCCTGCTTTGCCTCCTCAGGGCTCTTTGATGCCCTTATGAGTGATATGATCTCATCGAGGCGGTCAAGCGCGATTTTCAACCCCTCTAAGATATGTGCCCTCTCCTCAGCCTTTCTTAACTCATATCTTGTCCTTCTCAGGACAACATCACGCCTGTGCTGGAGGAAGTAATTAAGGAGTCTCTTTAAACCGAGGACATGGGGCTGGCCGCCAACAAGGGCAAGCATGATGATTCCAAATGTGGTCTCCATCTGGGTCTGCTTGTAGAGGTTGTTCAGGATTACCTGTGCCATCTCGCCTCGTTTTAGCTCAAGCACAACCCTTATTCCATCCCTGTCAGACTCATCCCTGATCTCAGAGATCCCCTCAATCTTCTTTTCTCTCACAAGCTCTGCAATCTTCTCTATTAAGCGTGCCTTATTCACCTGATATGGGAGTTCTGTTATGATGATGCTTTCTCCGCCTCTATGTTCGCGCTCTATCCGCGCCTTTGCCCTTACCTTGATGAGACCCCTTCCATGAGTATATGCCTCGACAATCCCCTCCACACCATGGATTAATCCTCCTGTTGGGAAGTCAGGGCCTTTTATTGTCTTCATAAGGTCAGCCACTGTCACAGCCGGGTCTGATAGGAGCATCACAAGGCCATCTATAATCTCACCGAGGTTATGGGGTGGAATATTCGTTGCCATTCCAACAGCAATACCGGCTGAGCCGTTTACGATAAGGTTTGGGACCCTTGATGGAAGCACGACAGGCTCCTCTGTTGTCTCATCAAAGTTGGGGACAAAATCAACGGTCTCCTTGTCTATGTCTCCAAGAAGGTCCTCTGCAATCTTTGCAAGCCTGGCCTCTGTATATCGGTATGCAGCCGGCGGGTCTCCGTCAACAGACCCGAAATTTCCCTGTCCATCAACAAGTGGATAGCGCATATTAAAGTCCTGGGCAAGCCTCACAAGTGCATCATAAACAGCAGTGTCGCCGTGGGGGTGGTATTTTTTCAGAACCTCACCAACAACCCCAGCGCACTTTGAATACTTCTTTCCAGGGAGAAGCCCTTCCCTGAACATCGCATAGAGTATCCTCCTCTGGACAGGTTTTAACCCATCCCGCACCTCTGGAAGTGCCCTTCCGATGATTACGCTCATCGCATAATCGAGGTAGGAAACCTTCATCTCCGCTTCTATACTTACCGGCACCTTTACCATCGATCTAAAAACCTTTCCTTTCTTTTAAATGGATAGCGAGCGTATTCCCCGCAGCTTGCTGGGGGTTTAGCGAGCGAATATAAAAATAATAATTCCTTGCATTAAGATTCCCTGTAGCTTGCTACGGGGAATCTTCAATTTATTTATTTTAACACATTACTATGCATAAAATCGGCTAAGCTTTTTGTCCAGCAATATCTGAGTGGGTTTTTGCTATTATATGCTCATAAAATGAAACGTTCATGTTTTTCCAAAACACAAAGAATAATGAAAATGTCATTCCCGCTTGTCGGGAATCATTCCTGCCTGTCAGGAATCGTAAGAAGGATTCCGAACAAGTCGGAATGACGGCTAAAGAGGTATTTTCAGGTGAACATGAGAATAAACGGAAGACATTGAGGCTTTACTTAATAGTTACGGTGATTGTATCATCAATTACCATCCTGAAAACTATCATCAAGAAAGGGCTGCATTATTAGAGAACATCGAAATGGAATTTAATTTTTATCTTAGAGGGTTTAAGTATCTCTTTATAATGAAAAAGTTGGAGAAAATATGACAAGAGAGATAAACATAGGAAATGTAAAAATCGGAGGAGGCAATACACCCATAATCATTGCAGGCCCCTGTGTTATCGAAGGCGAAGGCATTACATTTGAGATTGTAAAAAGGCTAAAAGAAATATGCGATGGGCTTGGTCTTCCCCTTTTATTCAAGAGTTCCTATGACAAGGCAAATCGCACATCCATTTCTTCCTATAGAGGGCCCGGACTTGATAGAGGATTAAGGATATTGGCTGATGTAAGGGCTAAATTCGACATCCCTGTTCTTGCTGATGTTCATTCTATCACTGAAATAAAACCTGCCTCAGAGGTTTTGGATGTCCTTCAGATTCCAGCTTTTCTATGCAGGCAGACGGATTTAATACTTGCTGTATCAAAGGCAGGAAAGCCTGTGAATGTCAAAAAGGGCCAGTTCCTTGCACCCTGGGATGTGAAAAATATAATAGATAAATTCACTTCAACAGGTAATCATAATTTATTCATCACTGAGAGAGGAACATCCTTTGGATACAATAACCTTGTTGTTGACTTCAGGGGGGTGCCTATAATGCGGTCTTTTGGCTATCCTGTTGTCTTTGATGTAACCCACAGCCTCCAGCTTCCTGGAGGCCAGGGGAGTTGCTCAGGAGGGCAAAGGGAATTTGCAGAGCCGCTCGCAAGGGCTGCGGTGGCTGTTGGGGTTGATGGTTTATTCATGGAAGTCCATCCTGAGCCAGAAAAGGCATTATGCGATGGGCCGAATATGATAGAATTGGATGAATTGAAAAAGATGTTAAGCAGGATTAAAAAGATAGATAGCATTCTGAGAATACCAGATTGAATGCTATGTAATGTCAAAAGTTTTATGAAAAAAGGGGGTAGTTGATATGAAAAACGAAAAACCTCCAGTAGGACAGGCGAGACGCCTGTCCTACTGGAGGGAGGCAAGCTAATTTGAAACAACATATTGAAAATCAAAGAGTTTTAGGGTTTTACCTATAAAACTTTTGACATTACCGAATGCTATCAGGGGAGGTAAACATGAAAGAAGAAAGGATAGGTGTTGTGGACCATTATTACTCCCGAATAGGGGTAGCGACTGTAGTTCTTGAAGGCGATTTAAAGGTTGGAGACACAATCCACATTAAGGGCCACACCTCTGACTTTACACAGAAGGTAGAATCTATTCAGATCGAGCATGAAAATGTGTCCGAGGCAAAGAAAGGTGATAATGTTGGCATCAAGGTAAAGGAGCATGTAAGGGAACACGATGTGGTCTATAAGGTTATAGAGGAGTAGAAGGATTTGTTCCACGCCCATTCAGATCACTGGCTTGAGTTTGAGAGAACCAACTAATATGGACAGTATCCTTGCTATAGCAAAAAAGGTTTTAAAGATCGAGGCAGATGCAGTCCTTGCCCTGACAGAAAAACTTGACAGCAATTTTGAAAAGGCAGTTGAGATTATTTATAAAAGTAAGGGTAGGGTAGTTGTCACCGGCATGGGCAAATCAGGATTAGTTGGTAAAAAAATAGCAGCAACACTTGCATCAACAGGCACTCCTGCATTCTTTTTGCATCCTGCTGAGGCAAGCCACGGAGACCTCGGCATGGTTACATCAGATGATGTGATAGTCGTCATATCAAACAGCGGTGAGACAGAGGAGTTAATAAGGCTGCTCCCCTTCCTAAAACGTTTTAATGTAGGGTTAATCTCACTTACAGGTAACGTCAATTCAACTCTCGCAAAGGCATCAGATGTAACGCTTGATGCCTCAGTCAAAGAAGAGGCGTGTCCTATGGGGATTGTCCCAACCGCATCAACCACTGCTACGCTTGCACTTGGAGACGCACTTGCAATTTCGCTGTTAATAAAAAACGGGTTTAAAGAAGAGGATTTTGCCTTTTTCCATCCGGATGGCAGTCTCGGAAGAAAGCTCTTTATAAAAGTGAGCGACCTGATGCATACAGGTGATGCCCTCCCGGTTGTATCCCTTGATACTCCGATGTCAAGGACTGTGATAGAGATATCATCAAAGAGGCTCGGGGTTACGATCATTGCTGACACTGATAAAAAGATTCTCGGCATCATCACAGACGGAGACCTGAGGCGAGGCATAGAGAAATGGGGCAAGGCATTTTTTGATATGAATGCAGGAGAGGTTATGACAAAAAATCCAAAGACCATTGGAGAAGACGAGCTTGCAGCAAAGGCGCTTTCAATTATGGAGGGCAAATCCATAACATCCCTTGCTGTGCCTGATAATGAGGGAAGAGCAAAGGGCATTATCCATCTCCATGATATATTGAAGCAGGGGATAGTGTAAATATTCATTAATAGCGTTGGGATATGGTGAAAAAAGTTGAAATAATTCCGATAGCGGAAAGAAAATCAGAAAAAAGAGGGCTTAAAAGAGAGTAGATCGAGGATGCTGTCATAAATCCTATGCAGGTAGTAGATGGCTATGGAGGGCGAAAAGTTGCGTACAAAAAGTTTTCCATAAATGATAAGGAGTATCTATTAAGAGTTATTTATGTGGAACTGTCAACACTGGCAACAAAGTAAAAAATGAAAAATACAGAGAAAGAACTTACAGATATCGCAAAAAACATAAAGCTCCTTGTCCTTGATGTTGATGGGGTTCTCACAGATGGAAGCATAATCCTCGACAACGAGGGCAATGAGTTTAAGTCATTTCATGTGCGCGATGGGCATGGGATAAAGATGCTGATAAAGGCAGGGATTCAGGTCGCGATCATCACAGGAAGGCATTCAAAGGTTGTGGAGAGAAGGGCGCATGAACTGGGGATAACTGAGGTTTATCAAAGATGCCATATAAAGGCAGTGGCTTTGGATCACATCATTGGAAAATTTGAACTAACAGGAAAGGAAGTGGCATATGTTGGCGATGATATTGTGGATATTCCCATCTTCAAAAGGGTTGGGCTTTCCGTTGCTGTGAATGACGCAACCGCTGAGACAAAGGCAAATGCTTTAATGGTCACAAGAAGCCGTGGGGGGAGAGGTGCTGTGAGAGAGGTCTGTGATTTTCTCCTTAAGGCAAAGGGACTCTGGGAACCCATGACAGGGGAGTATTTTGAAACTTAATCTGCCAACAACAATAACCCTCAGCAGAATCATAATTATCCCATTCTTTATCATAGTTACGCCTTACAATCCATTCCTTGGAGCCCTGATCTTTGGCATGGCATCGATTACTGATTTTCTCGACGGCTATCTTGCAAGGCGTTCTGGCCAGATAACAAAGTTCGGGATTATACTTGACCCGCTTGCTGACAAGTTCCTCGTCATATCAGCCCTGATCCTCCTCGTGGATATGGCAAGACTTTCGGTCTGGATTGCGATTACCATCATTGTGAGAGAGTTCCTCGTCACAGGACTCAGGGTTGTTGCCCTTTCTAAGGACATAGTCATAGCATCAGAAATGGGTGGAAAATTGAAGACAACAGCCCAGATAGCTGCAGTCATCTGCCTTATACTTGGATGGGATATATTCGGTGTAGACCTTTATGATATTGGGATAGCACTCATATGGATAGCACTTATACTTTCAGTAATATCAGGTGTGCAATACACAATGTCTTTCTGGAAGAAACTATGAACCCTCTTCTACTTATAATTATCTCTTTCCTTTTAGGCTCGCTTCCCTTCGGTGTGATAATCGCAAAGGCCAAGGGTGTTAACCTGAAAAAAGTCGGCAGCGGTAACATTGGTGCCACAAATGTTTTAAGAACCCTTGGCAAATGGCCTGCTGTCTTAACTTTACTCGGAGATATATTGAAGGGTGCTGCTGCTGTTGCCGTTGGAAGATATTTATCTGTCGGGCCAGTTTATGAGGGTATCATGGGTCTCTTTGCCATCCTCGGACACAATTTCTCGCTATTCCTCGGCTTCAGGGGTGGGAAGGGTGTTGCCACAAGCCTTGGAGTTCTGTTTATTTACTCTCCACAAGTTGGCCTTTTTACCCTTATAATATGGCTGGTGGTGGTGCTCATGACAAGATATTCTTCCTTGGGGGCTGTCGTATCCTTCGGACTCCTGCCCATGAATATCCTCCTTTTCGACCACACAAAAGGAAAACTTATCATCTCAATTGTAATTACAGCCCTGCTCCTTTTAAGGCATGCTGGAAACATAAGTAGGCTCATGAAGGGGACCGAGAGAAAGATCGGAGAGAGGGCATAAAAACGCGAGGCGTGGGGCGTGAGGCGAGAAAATAGAAAGCGCCTAAGCATTATTATTTTATTTTTTATACTATTTTCACCTTATCCCTCTCTGGGAGAAGATCTCTATGAATTCCGACTTGATAACGGCTTGAAGAATACCGAACCATATTCTTATGTCCTTATAAAAAAAGCACATGCAGACCAGCCTCATGCAAAGAGTATCCTTGAAGAGGCAGTAAAATACTCCCCGAATTTGCCGGCTGTATATTTTGAACTATCAAAGATAAGCTTTTCGCTTTCGCCCCAGGGTATATTCGAGAGCCTTGATTATGTGATAAAGGGCATAGCAGCCTATCAAAGAAACTTCTGGTGGCTGCTAAGCATTGCAGGGCTGCTGCATCTGAGCCTTGTGTTTTCATTTATTATGGCCATAGTAATAATCATAAGTATGAGGCTTCTCATGGAGGCTCCTCTTATTGTCCATGATATAGCAGAGGACAGGGGAAAGGCGCTGATGCTCGTATTCTTGATCCTGCTTTCTCTCCTTGGTCCTATCTTCTTTATAGCTGGCGCATTATTTTTAATGGGGCTGTATTTCAGTAAAATCGACAAGACTATTGTCTATGTTTCTCTCCTATTTCTCCTTCTGTCACCGTTTCTCTTGCGCATAACAAATCTCTTTTTTTCTGCGTCCTCGCCTGAACTCAGGGCTGTTGTCGCTGTAAATGAGGACAAGGATAATAAATATGCCACGTCTATCCTGAAGGACAAGAGAGATTTTGCCTCACGCTTTTCTTACGCCCTTGCCCTGAAGAGAGAAGGAGATTACCGCGAGGCGATAAAGGTATATAAAAATCTCCTGTCATCTGCCTATGACGGGACAGCCCCAGGAGTCTGTGTTAATCTTGGGAACTGTTATTTCGCTACTAATAACATGGAGGCTGCAAAAGATCTCTACAAGAAGTCCATGGAGATAAAACCCCTCCCATCAGCTCTTTACAATCTGAGCCAGGTGTCGCGGGAAACCCTTGATTTCGAAAAAGGAGAGGAATATTTCCTTGAGGCTGTAAAACTCAGCAGAGAGTCTGTATCTAAATTCACATCTATTGTAAGCAGAAATCCAAACCGCTTTGTTATCGATGAAACCCTTCCCATGTCTGTCCTATGGGAGTATGCATCCAGCAGGTCTGGAGAAGCACTGAATATCTCTCTGCTGCATTCAAACCTGACACTCGTAATCCCGATAGTTCTTATCCTGCTATTTTATATAATCAACAAACGCACAAAATACAGGGCCTACAGGTGCAAAAGATGCAATGCAATACTCTGCGAGAAATGTGCAAAGGGCTTTCTCCATGGGCAGATGTGTCCACGTTGTTATATGTCCCTTGTTAAACTGGATGAGCTCAATTCAAGGGATAGGGCAGCAAAAGTGCTTGCAGTATACGAACACCAGAGCAGAAGGAAGACTATAAGCAAAGTCCTTTCATTCACTATTCCTGGGATTGCCCAGATTTACTCCGGGAGGATCCTGACAGGCATGATGTTTTTATGGCTATTTCTCTTTTTGTTGATGGTGACAGTGCTGAATCCATTCTTCTCTACAGGTCTTCTCTCGTTCTCCCATAGCTGGTTAACCATACCATCGGTAATACTCATGGCCATTTTATATCTGATTTCTAACCTTTCTGAAAGAAGGAGGCTTAATAGGGGATGGCTTTAGAGGGCGCGCTAAAAGATTTCGGCCCTGCTGACATACTGCAGTTGCTATCCATCCAGCGAAAGACAGGCATCCTTACCCTGGAAGGACGTATGGACAGGATTCGGCTTCTATTCCATGAGGGTAATATCGTATCAGCAGAATCAAAAAGGAGGAGTGAGGCATATCGTCTGGGAAAGGTGCTTGTGAAAAAGGGACTCATCAAGGAGGAGGAACTTCAGACAGCACTTGAGGAGCAGAGGGCTACAGGTGCAAAAGTCGGAAACATCCTGATAAAAAAAGGCATCGTCGAGAGACAGCAGATACAGGAAATCCTCACATCCCAGATAACCGAAACAGTGGTGCACCTCTTTGCCTGGAAGGAAGGGACATATGAGTTTGTACCCCATGGAGTCCCTGTTGATAAAGACATGCCTATCGCTCTTGATACACAGCATCTGTTGATGGATGGCCTGCGCATAATTGATGAATGGTCACTTATAGAGGGCAGGCTAACCCTTGATAGTGTATTTCAGAAGACAGGGAAATCAGAAGTCGAGTTAACTGCTGAGGAGGAAGAGATATTAGGGTTTGTGGATGGAGAAAATGATGTCAGCACAATAATCGATCTCAGTGCGCTGGATGATTTTCAGGTATCAAAGACACTCGTATCTCTCATTGAAAAAGGTGTTATCGAGCCAAAAGAGGCTCTCCCTATAGTATCAGAGGTAACAATCACTCCAGATAGAGGTAGTGGCCTATTGCAATACGCCCCTACTATTAGATTTCTCCCTGCAATTACCTTCCTGATGGCATTTCTTGTTTCTTTAATCCCTCTTTTCACGCAGAAAAATAAAGGCCTCGATAATTTTAAAGTCTCTGAAGATATAGACGGAATCAGATTCAGAATTGAGGCATATAAATATGAGAATGGTTCTTATCCGCCTTCCCTTGCACACCTAAAAAAGGCGTCCGCCTCAGGCAGAGATAGGTGGGGGAAGCCTTACATTTATAGGACACAGGGTGATAATTTTGTCCTCTTCAGCACAGGGCCTGATGGGGAAGGAGGGACAGAAGACGATATATACTAAACCCGCATTATTCGCTTAACCCAAAAGATGCAGACATGGATTCAAAATTTCTTCAATGCGACGTGCATCTGCATCTTTCAATTGCATTATTTGGGGTAAAATAGATATAGATATAGGAAAGGCTGTCTCAGAAAAACGGTGATGAATAATGCAGGTAAAGTAACGAATAAAAAGTGATGAGTGGCGATAAAAATCAAAAACTGATCCCAAAACCTCAGTCCCCAATTCCAAAGGCTGTAGTTCTCCTTAGCGGGGGCATTGATTCCTCAACAACCATGGCAGTTGCAAGGGCAGAAGGATTTGAAATATATGCCCTTAGCTTTGATTACAGCCAGCGCCACAGGAGAGAGCTTGATTCAGCGAAAAAGGTCGCATCAGCCCTCGGTGCAAAGAAACACCTTATCATCAATTTTGACCTCAGAGAAATAGGCGGTTCAGCACTCACATCAGATGTAGAAGTGCCAAAAAACAGTTATGAGTTAAGAGTTATGAGTTATGAGGTAGAAGAAAAAAAATCAAAGTTCGTAATAACTCCTCACTCCTCACTGATTCCAGTTACCTACGTTCCTGCACGTAACACCATATTCCTGTCCTTTGCACTGGCCTGGGCAGAAGTTCTCGAAGCAGAAAATATTTTTATCGGTGCAAATGCGGTTGATTACAGCGGCTATCCTGACTGCAGGCCTGAGTATCTAAAGGCATTTGAAGATATGGCAAACCTCGCAACAAAGGTCTCTGTTGAAGGCAGGATGAAATTCAAGATAAATGCACCACTCCTATATATGACAAAGGCAGAGATTATAAAGAAAGGCACAGAGCTTGGCCTTGATTATTCCCTCACATGGAGCTGCTATGACCCGCAGCCTGCTGTCGCAGGAGTTCAAAGTTCAAAGTTCAAAGTTCAAAGTTATAAAAAAAGAGACCCAAAACTCCGAACTCCGAACTCCGAACTGATTCCCTGCGGTCGATGTGATAGCTGTATTTTCAGGGCTAAGGGGTTTAAAGATGCGGGGATAAAAGACTCCCTGCTGCCATAACATGCGTGCATACGACATTATAAAGAAAAAGCGTGATGGTGGTTCTTTAACTAAAGAAGAACTTTCCTTTCTTATCGGCAACTATCTCTCAAGCAAAATTCCAGACTACCAGATATCTGCATTTCTCATGTCAGTATTTTTCAGAGGAATGACAGAGGAAGAAACAGTTACCCTTACAGACATAATGCTCCATTCAGGGGTTGTGCTTGATCTATCAGATATTCCCGGCCCGAAAATTGACAAGCATTCAACAGGAGGTGTTGGAGACAAAGTAAGCATAATCCTTGCACCCTTACTTGCAGCAGCAGGTGTGATAGTGCCAATGATTTCCGGAAGAGGACTCGGACATACTGGCGGAACCCTTGATAAGCTTGAGTCCATCCCCGGCTTCAGGACTGACCTATTTTTGGGTGAATTTAAATCTATCCTTAAGAGAATTGGCGTTTCGATGATTGGACAGACAGAGGAGATCACTCCAGCAGACAAAAGGCTCTATGCCCTTCGGGATGTCACAGCAACTGTTGACTGCCTACCCCTTATAGCCTCAAGCATCATGTCGAAGAAACTTGCAGAGGGTATTGACGGCCTTGTCCTCGATGTGAAGACCGGCTCAGGGGCCTTTATGAAGTCAATAGAAGATGCAAGGAAGCTTGCAGAGGCTATGGTAAGGATTGGGAATTCTGCGGGTGTAAAAACTATTGCCATCATCACTGACATGGACCAGCCATTGGGGAAAACTGTTGGCAACAGCCTTGAGATAAAGGAATGTATCTCTGCATTAAGAGGTAAATGGCCAGAGGATTTAAAAGAGGTTACGCTTACCATTGGAGCATGGATGCTTGAGATAGCCAAGATGGTGAGAAGTGACGAGAGGGCGAAGATTAGCATTGAATCTTGTAAAGAAAAACTTTTAGGGGTCATCAATAGGGGTGAGGCCTTTGCTAAATTTGTCGAACTGATAGATGCACATTATGGAGACCCTGAGGTTGCCTTTAAACCAAATCTTTTGTCCTTAGCAAAAAAGGTGCATCAGATAAAAATAGATAAAGAGGGCTATATCCAAAAGATGGATGCAGAAAAGGTTGGCATTGCCTCACTGCTCATTGGCGCTGGAAGGCAGAGGGTTGAAGACAGGATTGACCATTCCGCAGGGATAATTCTCAACAAAAAGGTTGGAGATCTCATTTCGACTGGTGATACTATTGCTATGTTCCATTACAATGAGGAAAGCCATTTTAAAGAGGCAGAAGAGCTGTTCCTATCAGCCATTGAAATTGGTGATAGAAAACCAGAAAAAAGAAATTTGATCTTAGATATAATCCAGTGATACTTCAACTGAGCGATGATACCCTTGAGCTTATCTTACCTTCAATCCTGAATCTTGACCCCATTGACCTCAGAGAGATAAACTTCATTTGACATCCATTTTATAGTTGGGAAGGTTAAAGACCGTGCCAATGCAATCCTTGCGAAGCATCTGCACTACGATGAAAGGGCAACAAATGGCTTTATTGTGGCCCTTTCAGAGGTGTGCCAGAACATAATCGAGCATAGTGAAAATAAGGGATTTGTAGGAATTCAGAAATATCATTTTCAGAATATGGGTAAAAATGTTGTCAAGATTGCTGTTATGGATATTGGCAGAGGTTTTAGAAAATCCCTGTCTGAGAGGTTTGCAATTAGAAATGATTTTGATGCCATAGATAAGGCATTGCTTCATGGAACATCAAGATATGCCGATGAAGGCAGAGGTCATGGACTTGCAGCGGTAAGACGCTTTGTCAATCAATGGAACGGCAAGCTCTCCATCCGCTCAGGAACAGCAAAGCTTTCGATTGTACCTGATTGGGCAAGGGGAAAGGAGAAAGAGACAAATCTGACACCATTCCCAGAAGCCCCAATAAACATCCTCCTGCCTGAAATATACCCCGCATTTTTTTCTTGACAAATCCTTTTAATTATGATCCAATTGAATCAATTGAAATGAACAGCTTTATTTAACTGAATGAAAATTAATGTCGAGGTGTTGATTAAACAAGGACAATTTATAAATTATGGCAATATTTGCCATACTAAATACTGGTTGTTTTAACTTCCTTTTGTTATGATATTTAAAACTGGCAAAGGAGGAAGTTATGGGTAAAAAGGCAACTTTTGTTCTTGATGAACAAGTAATGACAGAAGCCAAACAAATCGTAGAAAAAGGTCTTTTTAAATCTATGAATAGCTTTGTTGAATCTGCGATAAGAGATGAAATAGAAAAGATAAAAAAGGAGCGGATAAGAAAAGCCATCATTGAGGCAAGCAAAGACACCATGTTTCTATCGGATATAAAAGAGATAGAGGAAGATTTTAAATATGCTGATTTTGAGGAAGAAAAATGAATTATAAATGGGGAATATTTGTAGCAGACCTTAATCCTGTTATAGGCTCTGAACAGAGAGGAACAAGACCTGTTTTAGTTATCAGCGATGAAGATTTTAATAGAGTCATGCCTGTGGTCACTGTCTTGCCAATAACCACCCTGAAAGAGGGCAGAAAGATCTATCCCAATGAGGCATTGTTGAAAAAGGAACCAGAAGGTCTTCCGCAAGACTCCATTATCCTTGCCCATCAGATAAGGACAATCTCAAAACAGCGACTTAAAAATTCGCTGGGATTTGTTAATGACCATAACTCTCAAGATGCAATAAATAATGCCTTGAGGGTGCATTTGAATCTATGAGAGGATGGACGATTTATTAATCAGAAGGCAAATGAGGAAGGAAAAGTGAACGAGCCGAATAATATTGTGCGAATGAAGAAATGATAAAGAAAGAGTTGAAACATGAAAAATAATAGGAAAAGAATTCAAAAAGGAATATCCGTAAATAATAATGATTTATCGCCTGAGTTCAAAAATAAGGTCGAGAAATTTGAAAAATACTACAACGACCCTGAGCAGTTCAATAAGATTTTCACGAAAGACGAAAAGAACGCGAAACGCGAAAAGAGGACGGTTCTAATAAAGTGAGTATTGCAAGGCCTAAAACCACCATAATCATCGGCGATAGTTGCAGGCAGTTGAAGGGCTATGGTAACGGCAACCACATATTTGATAACAGTTACAGACTAATCAATGATGCAAGGAGGGTCTGAATGATTGATACCTCAAAAATTATTTATTCAATTAATATCGAAGATGTTCAGAATGTTGCTGCAGAAGAACTCGGAAGGGAACTTTCTGAAAAAGAGCTGAAGATAGTTGAAGATAAAATCGGCGATTGTATCGATTGGTATAGCGCAATTGAATTTGCTATACAAAATGAAATTTTAAGACGTGGAAAATATGAAACAAATTATTAATATTAAAACATACGCAGAACCTCAACAGGTTTGTTGTTTGGCAACTGTAGACAACTGTAAAGCCTGTAAAGCGAACGATAATTGTTTAATGCTGAGAGAGCAGTTAGCTTTCTATAACCGCTTAGGAATATCTCAAATTGATGATGATATAGATACAGATTCTTTAACCAACATAAGGTACTTGTGGCAAGATTCGACCAGAACTAAAAAATATGACCCGAGTTGGAATTATGCCGAAGATAATACGCGGGCATACACCCATCCTATCCACCCCTATCCTGCAATGATGATACCTCAAGTCGCAGGAAGACTTATTGATATGTATGCTAAACCTAAGACGGTTGTGTTAGACCCATTTTGCGGTTCCGGCTCTGTCTTATTAGAGTCATTCATAAAAGGTTACGATTCTTATGGTATAGATATAAATCCTCTTTCGCTTTTGATAAGTAAGGTTAAAACGACCCCACTCAACCATAGGCTTTTACAAAACGAATTAGAAAAAATCATAAGGAAGATCTCTCTCATTAAAAAAATAGATAGTCCCGACTTTTTTAATATCGATTATTGGTTTAAACCCGATGTTACATCTAAGCTTGCTGCATTAAGAAAAGCTATATATTCAATATCGAATGAAAGAATAAGAGATTTCTTTAGAGTAATTTTTAGTTTTACTGTAAGAGCATCTTCTAATACAAGAAATGGCGAGTTCAAATTATATCGCATTGATGATAAAAAACTTCTTAATTTTAACCCTGATGTTATTGGCCTCTTCAAAAAAAGAGCTAAACAGAATATTGATGCTATGACTGAGCTATGGAAACAATTCAAAGAAGATGAAACACAGGTAAATATCCTAAACGAGGATGCCCGTTATAGAACAAGCATTAAAGATGGTCTGGTTAATATTGTAGTAACCTCTCCACCTTATGGCGATTCAAGAACTACTGTTGCTTATGGTCAGTTCTCAAGACTTTCTTTACAGTGGCTTGGTTTTAATGGCCAGTCTTTAGATACAGACAACCGTTCTTTAGGCGGGCGATTAGATATTGATAATCTTCACTTAGGATATGGTTCGCCAAACCTGAGATGCGCCATAGACCTAATATCTCGTGTTGACAATAAGAGAGCACGGGATGTAATGGCTTTTTATATTGATATGAATAAATGTTTTGTAGAACTAAGTCGCATTGTAAAAAAGGGAGGCTTTTTGTGCATGGTAGTTGGGAATAGAACAGTTAAGGGAATTCAACTGCCGACAGATGAAATTGTAGCAGATTTTGGGGAACATGCTGGCTTTAGACATATAGAAACCATTATCCGAAAAATTCCTAATAAGAGGATGCCTTCAAAGAATAGTCCTAGTAATAAAGTTGGTGAGTTAGGTTCTACTATGACCGAAGAATACATAGTAATAATGGAGAAGACAAAATGACTCTTAGAGAAATAGAACGCAGGCTTCGTGCTTTAAAAGCGATGGGCTATATTCCTACAATACGACATGGTTCAACAGGCGTCGGACATACTTTTGAGCAAAGAATGGGATTGTCCGAAACTAATATCCCAGTGCCGGATCTCGGTGGCAGAGTAGAAATTAGGACAACTCGAAGAGATTCCGATTCTCTGGTCACCCTGTTTTGCTTCAATAGAGGCGTCTGGCATATATCTCAAAGGGAACTAATAGAGAGATATGGCTATATCGATGATTCCGGAAGAAAAGCTTTAAAGAACACCGTATATGCTGGAAGGCAAATATCTCAAGGTTTAAGTCTTCTAATAGATGATCTAAATAACAAAGTAAATCTCATAGATAATAATGAAAATCTATTAGCCACTTGGGATGTTTTCGTCATGGTTGGAAAATTAATGTCAAAGCTTAGCAGAGTTCTCTTTGTTATTGCGGAAAGAAGACTTAATGCGGATGGAGAGCGGTGAGGCGCATATACTTACCGATCCCATACCGAGAAATTTCATTAATGCTTTTAGAGCCGGCAAAGTTGGTATTGACTTGAGAATGCATCTGAAAGAAAATGGCACTGTAAGAAACCGAGGAACAGCCTTCAGGATTAAAGAAATAGATTTATGGGATTTATACTCTAACATCAGAAATCTTGGAATTTAACTTGAAATTATCGAAAGACCTTAAAACCTTAAAAGAATGCTCAGGAGGATGCAATGAGGCACGGAGTTTAAGCGATGAGCAAAACGTTAATTGATAAGAAAATACGTTGGACAATATATAAACCCTGTGATGCAAAGTTTTTGATAGTGACTGCAGAAGGCGGCAAGGTTGTCGAGATCAACCACTTTGGTTCTTTCAAAGATGCCAGGCAGGTTTTTGATGAAATTGCAAGTGATCATAGGTTAGAGCCTGAGACTCTAAACAGGTCCGGCTACTGTGATGTTTCTGTATGGCGCTGGACAGAAAATAGATATGTGAGATTGAAATATACAGATAAACTGAGGTGATTTATGCGTTGCACAGGATGTTTTAAAGAATTCGAAGAAGTGGAAAAAGCTTATGCCCGCTAAAACCACCATAATCATCGGCGATAGTCGAAAGATGGATGAACTGAAAGGTAAGAGTGTTCATCTCGTCATCACTTCACCGCCATATTGGCAACTGAAAGACTACGGCAACGGCAGTCAGATAGGGTTTAATGACAGTTATGAGGATTATATAAACAATCTTAATCTGGTCTGGAAAGAGTGCTACAGGGTTTTACATGAGGGCTGCCGTCTGTGCGTCAACATCGGGGATCAATTTGCAAGGTCTGTTTATTATGGAAGATATAAAGTCATTCCAATAAGAGAGGAGATAATCAAGTTCTGTGAAACAATTGGGTTTGATTATATGGGAGCAATTATCTGGCAGAAGGTTACCACATGCAATACGACAGGCGGCGCTACTATAATGGGTTCTTTCCCTTATCCGCGCAATGGAATCATAAAACTCGACTATGAGTTTATTTTGATATTCAAAAAATTGGGTAATCCAGCAAAAGTAAGCAGGGAGATAAAACAAAAGTCTAAACTTACAACTGAAGAATGGAATGAGTACTTTTATGGTCACTGGAATTTCTCAGGTGAAAGACAGGATAAGCACCTCGCCATGTTTCCTGAAGAATTGCCAAAGAGATTGATAAAGATGTTCAGTTTTGTGGGCGATACCGTTCTCGATCCATTCCTGGGAAGCGGGACAGCTTGTCTCGCTGCAAAAAACCTTAACAGGAATTCTATGGGATATGAAATTAATCATGATTTTCTGCCAACTATAAAGGAAAAGCTATCCATAAACAAACACCGGCAAGACTTCGAAATAGTCATCCAGAAAAAGAAAAACATTAATTACAAAGAAGAGATTCAAAAACTGCCTTACGTTTTCAAAGACCCTGTAAAATTTGATAAAAAAATCGGCTTGAAGAAGTTGAAGTTCGGTTCAAAGATTGATAATTCGGACCATCAAAGGGAAACCTATTATTCGGTTAAAGAGATAATAAGCCCTGAGATAGTGGTTCTAAATAACGATTTAAAAGTCAGGCTGATTGGTGTTAAAGAGAAAAAGGAAGTTGATGGTGAAGCTGTAAGATTTTTGTCAGAGAAGATTAAAGGGGAAAAGGTTTTCTTAAAGTTTGACAACATTAAATATGATAACGATGGGAACTTATTGTGTTATTTGTACCTAAAAAATAAAACTTTTATCAATGCTCACCTGATTAAAAATAAATTGGCTGATGTTGATGCTTCTCTAAACTTCAAGTATAAATCTAAATTTTTAGCTTATAAGGAGACAAAATAGTGCCAAAAGAATGGATAATTAACCAAGCTAATATGAGATGGGGACTTAATAAAAAGAATAAGGTTGGTGCTGTTTCAGATGAAATAAGAAAATGTTCTCCAAAGTCTTTAAATGAATGGGAAGAATATTATTACAGGAGTGTATACCCAAAAGAACACCTGGAGAATCTTGGAAGGACTTTATATATAAAAATTTCTGAGGTCTGTCAGGCAGAAATTGAGAGTGTTACTGAAAAGGATTGCATCAACTTTATTGTCAATTTAGTGATAAATAGAACTTACGGTGGCTATCAATCAGAAATTCAGACTATTTATGGACAATTGCAACATATATTAGAAGTTAAAATAGAGCCGGCTCCAGATGAATGGGATAGGGGATACAATGTAGATTTCTTTATTAAAGTTAAGGATAAATATATAGGACTCCAAATTAAACCTGCTGGATACGCCTATATTCCTCAAATTATAAACGAATTCAAGTTTCAGGAACGCACACATCAAAAGTTTACTGAAAAATATGGCGGTAAAGTGTTTTATATCATTTCAGTCAAAGAAGATCAAAAGAAAGTGATTCAGAATCCTGAAGTTATTGGTGAAATAAAAAAAGAAATTGAAAGGCTAAAAAATCCATAGAAAGAACTGGATTCCCGTTTTCACGAGAATGACAGATTCCGCATCGGGTGCGGAATGACATGATGAAAGATTCCGGACAAGCCGGAATGACAGCTTAAGAGGATAACAACTTGAACAACCTAAAATCAGCCTTCAACATCCTGAAAGACCAATTTCCTGACTATGAACACCGGCCGCAGCAGATTGAGATGGCAGAGGAAGTCTTTGTATGTCTGAGAAATAAAAAAAGGCTTCTCATAGAGGCAGGAACCGGTGTGGGTAAATCCTTTGCATATCTCATCCCGGCGATACTTTCGGATAAAAAGACAATTGTATCCACCGCCTCCATTGCACTGCAGGATCAACTTGTGAATAAGGATCTCGCATTCCTTCAGAATGCACTTCCACATGAATTTTCGTACGCACTACTTAAGGGAAAAAACAACTATCTCTGTCTGAAACGCGAGAGGGAGTTTACGGAACTGGGCGAATCCTATAAAAAGTTCAGTGAATGGGTCTCCGTTACAAAGACAGGCGATAAGGACGAACTGAACTTTATCACTGATTTCTGGACAAAGGTCTGCGGTGATTCTGACGACTGCAGTTCAGTGAAGTGCCCTTTTTATAATAACTGTTTTTATTACAGACATTACAGAGAACTCCGCAAGAAGGATATCGTTGTGGTTAACCACCATCTTCTCATTTACGACCTCCTTTCGGGCTTCAATCTATTGCCCTTTCACAATCAACTGATTATCGATGAGGCACACCAGATCGAAAATGTCATCTCTCATGTCCTCGGAAGTACTCTCAGTCATTCGAGGTTGTTATGGCTCCTCTATCGCTTAAAGGGATTGAAGATTGCAGTGGAGCACCTTTTTGAGCCTGTTGAATCATTCTTTAAGAGAATATCCATTCCGTCACAGGCTGTCTCACCAATACCGGACAGGATAATAGAAGGATTGCAAAATCTCAAAATGTTCCTCGCCTTTGATAAGGTAGTTCATAGATTAGTCGCCTTCCATGATTCTGTCTCTGACAATGAATTGCAGGACAGAATAAAGACAACCATCTCTTATATAAATTCCCTGTCTTCTGTTATCAATGATTTTATAGAACAAGGAGATAGAGATAAAGTCTATTATCTGACTGGAAATAAAAATGCCATGGAACTGAAAAGTAGTCTTGTGGAATCACAAGTGCCGTTCAGCACTCTGGTCAGCGGCTATGAAAGTCTGATAATGACATCCGCCACATTGACTGCAGGCGGTGATTTCAGTTTTTTAAAGCAAAGACTCGGAATTGCAGGTTTGACTCGCGAAGAGACACAAAAATGTCACCCTGAACTTGTTTCAGGGTCTCAAGAAATACTGAACCAAGAGATGCTGAAACGAGTTCAGCATGACAGGTCGAGAGACATTTCCGGAGCGGGCTTTAAAGAGAGGGTGATAGGTTCGCCCTTCGATTATAGGAGACAGTCCCTCCTCTATCTTGATAAAAAACTGCCGCCGCCTGATCAGGAAAACAATGAGGTCTATTGCCGGGAAGGCCTTAAGACTATTGAAGGGCTTATCAATGCATCGAGGGGAAGGGCACTGGTGCTTTTTACCTCCTATAAACATCTCCATTTTGTTTCAAAAAATATCAGTATAGACTATCCCTTTAAAACTCAGGGAGATATGCCGTCAGCAAGACTTATCGAATGGTTCAGAAAAACCCCTGATTCAGTCCTCTTTGCAACCGCTACGTTCTGGCAGGGGATTGATATAAAAGGGGAAAAATTAAGCCTTGTGATTATTTCAAAGATCCCATTCGGCTCACCAGGAGACCCTGTATATGATGAAAGATGCAGAAGGCTGGGCGAAAAGTGGTTCGAAGACCTTGCATTGCCGTCTGCAATCCTCCTTTTGAGACAGGGTTTCGGCAGACTTATAAGAGGGAGCGACGACTATGGCGTGATCGCAATCCTCGATACGCGGCTTATTACGAGTTCGTATGGAAAGATTATTGTTTCTTCTCTGCCGGATATGAATATCGTTTATAGTATTGAAGATGTGAAAAGGTTTTTTGATTCAATTCTTGTTTGCTCCAAAAATACCCCTCACCCTCGCCCTCTCCCACAAGGGGAGAGGGGACTCTCTTATATCTCCCCTCCCTTGATGGGAGGGGATGAAGGGGAGGGGTATTAATTTAAAAATGCGCAAATATGATTTATACACACTTTTGAAAGAAGAACTCAAAAACGGCTCCAGCCACCTTGTTACGAGGCCGTCTGGGCAGGCGATGAGGGAGCGGATTGAGAGGGATATTTCAAAAGAGAAGGATGGAGAGGTAATTGCCCTTGATTTCTCGAAGATTGGTATAATTGATTATTCCTGTGCTGATGAAATAGTTGCAAAGCTCATCTCCCGTTTGCTCGGTGGGGAATACGGTGATAAATATATTCTTTTGACAGGTCTCAATGAAAACCAGAAGGAAAATATAGAGGTTGCCCTTGAGAGAAAAGACCTTGCTGTTATGGCAGAGATGAGGGATGGGGGGAAAATCCTTCTGGGAGGCCTGAATAACTATCTCAAAGAGACATTACATTTAATTCTTAAAAGGGGGAAGATTACAGCTAAAGAGCTTTCAGAAATCATGAGGCTTGAGGCTAATACAAGCGGCATGAGACTGCTAAATCTTCATAAGAAAAGACTCGTTATTAGGACTGAGGTGACAAGGGATGGGGGAAGGGTCTGGGTGTATGAAAGGGTATAGCGGTCTCGATACGTTTGAAAAAAATTATAGAGAAATTGCCAGGGAAGATAAAAGACTTTGTGAGGATTTTCTGAATTGAGCCTCGGTGGATTGCAAAAGGCAGGGAGGCTGGAACAGGAAACGAGCGGGGATATACCAAAAAGGATTGAAGCGAAATAACAAATTTTGGTGGCGGTGCAGGGATTTGAACCCCGGACACTGCGGATATGAGCCGCATGCTCTAACCAACTGAGCTACACCGCCTCTAAAAATAGTAATTAGTTAACAGTGAATAGTTAAAAGTTAGAAATTAAAACAAATAATTATAACAGAAGAGATGCTTCTAATAAAAGAGTTCAAACCGCCTTGTCCTTATGTTTATGACTATGCCAGCAGCAATGAAGTTTGACAGCAGTGCGGTGCCGCCATAGCTCATGAATGGCAGTGGGATTCCGACCACTGGCATAACGCCAAGGGTCATCCCTACATTTACGAAGAAATATACAGAGAACATGAATGTGATACCCATGGCAAGGAACCTCCCGAATTCATCTTTTGCCTTCATCGTGGTATCGAGTCCTCGAAGGATTAAGGCAAGGTAAACAAATAGCAGGAAAAAACTGCCCCAGAAACCCCACTCCTCTGCAAATACAGCAAAGATGAAATCGGTATGTTTTTCAGGCAAGAATCTTAATGGTCCCTGGGTTCCATTCATGTAACCTTTTCCAAGAAACCCTCCCGAGCCTATCGCAACCTTTGACTGGTTTATGTGATAGCCAATACCTGATGGGTCTATCTCTGGCTCCATAAATGCAACAAGCCTGTTTTTCTGATAATCCTTCAGTCCTTCCCAGAAGATGTGGCCGAGGAAGGGTATGGATATCGCAACAATGATTATAAAGAGTGCAACAATCTTTTTCTGAAGACCCTTTGCGAGACTAATGGATAAGAATATTATTATCAGAACCATAGCTGTGCCGAGGTCAGGCTGCCTTACGAGTAATAGAAACGGGATAAATGCAAGGATAAAGAAGGCCCTCAGCATAGAAATGATCCCAATATTACCGTGGACTGAGCTGAGGTATCTTGATATGACTATTATGAAGATGAGCCTGAATAGCTCAGATGGCTGGAAGGAAAGAGGACCCATGTTGAGCCACCTCTGAGCCCCCATACCTGTCCTACCCGTGATAAGGACTAATAAGAGCAGAATTATGCCTGTGATGTATAGAGGATATGAGAACCTGCCCAGCCATGTGTAATCAAAGCTGACAATCAGGGTTAGGGCTGCAACGCCGAGGAGGAGCCAGTATATCTGTCTTATGTAATAGCTCGGGTGTTCACCGCCAGGGAGCGGAGGGCGTGTTGCGCTGTAAATCGTCATTATCCCTATAAGTGTCAACAGGATTATAAGCGAAAAGGTAATCCAGTCAAAGTTTTTAATCAGTCTTCTGTCTATACGCATTGCTAAATATGTGCAGGTGTATGTGAAAAGTTCTTGCTTACACCTACACGTTTCAAAATAAAGGAATTCATTAATTTTTAATTTTGCATTTTGAATTTTAAATTATTAAAATAGCCTTCAATCGCTAACTTTGCAATAGGGGCCGCAGCCCCACCGCCGTGACCGCCGTGCTCGACGAATACGCTTAATGCAACCTCAGGTTTTTCTGTAGGTGCAAAGGCAACAAACCACGCGTGGTCCCTGAACATCTCAGGAAGAAGGTGTGAGGCCTTCCTGATGCCAACAACCTGGGCAGTTCCTGTTTTTCCTCCAACACTTATGGTTGATAATCTTGCTGCCCCCCCTGTTCCACCCGGTTCATTGACAACACCCCAGAGGGCTCTCTTTACTATCTCGAGGGTCTCTGGTTTTATATCTGCCTTCCCAACAGGTGGCGGTGGTGTTTCTGCCTTTAGTATTGTAGGTCTGTATATGTAGCCGCCATTAGCAACAGTACTCATGAGCTGAGCCATCTGTATCGGAGTGGCTGAAACATATCCCTGGCCTATAGCTACATTAAAAGTCTCTCCGAGATACCATGTCTGTCTCTTTTTTTCGTATTTCCATTTTGTATTCGGCATTACCCCGGAACGCTCTCGCCCAAGCCCAGAGCCGGTAGACGTGCCCAGCCCTAATTTATATGCATAATCAGAGATCCTGTCAATCCCCAGCCTTCTGCCAGCCTCATAGAAAAATACATCACATGATTCAACTAATGCCCTATGGAGGGAGACCGCACCATGTCCCTCTTTCCTCCAGCAACCAAATCGCCATTTACCGTAATTTATACCTCCCCTGCAATCCACCTTTGTCTCTGTATTAATTAATCCTTCCTCAATGGCAGCAATTGCCGTAACAATCTTGAACGTTGAACCAGGAGGATACTGGCTCTGGAGCGCCCTGTTCAGCATTGGAAGTTTCTTATCCTGGCTTAACTCCATCCATTGTTTGTAGCTTATGCCTCTTGCAAAGAGATTTGGGTCAAAAGATGGTGAGCTTACGAGTCCAAGCACTTCTCCTGTGTCAGGCCTGAGGGCAACAACAGCACCAGCCCTGCCAGCAAATGCGTCCTCTGCTGCCTTCTGGAGGTTTATGTCTATGCTCATTTTTAGGTCTTCTCCCTTGACGGACGGTTTTTCCTGTAAGAGCCTTATCTCCCTTCCAAGGGCATCAACCTCTATAATCCTCTCTCCCGGGGTTCCACGCAGTGATTTGTCAAAGAGGAGTTCTGCACCCCACTGACCAATAAATGCCTCAGAGGGCACATCCCTGAATTCAGGGCTCTTGTACTGGGAAGGGGTTAGCTTGCCGAGATAGCCTATAACATGGGCACCGACATTGCCATATAGATATTCCCTGCTTATATCAACCTCAATGATAAGGCCAGGGAAATCAGACTGCCTTGCCTCTATAGCTGCAATCTCTTTGAATGTGAGCCTCTCCTTGAGTTTTATTGGTTCATATGGGCTTAAGTTCTTCTTGCTTATCTTTTCGGTGACCTCATTACTGTTAATCCCAAGAAGTCCTGATAGGGCATTCACATCAACCTTTTTCAGGTTTTCAGGTATAAGTGAGGCACAGAAATATGGAGAATTTTTCACAAGAGGTATCCCGTTTCTGTCATATATTATCCCCCGTGGTGCCGGAATTCTGACTATTCGCAACATATTTTCTTCCGAAAGCTTTCTGTACTCTTTGCCCTGGAGTATCTGGAGATGCCACAACCTCAGTATAAGCAAGGAGAATAGGGCAATAATGATATAGCTTATAAGCAGTATCCTCTCTGAAGCCCTTCCCTCAGTCTTCATCCCTTGGCCTCAAGAATATACCTAAAAGTGAGTTTAGGACCGCTGTAACCAATATTACGGAGATTGCGTTTGAGATGCCTCTGGGCATGTGCTCGAAGATGGCCTTTGAGAGGAATACCACAAATCCATCAAATGAAGTCAGAAAAAAGATGCCGATTATTCCGAGGACAGGCGTCCACCTGAAGAAACTGCCTGACATGAAGGATGAAATGAAACCCACAAGACCCTTGCCAATGAGGTTAGGACCAAGAATGCCTCCAGACAGGCTGTCCTCAATAATCCCTATGAATGCACCGAACAGCATTCCCTTTGTCTCTCCATTTCTCAGGCCAAAATAATAGGCGAGTGCTGCTGTTAGATTTGGGGATATCCCGATTATTGATACCCTTGTCTGCAGCACGAAAGCAAGGAATATTACTATCAAGAAGAAGATTCCCCTCATCGCCTGACTATCACAACCTCCTCAAGCCTTGTGGTGTCCTGAAAGGGTATAACCTCTATATCCTGGAGAAGACTGGTGCCCTTCTTTGTTATTTTAGATACAAAACCAACCGGTATATCAGGCGGGAAAAGGGAATCAAGCCCGGATGTGACAACAGCCTCTCCCTGCTTAACATCATCTTCATGTGGGATATATTTGAGGATGCAGTTTCTTGAACCTGTTCCAGAGATTATGCCCTCTTTTCTGCTTTCCTCAAGCCTTACTGCTGCTGAGAAGTTTATGTCATTGATGAGAAGGACCGATGAGTATGAATCTGACAGGGATGAAACCTTCCCTACAAGCCCTCTAACAGTTATAACTGCCATGTCTTTTCCCAGACCATCGCGCCTGCCCTTGTCTATTACAAGTGTATTTGACCAGCGGTCATTTCCCTTTGCAATAACTCGTGCAGCGGTAACATATCTTTGCTCTTTTTCCTTTAGAGATAGCAGTTCCCTGAGTCGTATATTCTCAATGACCGCATCTCTATATCGCTGCTGTTCAAGCAGCAGTTTATTCAGCTCTTCCCTGAGTCTCCTGTTTTCTTCATCCCTCAATGCTATGTTTCTGAATGGCTCTTTTATGGATGAGATTATGGAATGTATAGTATTGTTAAGGGCATTGATTGGGTGGGTGAGGAACCTCAACGGAGCCAATACCCCACTCTTGCTCTGATAGGTCATTAAGACAAAGGATAAAACAACGAACGAGAGAAAAAGCCAAAGCCGTTTTTTAGGCATTAATTGATAGCTATCTTTTTTAGCAGTTCAAGTTCATCCAGCATCTTGCCTACCCCCCTGACAACAGCAGTCAGTGGGTCGTCTGCAACTATGACAGGAAGCCCTGTCTCCTCCCTTATGTGGGAATCCAGCCCACTTAAAAGCGCACCCCCGCCAGCAAGGATTATACCCCTGTCAACAATATCCGCTGCGAGTTCCGGTGGTGTATTCTCAAGCACAATCTTTATGGTGTCGAGTATTATGTTCACTGGTTCGCTGAGGGCTTCTTTTATCTCCTTTTCGTTGATTGTTATCGTCTTTGGTATACCAGATATAAGGTCCCTCCCCTTTATCTCCATAGAGCGGGGGTTTTCGCTCTCCATGGCAGAGCCAATATCTATTTTTATCTGTTCGGCTGTCCTGTCGCCGATCATGAGGTTATATCTCCGTTTTATATAGGCCATTATCGCCTCATCCATCTTGTCGCCACCTACCCTTACTGCCTTGCTATAAACAATGCCATCAAGGGATATAACTGCTATGTCTGTGGTTCCTCCGCCAATATCAACAATCATGTTCCCATAAGGTTCACCAACAGGGAGGCCTACACCAACTGCTGCAGCCATTGGCTCCTCAATAAGATAGACCTCGCGTGCACCTGATGCCTGGGCCGCATCTTTAACAGCCCTCTGCTCGACCTGTGTTATTCCAGATGGAACGCCTATTATCACCCTTGGTGATACGAAGCTGCGCCTGTTATGAACCTTTGTAATAAAGTATTTGAGCATCTCACCAGTGGCATCAAAGTCTGCTATGACACCATCCTTCATCGGTCTTATTGTCATGATATTCGCTGGTGTTTTGCCGAGCATCTTTTTTGCGTCTGCTCCAACGGCTATAATTCTTTTATTGTCTTTCCTTATTACAACAACAGAGGGCTCATCGCACACAATTCCCTTTCCCTTCACAAATACAAGCGTGTTTGCCGTACCAAGGTCTATAGCAAGGTCATTTGAGAACCATCCGAGAATATTATTGAAAAACATTATTCCTCCCTGTTACAGTGTCTCTGTCACTGTTCACTGTCACTACTTTTGTTTTTGCGATCTCGTCGCCGAGTCGCATGCTCTCTTTACTGCCGAGCAGTATTATGAACTCTAATATCGAAACAAGGACTATAAAAATCCATCCGATCCATGGAATCTTATAAAGGAGCAGTCCAAGGCCAAAGGTGCTGTTTCTCAATATCGACTCCCTGATCGAACATGGTCTCTGTGTCAGGGTGGAAACGACCCTGAGCCCTATCAGCCTCTTTCCAAGACTCCTTCCATCAAAGAGCCCATCACAGATAAGCAGATAGGTCAGCCCTGCAAAAAACCCTGCTCTGGGCACTATCTCGGTGACTGCAGCAATGAGTATAAAATCAAGGATCTTAGCAACTGCCCTGAGTAATAAGCCAGCCCTTTTTGCCTCATCGGACATTAAAAATACTAACAGATGATTCCTTAATTTTTCAACAGCCATACTTTGTCCTTAAAATAGATATAGGAAAGGTTGTCGCATAATTTTTATAATCGACAGATAATTAATATGGCAATCGTAAGTGCCTTACAGATTAAGGGTTTATTCGTTTACGCCTCAAGAGGTTTTACTGTGAGGTGTCGTATAAAAATTATTCACCAGCCTTTCCTATATAGCTTATTGGTTTTACCCCACACCAAAAGTTTTGGTGTGGGGTTTACTATATTTTGTGGCTCTATGTCTATTTTTCGGCTTTGTTTATAATCAGTAAAGAACAATACAAAACAATGGGGAGGGGAGGCTTTAGCCTCCCAACGGCAAATTTATTAAATGGGCGACTAAAGTCGC
>DYHX01000015.1 GCA_020723925.1 Nitrospira japonica | reverse complement strand
CCGCACTACGGATGTAGTGCGGGGTGAACCCTGCCATGCCTGCCTTCTATGTCTATTTTTCGGTAAAATTCCTGCTATTGCTTGTCTGGCGGACTTTCCGTAAAATACCTTCTGTATGAGGATCGAAATTCTTAGAAGCATAGGTAAAAGACTTCTAAGGGAGATCCCTGCCATAAGGCTTAAGCCTCATGAACGGGCCGCCATTGGAGTTGGTGCTGCAGGCGATAAGACCTACCAGATAGATAAAAAAGCTGAGGAGATTATCATCTCTGGCCTTGAGTCCTCAGGAGAGTCGCTAACAATCGTCTCCGAAGAATGTGGTATTAAGGACATAAAGGGCGGTGGCAGGAAGATCCTTATAGACCCGATAGACGGAAGTAAGAACGCGATCTCAGGCATCCCGTTTTACTGCGCATCTATTGCCATAGCGGATGGAGATACCATAGGAAATACGGTAACAGCCTATGTTGTTAATCTCATAAATGGTGATGAGTTCTGGGCAGAGAAGGGTAGAGGCGTATTCCTGAATGGCAAGCGAATCTCTACACAGAAAGATGATGAATTCTATCTCATTGCATATGAGGCACAGGTTCCTGGGAAGGACATACCCAGGATAATCCCGCTTCTTTCAAAATCAAGGAAAACAAGGTGCCTCGGGGCAACAGCACTGGACCTCGCATACCTCGCATACGGCGCTATAAGCGTATTTGTGAACCCCTCTTTGTCAAGGAGTTTTGATTTTGCAGGTGGGTGGCTCCTCGTTAAAGAGGCTGGCGGAATATTCACAGATATCGATGGAAATCCGATTGAAGATATAGAAATCGGGCTCAAAAAAAGTGCCCCGCTGCTTGTCTCTGGAAATGAAAGACTCCACGAAAAGGCGTTGAAGCTGTTGGCTTATAAGTATTAAGAAAAGAGTCCACCCTAAAATAGACATAGGGCAAGCGTTTTCAAAATTTTTATAATCGACAGATTATTAATATGACAATCGTGAGTGGCTTGCAGATTAAAGGTTTATTCGTTTACGCCTCAAAAGGTTTTACTGTGAGGTGTCGTATAAAAATTTTTCACCCGCCTGCCCTATGTAACTCATTGTTATTGCACTATATTGGTGTTCTATCTCTATTTTTCGGAGTCCAGATCCATATTGCTATTTCAAACCACCTATCAGATAATGAATAGCATATGGATAGCAATAATATCCCAGGCCTATTTATCGGATCTGCAGAAAAATACAAAGATAATATTGCCTTCAATTACTTTGACAAGGCATGGAAGGCTGTAACCTATGGAGAACTACTTTCTCATACAAAAGGTATTGCATCCTTTCTCATAAAATCTGGAATAAATAATAGCGACAGGATTGCCATAGTCTCAGAGAACAGGCATGAATGGTGTGCATCTTATCTCGGGATTTCGATGGCTGGTGGGATTGCAGTCCCAATCGATGCACAACTCGGCTCTGATGAAATCAGAAACCTCCTTATTGATTCAGAGGCAAAAGTTATATTTCACAGCTCAAAGGCAGAGGCAAATATTCAGATGGCAACTGGAAACATTGATGTAAGAAAGATAAATCTCGATTCCGCTGAGTTTAAAGGTATCTGTGTGACTCCTGGAATCGATGATTATCCAATAATAGAATCGGACGATGTCGCCTCGCTCCTTTATACATCAGGCACAACAGGGAAGCCTAAAGGAGTAATGCTGACCCACAAAAACTTCTGTTCAGATGCAGAGGCAATAATTAATGCAGGGATTGTGACGCACTGGGACAATGTCCTCTCAATCCTTCCCCTCCACCACACATATCCGTTCATGTGCACATTCCTTGTGCCAGTGTTTTTAGGTGCAACCATAACCTATCCGCAGAGCCTCAAGGGGCCTGAACTCACGGCAGCAATAAAAGAAAAGGTTGTGACCATCCTTGTTGGAGTGCCGCAGCTCCTTGAGCTGATAAGGAGCGGGATGATTTATAAGATCAAACAGATACCTGTGCCTATCTCGAATGCGCTGCTCGGTATCTTGAAGATCTGCGGAAAGCTCAGGAGAAGTACAGGCATTAACCTCGGAAAACTTATTTTCAAATCAGCCCATAAGGCCTTTGGAGCGAGGTTCAGGTTCTTTGCAAGCGGCGGGGCAAAGCTCGATCCAGAGGTCATGGAAGACCTTGAGGCCATTGGCTTTACTGTCCTTGAAGGGTATGGACTTACAGAGACGTCCCCTGTTGTTACCTTTAATCCTGTGAAAAAAAGAAAGCCTAACTCTGCTGGCAAGCCGCTTCCATCAGTAGAAATAAAGATAATACAGACCGTAAGGCGTGAGGCGTTAGGTGTGAGGGAAGAAGGTGAGATTGCAATAAAAGGCCCTATGGTCATGAAGGGTTATTACAGAAACCCTGAGGCAACTGCCCAGGTCATGCGGGATGGATGGTTTCTGAGCGGCGACCTTGGATACATGGATGATGAAGGTTATCTATTCATCACAGGCCGCTCAAAGGAGGTCATTGTATTAAGCTCCGGGAAGAATCTCTATCCTGAAGAGGTTGAAAAGCAGTATCTAAGGATCCCATTGATAAAAGAGATATGCGTGCTTGAATCCCTTCATGTAGTCATAGTCCCTGACATTGATTATGCAAGGAAGCATAGGATTGGAAATATACAGGAAGCTTTGAGATGGGAGATAAACCAGATTTCAAACAGGCTCCCAGCCTACATGCGCATCAAGGGATACACTCTTTATCCAGAACCACTTCCAAGAACTCCCCTCGGAAAACTGAGAAGGTTCATGATAAAAGACCTGATAAAAGATAAAAGTGAAAAGATAAAAGTGAGAAGTGAAGACAGAATGCTTATGGAGGATGAGATCGGCAGAAAGGTTGTTGGATGCATTACACCACTGTTTAAAGAAAAAATCACTGTTCAATCATCAGACAATCTTGAGCTTGACCTTGGCCTTGACTCCCTCCAGAGGATAGAGCTTGTTGTAGCACTTGAGAAGGCATTTTCGATGAAGCTTCCTGAGACCTTTGCATCAGATCTCCAGACAGTTGAGGAGCTTGTTACAAAAATAAAAGAGTATGGAGCAAAAGGACCTGCTGAGATAGAGAAAAGACCCGAATGGAAAGACATCCTTGCTGCTGAACCTTCTGATAAAGAAAAGAAAAAGGTCGGATTTCATCAAGGGTTCATTGAATGGTTATTTGTGATTATCCTGCTTAAAATTCTCAGCGTTATTTTTGAATTATTTTTCAGGCTTGAGGTAAAAGGCATTGAGAATCTTCCATCAAGACCATTCATTATTGCCCCCAATCACTCAAGCAACATGGATGGCTTTGTTGTTGGAGCAGGCGTTCCATCCAAGATATTTAAAGACCTTTATTTTCAAGGATTCCAGAAGTATTTTAGCGGGAGGCTGACATCTCTGTTTGCACGTATTGCCCATGTCATACCTATAGACCCTGAGACCTATCTAAGCAAGGCCCTTCAGTTATCGTCCTATATATTGAGAAATAACAGGGCCCTTTGTATATTTCCTGAAGGCGGGAGATCCTTTGATGGGAACCTTATGGAATTCAAAAAAGGTATCGGGATACTCGCTGTAGAGCTCAATGCCCCTGTTGTCCCTACTCTGATTGAAGGGACATTCGAGGCCCTGCCCCGAGGCGCAAGGTTTCCAAAGCTCACAAAGATAAAACTAACATTCGGGAAGTCTTTTCGACCAACAGAGCTTGACCTGTCTCAAAAACCAGAAGGTATGGAAGAATATCAGTTCTTTGCAAATGAGCTACGAAAGAGAGTAAAGATGTTAAAAGAAATCACTGCAGCGATTATCTTTAAATCTGGTGAAGACTAATTTTATTCTGGGCATAGCCGTCCTCTTTCTGACTGGAATGCTCTCGGTATATTAGAGATTACAAATTGCAACAAAGGCAGAGGTTGTCTTACCGAAAATAATTTGCGAGGCGGATTGCGAATGAGGTTAGAATGAGAGTCATATTTGATCCAGAAACTGATACAATAAGCCTTATTTTCAGAGAAGATAAGATAGCTGAAAGTGATGAGGTGAGAGAAGGGGTAATTATCGATTACAGCAAGGATGGGAATGAGGGGGAATGAGGGGGGACACTTCCCATATTATATTCATATTCTTGCTGTACCTAAGAAGGAAACATCCTTAGCCAGAGGGATGGGAGGCACAAACCTGCTCTATACGCAATACATAAACCGTAGATATAAAAGAAGCGGGAGGTTATGGCAGAACCGTTTCTTTTCCACCATAGTAGAGGAAGAACCTTATTTATGGGCAGTAGCAAGATACATAGAAAGAAATCCAGTAAGGGCAAAACTTGTTAAGAAGGCAGAAGACTATCCGTGGTCAAGTGCAAGGGCTCATGTGTTAGGCATCAAAGACTATCTGCTTTCAGATGAAAGCTATCTTGATGAGAAGGAATTAACATCTTATCGAGATTTTTTAAGGGAAGAGGATGAGGAGATAGAGGCATATATTAGAAGGGCGACATCTACAGGCAGACCCCTTGGCAGTGAGGGGTTTATAAAGAAACTTCAGAAGATATTGGATTGTGATATTTTTCCAAAGAAAGGCGGACGACCTAAAAGAAAGAAATGAAAAATACGGGAAGTGTCCCTTTGATGCTTTACTTTGATGCTTTGATGTTTTTCCTTTGATGTTTTTTTTTGCTTTTTCCATTGACTTGTAATATCTTCTTCATAACGGCTCCTTTCTCGGTGCTTGTTTTTGAACGAATAATCATCATTTTATGGTAGCACTATTCTGATAGTGCTCCATTTAGGAGCCGCTATACTAAATTTCAACTAAGATTAACACACATTCCGGGTGAGCAGGCACACCTTAGTTATAGTCTTTAAAAGTAACGTGATAAAATCGTGATATGAACACAAAGAAAATGATATAATTTTATCGAAATGTATACAAACATGTATACAAACAGAAAACTTGATGTAATGTTTTACTGGTGAGGCTTTGAACGGTATTTTTCAAGCACTTGTTAATGCCTTCAGGTTGAGAATGGCATTCAAGAGGTCGTCGGTTCGATCCCGATCAGCTCCACCAGAGATAGCATTGTGAGGCGTAAGGCGTCAGGCGAGAAAAATCCCCTTACGCCTTACGTTTTTTGCGACTAACAAGGATGGGTATGGAGATCAGGCTAACATCAGGAGAGACATTATCTATATCAGAGGGTGAGAACATATACCAGGCCATCAAGGGCCATGGTATATATCTTGTTGCCTCATGCGGGGGAAAGGGCATTTGTGGGAAGTGCAGGGTAAAGATAGTTGAGGGTAGACATAAAGTTATCGCCTATGGAAAGCTTGAACAGAAGGAAAAGGATGCGGGTTTTGTTCTCGCTTGCCAGACAATCCCAGAGGAAGACCTCATGGTCGAGATACCAGAGGAGTCGAGGCTTGTTGTTGGAGATAAGATTGCTGTCTCAAGATCAAGGGATTTATTCGAACTTCTCCACTCCTTCAAGGCGGATATCGCGCCTGTTGTAAAAAGGATTGTATTGAGTCTTCCCCATCCTACCATCCACGACAACATAAGCGACCTTGAGCGTCTGAAGAGGGCATTGGAAGAGAAGGGCATTAAGGGTATGCGCTTTTCTCACGGCTTTGTATCATCAATGGCCAGGTCACTGAGAGACGCAGACTGGAAGGTTAGTCTCGCTTACACTGATGGCCCTGAGGCTATTTTCATATCCCCGGTAGAGGAAGGCAAGGACAGATATGGTGTTGCAGTTGATATAGGTACAACCACTGTTGTTGTATATCTTGTTAATCTTACAGATGGGAGACTTATTGATGTAGGTTCAACCTATAACTCTCAGTTAAGATACGGAGATGATGTCATCACAAGGATTATCTATGCTACAGAAGGAGGAGGGCTTAGAGAGCTCAGAGATGCTGTGGTCAGCGATATCAATGATATCCTTGCCCCTTTGATAGAGAGACAAAATATAAGGAGCGAGGAAATCGAGTCTGCGGTTATATCCGGTAACACAACCATGTCTCATATTTTCTGGGGGCTTGACCCTGCCTCAATCAGGGAAGAACCATATATCCCAACATTAAATTATTTCCCATTATGGAGGGGAGGCACTGCGAAATTATCTATAAATTCCCAATCCCCCGTTTATACAGTTCCATGTGTTGCAAGCTATGTCGGAGGAGACATTGTTGCAGGTGTTCTTGCGTCAAAGATGCACAGGAACACTGAGATAGCACTGTTTATGGACATAGGCACTAACGGTGAGATCGCCATCGGCAATAACGAATGGCTGATGACCGCTGCATGTTCTGCCGGCCCATGTTTTGAAGGCAGCGGCATAAAGCATGGCATGAGGGCAACAGAGGGCGCAATAGAGTCTGTAAAGATTGATCCTGCTACATTCGAACCAACACTTGGGGTTATTGGAAGTGTCAGGCCAATGGGTATATGCGGCTCAGGGATGATTGATGCCATCTCTGAGATGTTCCTGTGCGGCGTCATAGACCAGAAGGGAAAGTTTATTAAGGAGCTGAAGACAGACAGGCTAAGGGAAGGGGAGGAAGGGCCCGAGTTTGTGCTCTATAAAGGTGAGGGGCGGGATGTTGTCCTGACAGAGGTCGATATAGAAAACATCCTGAGGGCAAAGGCTGCAATTTATGCAGGGGTTTCCCTTCTGCTGAAGGAGGTTGGATTCACGCTCAGTGCAATAGAACGAGTTTATATAGCAGGCGGGTTCGGAAATTATCTCAATGTGGACAGAGCAATAATTCTTGGGATGCTGCCTGACCTTCCAAAAGAGAAGTTCACATTCCTCGGAAATACCTCTATCGCAGGCGCTTATCTCTGCCTTCTTTCTGAAGATATGAGGAAAGAGGCAGAGGAGATAGCATCGAAAATGACATACATGGAACTCTCAGTATCGAGGGGCTTTATGAATGAGTATATGTCAGCCCTTTTTCTGCCGCATACTGATATAACTCAGTTCCCTACGGTCTCAGATTTATTAAGCAAGAAAAAACCGTAATGCGTTCTATCACCCCTATAATGGAGATAGAAAATTTCAGAACGCAAGAAATCCAAGTAGGACAGGCGTCTCGCCTGTCAAGGGATTTAACCATTCGGGACAGCCGAGACGGCTGTCCTACTACGGCTTGTAAATCCTATCTCTATTTTTCGGCATCACGAATCATTTGGTATTGTTCAGGATTTAGATATTAGAATTTTGTTCCCTTTAGTGTACTGGTCCTGAAGATAACAGCTTTTCAACCTCGTTCTTTATCACAGATGGAGGTATCCCACCGTGAATCTTTGGGATTCCGTTGATCAATATCACAGGCACATTTATAGCGCCCTGCCTCAGGAGTTCCCTTATCTCTGGAAATCCCCTATCGTCATCCATAAACAGGTCTATATATTCAACCGATACTACCGATGGGTAATAGTAGCTCATCTCCTTCTGAAGCTCGTCAGCAATAATCTTATTTGTTATAGGCTCTTCGAATTCTTCAGCGTCGAATATTACCCCTTCCATGGGGTTGTCGAGTATCTGAATATGTACCCTCTGAAGCATCTGAGTTACCTGCCTTTTTAGATTTTTAGAAGCACGTTATCTATGAGCCTTGTCTTCCCTATCTTCAGGGCGACTGCAAGCAATACCTCTTGCTTGACCTCAGGAAGCGCATCTAAAGTCTCAGGGTCATAGGCAGAGGCGTATTGAATCTCTGTAACAAGGGGTTCTCCTGAAAGCCTCTCCTCCATGAACCGCTTTATACGTGCTTTATCAATTATACCAGATTTTATCAGGTTAGTGGTTTCCATAAGACACCCGTATATGACAGTGGCTGCCTTACGCTCTTCAGGGTTTAGATATAAGTTCCTTGAACTTATGGCAAGGCCATCTTTCTCTCTTACTATAGGGCAGACGATGATGTCTATATCCATGTTGAGGTCTTTTACCGATCTCTTTATGATTACTGCCTGCTCAAAGTCTTTCTGTCCAAAATATGCCCTGTGCGGCTTGATGATATTAAATAATTTAGTTACTACAGTTGCAACCCCCCGAAAATGACCTGGTCTGAACTTTCCACATAGTTTATTTGAGATTCCTTCTACCTCAACCTGGGTCGAGAAACCTTCAGGGTACATATCAGATGCCTCAGGCATGAAAAGTATACCTATTCCCTCTTTCTTTAGTTTTTCTGAGTCGCCTCTTGTGTCCCTTGGATATTTATTAAAATCCTCTGATGGCCCAAATTGTAGAGGGTTCACGAATATGCTTACCACAACCATGTCATTTTCCTTAGATGCCCTTCTTATAAGGCTGAGATGTCCCTCATGCAGCGCCCCCATTGTGGGGACAAAGCCAATGGATTTATTGTCCCTTCTCAGTTGATTGCTGAGGTGCTGCATTCTTCGTATGGACTTAATGATTTTCATCTAACCATACAAACTCTATTTCGGAGCGTCTCTTTCAGAGGAAAAAGTTATTGATGGCTGCTATGAATTCATTGATTCTTACAGGCTTTGGGATATAGCCATTGAAGCCAATGGATTTAAACCTCTCATCATCACCTTTCATTGCAAAGGCAGTCAATGCAACGATAGGGATATTTATTGTGCTTGCATCACTCTTAATTTTCTTTGTTGCAGTAATTCCATCAATACCAGGGAGCTGTATGTCCATAAGGATGAGGTCCGGTCGCTCTTCTTTTGCAAGCCTCACCCCCTCAAAACCATCCTCTGCTGTGAGCACCACATACCCATTAAGTTCAAGGATATCTTTAAATAGTTCGAGGTTATGCTGGTTGTCTTCAACGATCAATATCCGTCTGTTCATCGGTCAACTTCCAAAGACCTGATTTCCTCCCGCCATTTTAGCCTGTCTGAGGGCATGGCTGGCTTTAAGGATTAATTCTTCAGGCGTCTTGCCATCCTCTGGATAAGACGCAATGCCAATGCTAAGGGTGATTTTACCTTTTGGCAAGGTCTCAGCCTTATAGAAAGGATAATTCTCTGTCATTGACTTGAATCTCCTTGCCACATGAAAGGCTGCTGGCTTGACGGTATTCGTGAGACTTACAGCGAATTCATCAAATCCATATCTGACGACCACATCAGAGCCCCTCAGACTTTTTCTTATAAGCTCACTAATCTTTCTTATTACAGAGTTAGCATGGATATCTCCTTGAGAGTCGCGATAATTACCAAAATCATCAATATCAATAAGCAGTAAAGAGGTAGTCTGTTTATATCTCTCTGCCCTGGACAGCTCTTGAGCGAGTCTTATCTGAAAATATGAGTGGTTGAAGAGACCACTTACCTCATCGAGCATGCCTGCCTTTCTTGGATGCAGCAATTCAATATCCTTAATTTGTCTCACAATATCTTCCTTTGAAAACGTTCCTTTCTGAATTATCCTCTCTATCTGGCCTGCAAGTCGCATTCTATCCTCAACTGTTATATCCTTTGCAGTGACAATGAATGTAGGGATTTCATTGGTAACAGGATGGGCCTTCAGCCTCTCAGCGACTTCAAAACCGTCCATCTCAGGCATCATTAAATCAAGGAGGATGAGGTCGGGCCTTATCTCTATAGCCTTTTCAAGTCCTTCTTTGCCGCTATATGCCTTGATAACTGTATAGCCTTCAGGCTCGAGGAATGACGCTATCAGCTCAACGGCATCGGGATTGTCATCGATAGCAAGCACCCTGATCATGGAATGCGCCTTTTTTTTAGTGAAGCTTAATTCCTCAATCTTGCCGAGAAGGGTTTTTCTGTCAACAGGCTTTGTTAAATAATCGGTAGCCCCAAGGGCAAAACCAAGCTCCTTATTTTCTATAACAGATGAGATAACGACAGGTGTATCCTTTGTCTCTGGCATTAACTTGAGGGATTGCAGCACCTCCCATCCATCCTTTTTAGGGAGCATAATGTCCAGTATGATGGCGAATGGCTTTATCTCTCTGGCCTTTATTATCGCCTCGTTACCATCATATGCGTGAAATACCTCGTAACCTTCAGAGGTTAACTGCAAGGTCAAAAGTTCCATTGCAGCAAGGTCATCCTCTACAATAAGTATCTTCTGCCTTTTTCCCGGTGCAGACCATCCGAATGTCCTATCAGTGGATGTTAGTATTTCTAATCTATCCCTGGACTCTGCCTCTTCTGCGGGAGCCCCTATAAAGGTTGGGATCATAAAACTGAAGGTGCTACCTTTGCCATGCTCACTCTCGACCCATATAAATCCTCCATGCATCTCAACAAACCTTTTTGACAGAGCTAAACCAAGCCCTGTGCCTTCATATTTCCTCGCGAGAGTTCCGTCTGCCTGTTCAAACTCATTCCATATCCTGTCCTGGTCCTGAGGGGTTATACCTATACCTGTATCATTAACAGAAACCCTTAGCGTATCCTGTCCTGTACTGCTTTCAGGGGCAGGAATCACACCTGCTTCGAGGGTCACGCTCCCCCCTTCAGGTGTGAATTTAATGGCGTTGCTCAAGAGGTTATAGAGAATCTGTTTTAGCTTAACCCTGTCAGCGGTAATATCTTCGATGGATGGGTCTATGGTATATGACAGACTAACATTCTTCTTATTGCTAAGGGACGTTATAATCGCTAAAACCTCATTCACGGCCTCGCCGAAATGGAAGTGTTCATAGTCGAGCGCCATCTTTCCTGACTCTATCTTGGCAAGGTCGAGGATATTGTTTATTAGATGAAGCAGGTGTTTGCCTGACGTATGGATATTGTTAACATATCTTTTGTATTTCTCATTTATCTCCCCAAAAAGACCTTCAAGCATAGCCTCTGAAAAGCCTATTATGGAGCTAAGGGGGGTTCTCAATTCATGGGACATATTCGCAATGAATTGTGATTTAAGCTTATTCGCTCGTTCTAATTCCCTGTTTGTTTCCTCTAATTGTTTTGTCCTCTCAACAACCTTTTCCTCAAGTGTCTCACTGAATTGTTTTAACTCAAGATTTTTCTTCTTAAGTTCCTCCTCGTAGAGCTTTTTTTCTGTTATGTCCTTGCTTATCCCGACAGTCCCTATCACCGCGCCGCTGCTATCTCTGAGCAGGGATATGCCAAGGCTTACATCAATCACCCTTCCGTCTTTTGCCTTGAGTTTTGCTTCATAGTTGGAGACGCCCCCATGCCTTTTCAACGTCTCTGACAGTCTTTCCCTTTCCTCAGGATATAACCAGAGATCAGAAGCCTTTTCCCCTATAGCCTCCTCTCTTGTGTAACCGAGAATCTGAGTTCCGCCTTTATTAAACTCCACTATTCTGCCATCGAGGTCTGTGGTTGCTATCATGTCTGTCGAGCAGTCGAGGATGCTGTTAAGATATGCCTTTGTATCAGCAAGTATCTCATTTCGTCTTTGTATCTCATCGCGGTCTCTCTTTAATCTATCAAGGAGATTTAAAAATAATTCTGTATTTCTTCCGTCTATTATGGATAATTTTTCACCGGCTAACTGCTGGAGTTCATGAGAGATCTCTTCGCTGTCGGTAGAATTGATAATAAAATCAAAACCATCTCTTTTGAATAAATCGTGATAGTCTGTTGTGAATGGGATCCCGAGTTCTCTCGCGAGAGATGCTGCAGGTGCATCCGGGTTCCTATCCGAAATGTAACATATGTCCACATCTTTTTCGCCATAAAGGGTAGCAAGTATAAGCATGCACCTTCTACCACCACCTATTATGGCGACCTTAGCCATAAAATCCTCCATCGATTCTCCTGCTCTATATTTATTCAGACGAAAGTGTATGCCTCTTTTATCGGGTTTTTCCCCAAAAAACTTTAACCCAGATTAGGGTTAATTTTCAATCTCTTTGAGAAAGGCATCGAGAAGGTCTTTTTCTTTAACCTTTCTAACAACCTCACCTTTTCTAAAGATCAAACCCATGCCCTTTCCTCCTGCTACTCCAAAATCAGCCTCCCTTGCCTCTCCAGGGCCATTGACAACACACCCCATAACAGCAACGGTTATGGGTTTATCAATGTTTTTAAGCCTGCTTTCTACCTCTGATACAAGTCCCCGGAGGTCTACCTTGCACCTTCCACATGTGGGGCATGAAATTATCTCAGCGCCTTTTCTCCTTATGCCAAGTGATTTAAGTATCTCATAAGCGACCCTTATTTCCTCAACAGGCTTTGCAGTCAAGGATACTCTAATTGTGTCTCCTATCCCCTCTGATAATAGTATGCCCAGACCAACAGAGCTCTTTATGACCCCGGTGAATGGAGGGCCAGCCTCTGATATTCCTATATGAAGGGGATAATCATATCTCTCTGAGAACAGCCTGTATGCCTCTACGGTCGTTGAAACATTCGATGCCTTCAGGGAAACCTTGATATTGGTAAAGCTGAGTTCTTCAAGAATCTCGATATGTCTTTTAGCGCTCTCAACAAGTGCCTCTGGTTTAGGATGTCCGTATTTCTGAAGGAGTTCCTTCTCAAGGGAGCCTGCATTAACGCCAATCCTTATTGGGATGTTGCCATCCTTTGCAGCCGCAATAACCTCCTTTACCTTCCATCTTGCACCGATATTGCCGGGATTGATCCTGATGCCATCCATTCCCTGTCTGATTGCCTCAAGTGCAAGTCTCCAGTCAAAGTGTATATCGGCTATCATAGGTATGTTTATGGACTTTTTTATCCTGCCAAGGGACATTGCCGCATCCGTATCAGGCACAGCAAGCCTTATAATCTCGCATCCTGCGTCTTCAAGGGTTTTTATCTGCCTGACTGTTGCTTTCACATCCCGTGTATCTGTCTTTGTCATGGACTGGACAGCAATCGGACTGCCACCACCAACAGGCACATTTCCCACATATATTCTTTTTGTTAACTTACGAGGTCTCACCTTTACCATTTACCTTTTTTCCCTTCCTATACATCTTAACTGCTTCGAGGTGTTCTGCTGCAGTAACAGAGAAGTGGTGGGTTCCATCATTCTTTGCGACAAAATACAGGTACGGAACCTTTGCAGGATTGAGGGCAGCTATGATTGATTTGAGACCAGGTGATGCGATCGGTCCGGGTGGCAATCCTTTTAAAACATATGTATTATGACTGGTTTTACGCACAAGGTCTTTTTTCGTTATCTTTTCTTTCGAGCTTTTGACCCCATAAATTGCTGTTGGGTCTGCCTGAAGGGGCATCCCCCTCCTGAGTCTGTTGTGGTAGACAGCAGATATTATGGACCTTTCATCATCAGTTACTGCCTCTTTCTCAATAATTGATGCAATTGTTAGCACCTCTCTTTCTGTGAGGCCAAGTTCGAATGTCCTATGCATGAGTTCTTCATTGTATTTCTCTCGCAGCTTGTCGACCATCAACATGAGTATCTCTTCTTTCTTTATGCCTTTCGGAAACCTGTAGGTTTCAGGGAAAATATAGCCCTCGATAGATGGTGCATCGATGTCGAGGGCATAAAGGAAACCCTTGTCTCCTGCAAGCTTATAAAACTCTTCAGTGCTTATAATACCTTTTGACGAGAGTTTCTCTGCTATCTCCATCATAGTATCACCCTCTATAATAGTAATTGCGTATTCTATAATATGTCCCCTTCTGAGGGTGAGAAATACATCAAAGGGGCTCATTGTCCCCCAGAGGGGATAATATCCAGCCTTCAGTTTCCTATCAAGCCCGGTGATCCTCCCGAGGATAAGAAAAAGGTTACTGTCTCTTATCATCCCATTATTCGAAAGGAGTTCTGCAGCCTGCTTGAAACTGATCCCCCTTTTTATCTCGACCTCGATTGGTCTGTTTCCAAGGGGGAGGGGGACCATCATTTGAATAGCAGCATAAGAAGAAAACAACAGTAAGAGGCCGATTGCTGTGAATATTATATCTTTTCTCATTATTTTAAGATGCCAGAATGGGGTCTGAGATGTAAAGAGAAAATGAGATTTTAATGTAGGGGCGAGGCACTGCCTCGCCCAAAACCAGGACTACCACGAAACAAAATCCCTCTCGGGAGGGCGACCCACCGGGTCGCCCCTGCTGGATAGGCTGTTTATCTTTAGTACATTCCTTCCATGCCGCCGCCTGGCATCGGCATTTTTGCCTTTTCCTCTTCTGGAAGTTCTGTAACCATAACAGCTGTTGTGAGCATGAGGGACGCAACAGAGGCTGCATTCTGAAGGGCGTATCTTGTGACCTTTGTCGGGTCTATTATGCCAGCCTTTATCATATCAACATACTCTTCTGTCTGCGCATCAAATCCGTAGTTAATATCCTTCGAAGTCTTTACTTTTTCGACTATAACTGCGCCCTCAAGCCCTGCATTGTTTACTATCTGCCTGATGGGTTCCTCAAGAGCTTTTTTGACTATATCAACACCAATCTGCTGATCATGGGTTGGGAGTTTAACTTTCCCAAGAGCTGGTATGCATCTAAGAAGAGCCACTCCGCCACCAGGGACGATTCCCTCTTCAACCGCAGCCCTCGTCGCATGTAAGGCATCCTCGACCCTTGCCTTTTTTTCCTTCATCTCTGTCTCTGTTGCAGCGCCTACATTGATTACCGCAACACCACCCACAATCTTGGCAAGCCGCTCCTGTAGTTTTTCCCTGTCATAGTCAGATGTGGTTTCCTCTATCTGTGCCTTGATCTGTTTTATCCTGCCCTGAATCTTTGCCTGCTCTCCTGCACCCTCGACTATTGTGGTATTCTCCTTGTCAATAGTAACCTTCTTTGCCCTTCCGAGGTCAGAAAGCTTAATACTTTCAAGCTTGATGCCCAGGTCTTCAGATATCATGGTGCCGCCTGTGAGGATTGCAATGTCTTCGAGCATCGCCTTTCTCCTCTCGCCAAAGCCAGGAGCCTTCACAGCGCAAACCTGAATAGTACCGCGGAGTTTGTTTACAACGAGTGTTGCAAGCGCCTCACCCTCAACATCCTCTGCAATGATGATGAGTGGCTTGCCCATCTTTGCTGTCTGCTCAAGGATTGGGAGAAGGTCTTTCATGCTCGAGATCTTCTTCTCATTTATGAGGATAAATACATCTTCGAGATTACACTCCATCCTTTCAGGGTCTGTTATGAAATATGGGGATATGTAACCCCTGTCAAACTGCATACCCTCAACAACATCGAGGGTGGTCGCCATGCTCTTTGCCTCTTCGACTGTGATAACGCCGTCTTTGCCAACCTTATCCATCGCCTCTGCAATAAGTTCACCAATGGATGAGTCATTATTTGAGGATATAGTTCCCACCTGGGCAATCTCCTTCTTGTCAGCTACAGGCTTGCTGAGCTTCCTGAGTTCATCTACAACGACCTCAACAGCCTTTTCTATGCCCCTCTTCATGTCCATCGGGTTTGTACCAGCAACAACATTTCTCATGCCTTCTCTGTATATTGCGTGTGCAAGAACTGTTGCTGTTGTTGTGCCATCTCCAGCGACATCAGAGGTCTTGGATGCAACCTCTTTCACAAGCTGTGCCCCCATGTTCTCGTATGGATCCTTGAGTTCTATCTCTTTTGCCACTGTAACACCGTCTTTTGTGATAGTTGGTGCTCCATACTTTTTGTCAATAATTGCATTCCTTCCCTTTGGTCCAAGAGTTGCCTTTACTGCATCTGTTAAGAGGCTGACGCCTTTTAGAATAGAATTTCTCGCAGCCTCGTCAAAAAGAAGCTGTTTAGCCATTTTGCAATTCCTCCTTAATTTTCAAATATTTTTAACCTTCAACAATTCCAAGTATGTCTTCTTCCTTGATTATAAGGTATTCGACATTGTCAATATTGATCTTTGAGCCCGAGTACTTGTCAAACAGCACCGTGCTGCCGACCTTGACCTCTTTCACCTCTGAGCCCACAGCCTCAACAGTTCCCCTCTGTGGCTTCTCCTTTGCTGCATCAGGTATGTAGAGCCCTCCTGAAGTCTTTTCTGATTCCTCGGAGTACTTCAGAAAAACTCTGTCTTTGAGTGGTTTGAACTTCATAGACAAATCTCCTTTCTTTAAAATTTTGTAGATTATTGTTAGCACTCAATGCAAGTGAGTGCTAATATACAAAAGAACAGGCATCCAAGGCAAGGGCATTTAGAACATAGAAAACAGTGAAAATCTGCTAAGACCTACTATTTTCTTTTATTTTCTTCCATTTTCTGAATTTTTTATCCTCTAAACCTTCCTTTAGGCAACCAGAGTTTTATTGTCAGAAGTCCTATCAGGAACCCTCCGATATGGGCAAACCATGCAACACCGCCCTGATTCAGGAGCCCTTTACTGATAAGTCCATTTATGAGCTGTATGATAGCCCAAAACCCAATAACTATCAAGGCTGGGACCTTGATGGTCGTCACAAAAAATCCCAGGAATATCAATGTGTGAACTCTGGCATGAGGGAAAAGCAAAATATATGCACCGAGTATTCCAGATACTGCACCGCTTGCACCTATCATTGGTATGGTTGAGTTCGGCTCTGTTATTGCGTGTGAATATGCAGCCACAATACCGCTGAAGATGTAAAAGGTGAGAAATCTGAGATGGCCAAGCCTGTCCTCTATGTTATTACCGAATATCCAGAGGTATAGCATATTTCCACCGAGGTGGAAATATCCGCCATGAAGGAACATAGATGAAAACAGAGTAAAAAAGGGGTGAACTGGCTGGGCTTTTTCAAATGTGGTTATACTGTACGGGATTGCGCCGTAGGAATAGACAATAGCTTTTTCTCCTGCTGGCGAAATGATCTCCCATATAAATATAAGTATATTCAGGACAATTATCCCTATAGTGATGAATGGGAATGTACTGGTTGGATTGTCATCTTTATATGGAATCAACTGTTTTTACCTTTATGCCATTCCCTGCATATATTTTTAGAATGACTCATCTTTTTAATTGCGATAATCTTTCATACATCCTTGCATTTTCGATGGCTGTACCACAAACCTCAGCGAGTGATGCAGAAAAATCTATATCCTCTTCTGTAAAGTGTCTGGGCACATCTGTCAAAAGCCTTAATACACCAATTATTTTCCCTCTTGCAATTACAGGAAGTGTAAGCATGCTTCTTATGCCCTCTTCTTTTGCCTCCTTCTGATAGATTATCCTCGGGTCTGTCGATACATCGTATATGGCAACAGGTCTTGCCTGCAATGCCTCCCTTACGTTTTCCTCCGTATCAACAGGCCCCCTGCTAAGGTATTTTTCGGTAAGGCCGTAGGCGGCCACCAGCTCAAGTTTCTCTTCTGTTGGATCAAGAAGCCTTATAGTGGCAGCCTTGAGATTCATAACCTCAGGTAGTTTTCTCACAATAAGGTCAAGTACCTCGGTTAGATTAAGGGTTGAGCTTACTGCCTTTGTAATCTCTTCGAAAACCCTTAGGTACTCCTTTGCCCTGGAGACCGTCCTCTCAAAGGTCTTTGCGTTTATTATTGCTATAGCAGCCTGCTCGGTAATGGCAGACATAAACTTTAAATCCTCTTCCGTGTATTTTACTGGCTCGGATGAATACATCCTTAGCACGCCTATTATATCGCCTTTAAACCTTACAGGTATCGATAGAATACTCCTGATCCCCTCCTCCTCTGCATCCCTTCTGTATCTTGCGTTTTCATCTGCCATAATATCGTATATCGATACTGCCTTTCCAGAAAGTGCATCACCAATACTCGCATCATACTCAACAGGCCCTTTATTCACATACCTTTCGCTGAGGCCATGATAAGCAGCGACCTCCAGTTTCTGAGTATCCCTGTTAATGAGCCTCAACATACTTGCCTTAACGTTCATAACCTTCACAACATTGGAAACTATCAGCTTTAACACCTCATCAAGGGAAAGGCTTGAGCTTATAGCCTTACAGATATTTTGATAGCTCTCTAAATAGACCCTCTTTTCGAATATCTTCTCTGCACAGGTTGGACACATACCATGGGTAAAAACCCCAAAACCTTCACTGGTCAGATATTCCTCTATATGTTCCCAGTAGTCGTCATCTCTCCTTATCTTCTTACACCAGGCACAAATAGGGATGAGCATCTCCCTTCTGTTGGTCTTCATTTGTATCTCTCTATCCTTACTGCATCTATAGGTGACTCGCCATTGACTGAGGCATATGTCAGGGCATTCACCTTTGCATGAGGGAAATGAGCAGGGACAAAGAGCATCCCTTCCGGCACCTCATCGGATACCCGCGCCTTCAGATAAACTGCGCCACGCCTTGATACCACCCTCACAAAACCCTCGTCATGAACGCCATATCTTTTAGCGTCTTCCCTGTTGATCTGAAGATAGGCATCAGCCACGGCAGAGTCGAGATTCTTAGAAAGTGAAGATAGACTGCCAGAATGCTGGATAAGGTTCCCTGTAACCATATAGAGAGGGAATTCGCTGTCAACTGTCTCACCCAGTTTATACGTAGCAGTGGTAAAGGCAGGTTTATATTCCATGGGAATATCAGAAATCAGCCCAGATACCTCTGTCCTCAGGTCTTCGATATCCCTTGCCCCAATATCGACCCTCATAACCCTTGACAGGTTTCTCAGAATCTTCCAGTCAGGTATTGAAAGCCCTGTCTCGGGTATAATCTTGGAGATCTCCTGTGCAATGCCAGTGGCACCAATAAAGATGCCGTCTTTTTCTGCCCAGCTTGCTGCTGGAAGCACAATATGGGCAAGTTTTGCAGTATCTGTAAACATTATGTCCTGAACTATCAAAAGCTCAAGCCCTTTTATAAAATTCTCGATATGGGAGACATCAGGGAACGTCACAAGTGGATTTTCACCCATTACATAAAGGGCTTTAATATTGTTAGTACCGTAAAACATTTCATAGGCATCTTTCCCGATCTTACCCACTGATCTGTGCCCTGGTCCTTTATCAGGTCGTACGCCAACCACATAGAGTCCGAGTGTATTACAAAATTCAGCAGGCATCTGCAGGGCATCAGGGCCATCGCCTGCAAGAAGGACGAGGTTTGCTGCTGATAGCGCTGTATTCAGGCCCTTTGTATTTTCTGCTCCCCCCAGGGTCAGGCATACAAGTCTTTTCTTTGCTGACGCAAAGGTTTTTGCCGCATAAACAATAGATTCTACACTCACGCCTGTAATCTCAGACACAGCCTCAGGCGTGTAATCCTTCAATACATTCTGAAGGGCATCGAAGTTTGGTATAGAAGTAGCCGTCTCTTTATCATAGAGTCCTGAATCTATCATCACCTTCATAATCCCGTTCATGAGTGCGGTTCCTGTCCCTGGATTTAATCTCAACCAGTTTGTACTATGACAGGACAGCTTTGTCTCTTTTGGGTCAGCCACGATAAGGGTTGTGCCTTCCCTTTTTGCCCTGAGGATATTAAGACCAAAAACAGGATGGGTCGAACTTACATCAGACTCTAAAACCAATATCACATCTGAGTTTATAGGCGAATCGTAGTTTATCGGATGTGACTGCAGACCGAAAGCATTCTCGACTGTCTGATGTGCCTTTGCATAACCGAATCTCGCAGCAGAATCAACATTATTACTTCCCATCACCTCCCTCATAAATTTCTGAAGCATGTAATTGTCTTCCACCGTGCATCTCTGGGAACCGATGGCACCAATCGCGTCAGGGCCATGGGTGTTTTTGACCTCTTCAAGCCTTCTGCTTACAAACGATAAAGCCTCTTCCCATGAAACAGGCTCAAGCTTTCCATTCTTTTTTATCATTGGTGTTGAAAGACGATTCTCAGAGTATATGTAGTCAAAGCCGAATCTGCCTTTACCACAGAGGTCTCCCCTGCTTATGCCAGCACCTTCTTTTCCCCTTGACCTCATTATCCTCCCCTCCCTCAGACTTACAGTAGTGGTGCATCCACAGCCACAATAAGGGCATATAATATCATGTTCATCCATAAACCAGACCCTTGACCTGAACCTGTAAGGCTTGCTTCCCAATGCGCCAACAGGACATGCATCAATACACTGACCGCAAAATTCACAATCAAGTGTTTCCTCAAATGCAGGGCTTACCTTTGTTTTGAATCCTCTACCGATGAGGTTTATAGCAGCAACACCCTGATGCTCATTGCATACCCTTACACACTTGCCGCAGAGGATACATCTATTGGGGTTTCTCTCCACAAGCGGACTTGCAATACTCTCAGGTTCGTGTTTCCTTTCCCCCTTAAACCTGCTCAGCACAGGACCGTATTTAAAGGCAAGGTCCTGGAGTTCACACTCACCTGCCTTATCACAGATAGGGCAGTCCAAGGGATGATGTATCAACAATAGTTCAAGGACAGTCCTTCTTGCCTTATGTAGTTTTGGTGTCTCTGTATGTATCACCATCTCATGCTCTACAGGTGTAGAGCATGAAGCCAGAAGCTTCCTCTGTCCTTCTACCTCCACTAAACATAGTCTGCACCCTCCATAAGGAGTTAGCCTGGGGTCATAGCAGAGGTGAGGAATGTGTATTCCATTCATCAATGCTGCCTGCAGGATCGTAGTTTTTGGCTCTACCGAGATTTTCTTACCATTTATTGTGAATTCAATCATAAAACCTCCTCTTTGCAGTTAGCTGTTACGGTTAGTAGCTTTTACTCACTGCTAACCGCTAAGTTTACTGGTAGTTCTTCATGCACATAGCATGGGCCGATCTTCACGGAATCGAACTTACATGTCTCATAACATGAGCGACATTTGATGCACATTTCCTGATTTATATAATGAGGCTTTTTCTTTTCGCCTGTTATTGCCTTCTGCGGGCATACCCTTACACATGCACCACAGCCTTTGCATGCCTTTTCGTCTATATAGAATGTGATAAGGTTTCTACATACGCCAGCCTTGCACCAGTTATCTTTTATATGAGATTCATATTCATCCCTGAAATATTTTATGGTTGTAAGGACTGGATTTGGTGCTGTCTGTCCGAGGCCGCAAAGCGATGTGTTTATAATATCCTGTGCAAGGTCCTCCAATAGTTCTATATCCCCTTGTTTTCCGCGTCCTTCTGTTATATCAGTGAGTATCTCGAGCATAACCTTTGTCCCGATCCTGCATGGCGGACACTTTCCGCATGACTCATCAGCGGTGAATTCGAGAAAGAACTTGGCTACACTCACCATGCAGTTTAAGTCATCCATTACTACCATACCGCCTGAACCTACAATTGCACCTGTCTGCACAATATCCTCATAAGTGACTGGCGTGTCAAGAAGACCCTCCGGGATACAGCCTCCAGAGGGACCTCCAAGCTGGACCGCCTTAAATTTCCTGCCTTTTGGCATACCACCACCAATGTCATAGATTATCGTCCTCAACGGGATGCCCATCGGCACTTCTATTAATCCAATGTTGTTTATGGCGCCGGTGAGTGCAAAAACCTTTGTCCCTGTAGACTTCTCAGTACCTAAACCCCTGAACCATTCAGCGCCATGAAGGATTATCGGTGGTATATTTGCATATGTCTCGACATTATTAAGTACAGAAGGTTTTCCCCATAAGCCTTTATAAACAGGGAATGGTGGTCTCGGGATTGGCATCCCACGCTTCCCCTCTATAGAACGCATAAGGGCTGTCTCCTCACCACATACAAATGCACCCGCACCCTGATATATCTCTATGTCAAGATTAAATCCTGTGCCAAGGATATCTTCTCCAAGGAGTCCGTATTCTTTAGCCTGGTCTATAGCGATCTGGAGCCTTCTTACTGCGAGTGGATATTCTGCCCTGACATATATATAGCCTTTATTTGCACCAATTGCCTTAGCCCCTATTATCATACCTTCGAGGACAACATGAGGGTCTGCTTCCATGATGCTCCTGTCCATGAATGCTCCGGGGTCGCCTTCATCGCCATTACATAGTATGAATTTCTGGTCGGCATGGACATTTGAGCAAAGCTCCCACTTCAAACCAGTCAAAAATCCTGCACCGCCTCTTCCACGAAGGCCTGATGCCTTAACTACATTGACAATCTCGGCAGGTGTCATTTCTATAAGGGCACTTGCTGCTGCCTGATAGCCGTCCCTTGCTATGTACTCTTCAATCTTCTCGGCGTCGATAAGACCCTTGTTTCTTAAAGCCCTTAACACCTGAAGGTTAAAGAATGGGATATCCTTCATCGCAGGAACTGTTATTTTCTTTTCTGGCTCTTTATACATCAGCCTTTCAACAGGACGGCCCTTCAAAAAATGTTCTTCAACAAGAAACGGAATATCATTAACTGTAAGCTTTTCGTAGAATATTCCATCAGGGTAGACTGTCATTATAGGACCCTGTGAGCAGAATCCATTGCAGCCAGTAAGCACTACATTGATCTCGTTCTCAAGCCTCCTGTTCCTGAGTTCTGAAGAAAGTGCATCCTTTATCTTGAGCCCGCCACCCGCAATGCACCCGGTACCACCACAGATCATAACGTTTGCACGATATTTCTCCATCTCTTTCCTCCATTAATATGCTGTTTCGCTTCCTCTAACCAATGCATATTCTTCGACTACCCTGCCTTCAATCAGGTGTTCCTTAAATATCTTTCGTGTCTTATCTCCGTTAAGATAGCAGTACTTCACTGGCGCCTCGTTAACAATCTCCACGGTTGCCATCGGTTCTTTGCTACAAAGTCCAGCACATCCTGAGGTGGTGACAATGATGTCTGTAATATCACCCTTTGTGATCTCATCAAGCAGTGCCTCCATGACCTTCCTTGCCCCAGCAGCAAGACCACATGTGCCCATATGAACAGTAACCTTTGCCCTATAACCGCCTTCCCTTAAAGTAAGGGCAGACTTATATTCTTCTTTTATCTTTTTTAAATCCTCTACTGTTAACTTAGGCATTTCCCCCTCCTATTCGTATTCTTTAAGGACATCCGTTGCCTTTACTCGATTTACTGACCCGTATGTATCTTTATCAACCACAACTACAGGTGCCAGTCCACATGCCCCGAGGCAGCGAACACTTTCAAGCGAGTATTTTCTATCAGATGTGATACCTCCGATGTCTATATTCAACTCATCTTTCAGTCTCTTTAGTATCTCTTCTGCACCTTTTACATAACATGCGGTTCCAAGACACACCCTGACGTTATGCTTCCCCTTAGGCTTCATTGTGAAGAATGAGTAGAAGGAGACTACACCGTGAACTTCGCTTACTGGAATATTTAATCCCCTTGCTATAAGTTTCTGTAGAGAGGGTGGCAGATAACCAACAAGCTCCTGTGCCTGCTGTAGCACCGGGATGAGGCTTCCAGGTTTATTCCTGTATTTTTTTGTAATTGAGTCAAGCTGCCTTGCTGCCTCTTCTGAATATTCATCATGGGGTGGAGCTTCTATGACAACTCCTGCCTTCTTCCATTCCATGGCCTTTTGTGTCACCTCCACAAGAAGCTCAGGGGAAAATGGTTTGGGTAAGTAGTCGATAATCCTCATGCTGAGGGCATCTCTTATGCTTTCCTGCGAGGGATACCCTGTAATAACAACGACTCCCGTGTCCAGCCTTGAGTTCCTTATCCACCTTATAAGCTCGATCCCATCCATATCAGGCATCTTAAGGTCTGTGATAACAAGGTCATAGCCGTTCTTCTCCAGAATGCCTATTGCCTCTTTGCCATTTGATGCACTGTCAACAGAATAGCCTTCGGGTGTTAAAATGCGTTCACAGCTTTTTATAACAACAGGCTCATCATCCACAACCAGAATTTTACCTACCATATAGTTACTTTCCCTCCTTTTAATCGGTTTTCAGTGTCAGTCACTGACACTAATCACTGGCATAACCCTTACAAGCCACAATAGCCATCCCTCTGAGAGATAATCCCTTGCCAGAGAGCATATTGTATCATTCACCTTTTCATTTGTCTCTTTGATAGTACCGCTCATTGGTGCCTTGAGTTCACGTATCTGGCCATCACCTGTCAAAAGACGTGCAAAGGGTTTTCCTGAGGAGAGCAAAGGCATGTCTTTAAATAAATCAATGTAAAGCAGCTGACCGCTAAGAAACCAGTGCCGTACATCAAAGCCAATCTCCCATGACCCGTCTCTAAGTGGCCTTGCCCATGTTCCTTCTTTATAATAAATGGTTTTAGCATCCATCTCAGTGAGTGGAGTAATATAGTTCCTGAACTGATATATAAACGCCTTCCTGAGTATCCATCCTCTTTTGTCAAATACCTTCTTTGCCACATTTATCATAAAATCAGGGGTGAATGGCTTTTCGATGTACTCAAACGCCCCAAGCCTTATTGCTTCTTTTGCGTCCTCCAGTGTTGGGTAGCCGGTTATGATTACAACATCTGTCTTTGGCTGTATTATCTTTGCCTCCTGAAGCACCTCGATGCCGTATATGTCAGGAAGCCTTATGTCTGATATAAAAAGATCGAATTCCTCATTCGAAAGCCTTTTGATTGCCTCTTCCCCTCTTGTTGCTGTTGAGACGACGTAGCCTTCTGCACCCAATATCCTCTTGCAACTGAGGCCGATAACAGGGTCGTCATCTAACACTAATATCCTTTGTTTGTCCATCGTTTCCCCCTTTCTCTATGTCTTGTTAGAACCACTTACTATCAAAGCTTTAAGCAATATAGATGCCAACACTAAATTCGTCATAAGATTCAAGAGGATAGGCTAAAACCGGGATTGTTTATGAAAATCCAAATGTATATCTTTTTTATACATCCATATTAGTGAAGCGTAGCAATATCAATGGAAATGAACGTATAATATTTTTATACATCAGGGCTGCCATTACTACAACCAAATCCAGTTTTACTTAATACTTAATAACTTTCTTCTACCTAAATTGAGCGATTCTTGTGTCAGATAATGCTTTTAGACAGGCGAGACGCCTGTCCTACTACTTTAATTGAATCACCCAACAGGTAGGACAGCCGTCTCGGCTGTCCTTGAATTGCATTAAAAAGCGATTAACTTAGGTTCTAATCTTCAATATTTTTGATAAGCTGCCAGATCTGGACACCAAGATAAACGCATTGGGTCCCCTCCATGCAAGCATCAGCATCCTTTTTCTCGAGGTGTGTTGTGAGTTCATGTCTGCCCTTTTTAAGCTTCACTATCCATGCGTTTTTATCCTCGCTGAAATCTAAGCTTAGAGAAAGATTATGTTTAGTGATTTCGGGATAAATCTCTAAAAGTTTTTCTTCTAATGCCACCTTTGTATAGCCCATATCTAACCTCCTCTCTCTTAATCTTAAGAAGATGTTATCAAAGACATATAAACTTTCAACTTTAAACATCTTATGCTGAGGAACTTTTTGAAATCTTATATCTCTTGATCAGTGCCTGAAAATTAGTCCTCTGCATTCCCACATCTTCAGCAGCCTTTGTGATATTCCAGTCATTGCGGTTAAGCGCGTTGAGCAGAAATGCCTTCTCCACGTCCTCGGTGGATTTAAGTCTAAGGACCTTTTTTATCTCTTTTAACTCCTCGCTACTCTTAGGAATATCCTCTATCTCTTTTCTATCTGAAATTGTGATATACTCGGGTCTCAGGGTCTTCCCTTTGCAGAGTATTATTGCACGATGGATGGTATTTTCAAGCTCTCTGACATTACCAGGCCAGTCGGATAATATAAGGCGCTTCATGGCCTCTGCCGATATGTGTGTGACTTCTTTGCCGGTTTCTATGCTGTATTTCTGGAGGAAGTGATGCGCTAATGCAGGTATATCCTCCTTCCTTTCTCTGAGGGGAGGGAGCTTGATAGGGAAGACATTCAATCTGTAGAAGAGATCTCCTCTGAATGTGCCGTCTTTGACCATGCCTTCAAGGTCGTTGTTCGTTGCTGCAATAAACCTGAGGTCTGCTTTCACAGGATTCTTCCCTCCTATGGGTCTGAATTCCTTCTCCTGCAAAACCCTGAGGAGTTTGGCCTGCATAGGGAGGCTGAGATTTCCTATTTCATCAAAAAATATCGTTCCACCATTTGCAAGTTCAATTAACCCCTTCTGCGTCGTTACTGCTCCTGTAAATGAGCCTTTTATATGGCCGAATAATTCTGATTCCATAAGGTTATCAGGGATAGTCCCGCAGTCAACAACCACAAATGGTTGGTCCCTGCGTGGACTGTTGTAATGGACTGCCCTCGCGACAAGCTCCTTTCCTGTTCCACTTTCACCGCTTATAAGGACAGTGCTTCCAGCAGGGGCAACTGTTGCGATTAGCCGGAAGGCCCGCTGCATTACCATGGAAGTGCCGACTATGTTCTCCATGCTGTAAAGTGCGTGGATTTCTTGTTTTAGACGCAAGTTTTCGAAAAGCAGTCGTTTTCTTTCAAGACATCTCCCCACTACATTTAGAACCAGTTCTGGTGTGAAGGGTTTTTCTATATAGTCGTAGGCGCCAAACTTTAGTGCCTCTACTGCGGTTTTAACAGTTCCGTAGCCTGTGATTATTATGACCTCTGTGTCAGGCCAATTTTCTTTTACGCTCTTCAGCACCTCGATACCATCCATATCAGGCATTATAAGGTCTGCAAGCACGAGATCAAAGGGCCTTTTTTGAAGGGTCTTTATGCCGTCTTTGCCATTACTTGATAGTTCTAAATCATAGCCCTCTGGCGAAAGAATTTTTTTGCAGCTTGTCCTGATAATCTCCTCGTCATCTATAACAAGGATGCTTGATTTATTTAACATCGTCCTGAGCCATCTAAAGCCTCTTTAACTGCGGCAAGTAGATCATCTGGTGTAAATGGCTTTTCTATATAATTTAGGGCTCCTAATTTTAGTGCCTTTACGGCAGTTTCGACTGTGCCGTAGCCTGTTATTATTATGACTTTTGCCTCTGGCAAACGTTGTTTTATCTTTGTTAACACCTCCATGCCATCCATATCCGGCATCTTAAGGTCTGTCAGCACGACATCATAACTATTATTATCGAGGAGTCTCATGCCTTCTACTCCACTTGCTGCTACATCCACTTCATAACCCTCAGGAACAAGGCACTTTCTGCAGCTTATTCTAACGATGTCTTCATCATCGATCACAAGAATCCTTGGTTTATTCATGAATCCCCCCTGTTATTTTTAGCCCTTCGACAATATCTTCCTTGATAAGTTTTAGCACCTTAGGGGTGTTTATGGGAACACCTCCTAAGTCTCTCTTTATCTCTTCTGTATTTACGCAGTAATAAGAATCATCCTTTTTAAACTCAAATATAAGGTCAATATCAGGGTGGGCAGCGATTAAGACTATAATGGTTGCACTAATATCACCTAAGGGTTTTCTATCTATGTGGCTATGCTGAAAATGGGCAGTAACAGTTGTCCCCATCCCCTTATCAGAGGTTATCGATAAATCACCATTACACTCCTTAGCAGCCTGTGCAAGAAATGGGAGTCCAAGCCCAACCCTTCGAGTGGTTTTCGTTGTAAAAAAAGGGTCTATGACCATCTTTATTGTCTCTTCATCCATGCCTCTGCCATTATCCTTTATCCCTATAAGAAATAGGTCACCCTTTATATCCTCTAATATCTTTATCTCTATCCTGTCCGCACCAGCATCTATTGAGTTTTCAACGATATCAAGTATATGCAATGACAAATCTTCCATGTCACAGGATCAGCACCAGATTACCTCTCTTCCCTCACGACCATTAAACGCCGATGCTATCTCATAAAAAGTAGGCTCTCTTACGATAAAACCTGTGGTCCTTTTCCCTATATCAGATATATAATGGGCATCGGAAGAGGATACCCATGGGAACTGAATGTATTCTTTAAAGATTAACTCAGCCCTTTCCCTGTTTATCATCGGAGACATTTCCAGTGCATCAAAGGGCAAGCCTTCCGGGATAAAACCGAGTTGAGAGACTATACTGAATACCTCTTTATCTATATGGCCGGCTATGGATAGGCCGCCAAAGTAATGAATTGCATCCACTATGGAATGAGCGGTTAATTGTGTTGCTGTTATCAAAAGCCTTTTATTAAATCCTACTATCTCATCCTTCTCATTGACTACCAATTGATGCCCGAAAAGCCCCTCATCATTCTCACCAGGTGTAAGATTTCTATAAACTATGTCCTGCATCTTCATAGCGTCTTCAATATGCCCGAAAAGTGCAAGGATATGTACTTCCTCAGAGGATGTAATCTCCATTCCAGCCAGGACTACAAGCCCGGTCCCATAAGCAGCCTTTTTTGTTGCCTCCGCATTTTCCACAGAATTGTGATCAGTTATGGCAATTATATCCAACCCCTTTTCAATGGCAACCCTTACTATCTCTGATGGGGTCATACCAATCTCAGCGCAAGGAGATAGACAGGTATGTATATGCAAATCAGCATTGAACTTTTTTAACATCTAAGGAAGTGATAGAGCATCCCTGCTATCTCAAATGTCGGCGCCTGACCCGTCATGATCGTTAAATGTTCAGCCTCAGCCCTTTTTAATGTATCTTCCTCTGGCACTCTTTTGTTGGTAATGATAACCCCTGAAAGATTTTTAAGGATCGCCACAGCAACTATATTAGGATGTGTCTGATGCGTGATCCAGATATCACCTTCTTTGCCATTCGCCATAACATCGGACAGCAGATCGCTTATATAACATCCAGTAACTTCACGTTCTAAATCCCCTTTTGTGGTTTTTACATCCAGTGACAACTTACTTGCTATCTCATGAATATTCATCTTAATCCCTGCTTAATGTTAATAATAATTTCTACTGTTGTTCCTTCTCCGACAACTGAATCTATCTTGAATTCATCAGAATTTTTCTTCATATTTGGCAAGCCCATGCCGGCTCCCCATCCCATTTCCCTCACCCAGTCAGGGGCGGTAGAGTAGCCTTCCTGCATGGCTAATTCGATGTCCTCGATACCAGGGCCCATATCGTTCACTATTATCTTGATATGCTCGGGCATTATGGAATAATAGATTGTTCCAGCTATAGCATGTATTATGACATTCATCTCTGCTTCAAATGTAGCAATCGCTGCCCTCCTTATGACATTATCATCCAAGCCAAGTTCCGTAAGGATAGACTTCAATTCACTTGATGCTATGCCTGCATTAGTAAAATCGCCGCCAGTCAGATGAAAGCTTCCTTCGATGCTGTTCTTTATAATCATTTATTGTCTTCCGGAAAACTCCTGAGCCCTTCGACATACAGTTTGCCACAGGCAGTAAACATAGACAAGCGCGTAACAACCAGAGAGATACCTTTTTGTCTGGCCAGTTCGATAGCCTCTTTTTCCGGCCTTTTGTCCTGTATAAAGGCAATTGCTGTCACATCTGCTATCTCTGCTGTTCTTACCACCTGAGGTTGCGTCAAACCAGTGATGAGTAAGGATTCTGGTATAGAGAAACGTAATAGATCACTCATCAGGTCTGTGCTGCAGACCGAATAAATCTCGGTCTCTATATCAATGGAATTAAAAATAACTTCTGCTTCAAGGGTTGCTATTATCTTTCTAAATGTCATATCACCTCTTTATGATGTCTCGTCTTTTACCGGCAGCCTTATGAAGAAACTTGCACCTTTACCTGATTCGCTTCTTACAATGATATTTCCGCCATGCTTTTTGATGATCCCATAACTGACAGCAAGACCAAGCCCTGTGCCCTTACCGGCAGGTTTTGTAGTAAAGAAGGGCTCGAAGATTTTACCGATATCGTCTTCCGGTATCCCTGGCCCTGTATCAGTGAATTCTATTTCGATAAATTTTTTATTACCGGTTGCTGTGTCATCAACCATGCGAGTTGCTATTGTAATCTGGCCCCTTTCATTCATCGCATCAGCTGCATTAATGAGTAGGTTTAAGAAGACCTGCTGCATCTGATTTGGGTCTGCCATGATTGAAGGCAGGGAGTCATCAAGTTTCATATCGAACTTGATATTGTGGAATTTAGCCTGATTCCTGATCATAGAGATAGTGCCGTCTGTAAGTTCATTGATATTAACGTGTATCTTCTCTGCGGATGCTTTTCGAGAAAAACCAAGTAGCCCTTTGATTATCTTTGAACACCTATTGGCCTGCTCGATGATAACCTCAAGGTCTTCGATGTCCTGGCGTCTTTCAGGGGGTGTATGTTTCAGCATAAGGTGCGCAAAAGTGACAATCCCTGTCAGCGGGCTGTTTAATTCGTGTGCTACCCCAGCAGCCATCCTGCCGAGCGAAGCGAGTTTCTCAGCATTAATTAGCTGATCATGGGCCCTCATGATTTCTGCTGTCTTTTTCTGAACCTCCTCCTCTAATGTCTTAGTCCAGTTCTCCATATTTTCTCTGTATTTTTTTATATCTCTGGCCATGGAATTAAATGTCTTTGCCAGCAACCCCATTTCATCCTTGGAATCTATCTTGATTACATGGTCTAACTCTCCCTTTGCCAGTTTACGCATGCCTTCATCCAGGAGTGAGACAGGTTTTGAAACAAATTTGTAGAGGGTAACGCAGAGCGAGACTGAGATAATGAAAATAAATAACCCACCAAATAAAAATGTGGCGATACGGTTTTGCTTAATAGCAGCATCAACAGCGGCAGTGCTAAAATCCGTCTCGAAGACACCAAGAAGTCTCTGGCTTTTCGGATGAATGTGGCAGGCGGCAGTGTAACATGAAGACTCATTGTAAATAGGCATGACGAATTTCAATATCTTGTGACCAGATGGGTCAGATGTTAATATCCAGTTCTTTTTATCTGGAAGGGTTTCGAGTGGTTTCCCTGGGACATGATGACAAAACTGGCAGGTTATAAAGGTTTTGTCAACTGAAAGACCCTTCTCCGACTTCTTAGAAGAATAGGCTATCGTTCCCTTCATATCAAAGATCCTTATAGCCTTAATACCCTCTCCAGAGCCGATCACTTCAACTGTCTGCTCTATTGCCTCTCGATGGGCTGTAAGCATTCCATAATGTATGCCCCTTTTTACAAGGTCTGATGATGAGGCGGCATGTTTGATAAGATTTTTCATCATAATCCCTTCTTCGTAACGGATATAGATATAGCCGAGGATTATGCTGCCTATAGTCATGAAAGCGCCAACAGCTATGATAAGTTTACCAGCAAGGGAATTTATAGATTTTTTGATCATTGACTAATTTTATCACAAATATTTATTAATCTAAAAGTGTGATTAGATTTTTTGATTTGTACATTTAGTATTTTGATTTGACACATTTAGTATTTTTAAGTATAAAATATTGCACGTTATGCCTGGTTCCTACGTACCGACAGACTATTTACCTGTAGTCATCTTCATG
>DYHX01000014.1 GCA_020723925.1 Nitrospira japonica | reverse complement strand
TATATAACTTATTGGTTTTACCCCACACCAAAACTTTTGGTGTGGGGTTTACTATTTTTGTGGCTCTATGTCTATTTTTCGGATAGAATATGAAATGCGACATTATTACAATCTTTCCTGAAATTTTTGATGCCTATCTTGCAGAGAGCATCTTGAAAAGGGCAATACAGAAAAAGCTCATTGAAATAAAAGTTCATAATCTGAGGGACTTCACGAGAGACAGGCACAAGACTGTTGATGATTACCCGTATGGCGGTGGACCAGGCATGGTGATGAAGCCAGAGCCATTCTTCAATGCTATAGAGTCAACAAAAACTAATGGTGTGGAAAGGTTCACAATCATGTTAAGCCCTCAGGGTAAAGTATTCAATCAGGACATGGCACTGTCCCTATCAAAAGAAAGACGGAGATTGCTCTTTATATGCGGAAGATACGAAGCAATAGATGAAAGGGTGCGAGAAAATCTTGTGGACGAGGAGATTTCCATTGGTGACTATATATTGACTGGCGGAGAGCTGCCTGCTTTAGTTATAATAGACAGTATCGTTCGGCTTATCCCTGGTGCATTGGGGGATGAACGCTCTAAGGAAGAAGAGTCATTCACATGGGGCATACTCGATTATCCCCATTACACAAGACCCCCTGAATACAGGGGTTTAACGGTTCCTGATGTTCTGCTTTCAGGAAATCATAAAGAGATAGCGAAGTGGAGGAGAAAAGAAGCACTAAGACATACAATGCGCCGGAGACCTGATCTCCTGAAGAAGGCTTCATTAACAGATGAGGACTATAAATTAATAGAAGAAATTAAGGAGGAAAGAGATGAATTTGATTAGTGCAGTTGAGGAAGGCTACAGGAGAGAAATGCCGGATTTTGATGTAGGTGACACTGTAAAGGTATTTGTGAAGGTTGTTGAGGGTGATAAGGAGAGGCTTCAGCCCTTCGAGGGTATCGTGATCGCCAGACGTGGCGGCAGCACAAGAGAAACCTTTATGGTCAGGAAGGTATCTTTTGGCGTTGGTGTGGAGAGAATATTTCCTCTCTATTCACCAATCATTGATAGAATAGAAATCCTCAAAAGGGGTTCTGTGAGAAGGGCAAAGCTCTATTATCTCAGAGGCAAAAAAGGCAAGGCAGCAAAGATCAAGGAAAAGGGAAGAGAGTTCATGAAAAAAGCATAAGCTATGGACATCTACCGGTATGATGAATCCTTGCGAAACAAGGGATTCAAGAGAATAGCCGGGATAGATGAGGCTGGCAGAGGCCCGCTGGCAGGACCTGTTGTGGCCTCGGCTGTTGTTCTGCCTCCTCTAAAAATAATTGGGGGGCTAAGGGACTCCAAAAAAGTACCTGAAAAAGAGAGGGAATTACTTTTCTGGGAAGTTTTGAGCTGCTGTTTGGATGTCGGCGTGGGTATTGTAGAGGCTGAAGTGATAGACAGGATTAATATTTTGAGGGCAACAAAGCTTGCAATGGAGACTGCCGTGAAAGACCTTTCTGCAGAACCTGACCTCCTGCTCATAGATGCCCTTACATTGTCTTCTGTAAGTATAAAACAAATTTCACTGACAAAGGGAGAATCAGTGAGTGCGTCTATAGCTGCTGCTTCCATAATCGCAAAGGTTGTAAGGGACAGATTAATGCAGCGGTATCATCAGGTCTATCCAGAATATGGATTTGAGAGACACAAAGGTTACTCTACAATTGAGCATATTGAGAAGATATTAAGACATGGGCCGTGTCCAATTCACAGGAAAAGTTTTGAAAAAGTTATGTCTCTAACGCTTCCATTCAGGAAGTAACAGGTGACGAGCTCGAAAAAAACTCGCCATCCGTTAGTAATAACCCGTTACTGTTAAAGGGGTATTTAATGGACAAAGAAAGAATAGACGAAGCACTTGAGCTTATCTGGTTGCTTGAAGAAGAAGGACGTCAGGAACTCAATCGATTTAAATTAAGCTCAGAAGATGACAATGTTGAAGAGATTATCGCTGAACTTGAAAAAGAAGGGCTAGCGGTAACACCTGACGATACCATCCGTTTTACAGAGAATGGCCGTTCAATAGCAAGAGGTCTTATAAGAAGACACCGTCTTGCTGAGAGGCTCTTTACTGATGTCTTTGAGCTCGATAGTGAACTGGTCCATACAGATGCATGCAAGATGGAACATATACTGAGCGAGGAACTGACAGATAGTGTATGCACTTTTCTGGGACATCCTCAAACATGCCCTCATAGTAAACCAATACCGAGGGGTGATTGCTGCAAGAAATACAAGGTGGAGGTTGAACCTGTTGTTGTGCGTCTGTCTGATTCTGAAGTTGGGTCTATGAGCAGAATAGTCTTTATGATTCCATCCGAGACCTTGAGGCTGAGCAAACTCGGTTCCATTGGTATAACTGCAGGCAGCGTTATTAAACTGCTGCAGAAGAGACCCTCTTATGTTATTCAGGTTGATGAGACAACCATTGCAATAGACCCTGATATTGCAAAGGAGATATTCGTCAAGAAAGTTGTCTGACTACCTCTGCCTACTATCTTCTTATGTCCCCGCCTGTCTTCTCGGTTAAATATTTCACAAGATTGTTGTGGAGGGTTTCCACTTCTTCATCTGTGAGTGTCCTATCCTTTGACCTGTATCTGATATTGAAGGCGAGGCTCTTCTTTCCTTCTGGTATATTCTTGCCTTTATAAAAATCAAAGATAGAAACCTCCTCTATCAGCTCTGACGAATAGGCCTTTATGGCATTCATTATGTCTGCTGCTTTAATGTTTTCATCCACGACTATCGCTATGTCACGCTCGACGTGTGGGAATTTTGGTACCGTCGTGTACATTATAGTGCCGGGGACCAGAGAAATTAGCTGATCCATATCTATTTCAAAGATAGCAACTTCTGGCCTTGATATTTTTACACCAAATCTCTCTATTACTGTAGGCGAGAGGATTCCAAGAAAGCCAACCTTTAAGCCTGATACATAAATATCAGAGGACTGCCCGGGATGTAGAAATGGCTCACACGACGGAGAGAACGAGTATTTTTTAATCTTCAGATCATCGAATAGAGATTCGATTACACCTTTAACCAGATAAAAATCGCCTGCTGTCTCCTTCCAGAGAAAAGGCGACTTTTCTTTATAATAGATACCCCCGAGAGTTAAGATTTCAAGTGGGAGAGGTCTGTCTATATTTTCGAATACCTTTGATACCTCAAAGATCCTTATATCTTTTATGCCCCGTGAAAAATTGTAAACAAAGTTTTCCACAAGGGATGAAACGAGTGTTGTCCTCAGCAGAGAATCCTCTTTCCGAAGTGGATTCTTTATTGCAAGGACCTTCCGCCGCCTGTCTTCTGATGGAATATCAAGAATATCGAGATCAGCCTCGTTCATGAAACTATAGTTTATTGCCTCGTTGAATCCTGCCTTCCTCATGGCCTCCTTTATACTCAAAATAGCAGTGCGTTTCCTGTCCGCCTTCCCTGCTGAAATATTTGCCCTTGGAACTGTTATGGGTATCCTGTCATAGCCGTAGAGTCTTGCTATCTCTTCAATCACATCAATATCCCTCTTAAGGTCTGTTCTGAACGATGGCGGTTTTACTGTAAAATAATCCCTGTTTGTCCCAAAGTTAAGATTGAGCCGCTTGATTATATTGATCATATCTGCAGAAGAAATATTTGTGCCGAGGACTCTGTTGACCTTATCATATCTTACAGTTATCGAATCTGATATAAATCTCCTGGGGGAAACATCAATCTTTTTGTGAATCTCACCACCTGCAATCTGCTTCATAAGGAATGCTGCCCTGTCAAGAGCCTTATCGAGCATCTCTATGTCAGTGCCCCTCTCAAACCTGTATGACGATTCTGATCTGAGTCCTAAAGACTTTGACGTCCTTCTTATGGATCTTGGGTTAAAATAAGCACTTTCGAGGAATACATCCCTTGTGCTATCCGTCACCTCGGTCTCATCGCCCCCCATAACACCTGCCACTGCAATGGGTCGTGCTATATCCCATATGAGAAGCGATTCTGCTGGCAGCTCCCTCTCAACGCAGTCAAGGGTAACAATCTTATTGCCCTCTCCAGCAGTGCCAACTTTTATTGTTTTCCCCTTCAGTTTACCGAGGTCAAAGGCATGCAATGGGTGTCCGAGTTCCAGAAGGACATAGTTTGTTATATCAACGATATTATTTATCGACCTTATACCGCACTTCTCGAGTCTCTTTTTCATCCATTCTGGAGCCTGTGATATCTCTATACCTTTTACAACCCGGCCAGCATATCTATGACACAGTTCTGAATCTAAAATCTCCACTTTAAAATCAACATCTGAAATTTCTTCTTTAATCTCATGTTCAGGAAATCTAAGGGGTGTACCAATTGCAGCGGAGAGTTCTCTTGCAATGCCGAGAATGCTGAGGCAGTCAGGCCTGTTAGGGGTGACATTCACCTCAAAGACAACATCAGCGTCCTGCGGCTCCATCGCCTCGACCTCAAGCCCTATCAATGTAAGCTTATGGGCTACCTCCTCGGCAGCTATGTCAATGTCTATAAATTCCTTAAGCCATTCCAATAGAACGCGCATATTACTCCAATTTAAAATTAAAGATTAAAAATGCAAAATTAAGGAAATTTCTTGAACTTTGAATAGAATTTTCAAATTTTTCTTTTTGATTTTTGAATTTCATCTAAAACTGCCTCAGAAATCGCAAATCGTTTTCATAGAACAGCCTTATATCATCTATAGAATACTTGAGCATGGTTATCCTCTCCACACCCATCCCAAAGGCAAAACCAGTATAAATTTCAGGGTCATAGCCGACCATCTCAAATACCCGTGGATTGACCATCCCTGCACCAAGTATCTCAAGCCATCCTGAACCTTTGCAGACCCTGCAGCCTCTGCCATCGCAAAATATGCAGCCGATATCGACTTCTGCGCTCGGCTCTGTGAACGGGAAGAAACTCGGCCTGAACCTTACAGGGGTCTCTGGAGTAAATATCCTGTGGATGAACGCCTCAAGCACGCCCTTAAGGTCACTGAAGGATATATCGGTGTCAACCATCAACCCTTCCACCTGGTGAAACATTGGGGTGTGTGAAATATCAGCATCACACCTGTAAACCTTCCCCTGCGCTATAAATCTGAGGGGTGGTTTTACCTTTTCCATAACCCTTATCTGGACCGGCGATGTATGGGTCCTCAATATCACATCTTCTGTTATATAAAATGTGTCCTGCATATCCCGCGCAGGATGGTCTTTTGGAATGTTGAGGGCTTCGAAATTATAATAGTCAAGTTCCACCTCTGGTCCCTCTTCAACGCCAAACCCCATTGTGACAAAAATATCTGCAATCTCTGCCAGAACCTTGTTTATCGGATGTTCTCTGCCGAAAGGCGTGTATTTTCCTGTAAGGGTTATGTCGATGGCCTCTGATACCAGTCTCTCCTTACGTTCCTTTTCCCCGAGAAGAGATTCTTTTAAATCTATCTCAGTCTCAATGAGATCTTTGAGCTCATTGACCGACCTTCCAAGAGACCGCCTCTCCTCAGGAGGCAGAGCGGAAAGGAGCTTGAGTTTTGATGTAAGCAGTCCTTTTTTACCGAGATATTTTACCCTGAGCTGCTGGATCTCGGCTAACTTTGTGACAGAGTTTAACTCATCAAGAAAGGTCTTTTTGAGAGAAGTGATATCTAACATATCAGTAACGAGTAATAAGTGACAGGTGAACAGTTAAATGATAAGTAAGAAAAGGGAAATAGGAATTTTTTACTGCTCATTTCTTATTTCCCAGTTCTCATTTTTAATTTTAACTCGTCACTGTCTTTAAGAGGCAAGCTGTTTCTTTGCGGTCTCGGCGAGTTCACCGAATGCCCTTGGGTCATTGTAGGCCATATCAGCGATTGCTTTTCTGTTAAGGGCAATCTGTGATTTTTTAAGCCCTCTCATGAACTGGCTGTATGTAAGGCCGGCTGCCCTTGCAGCAGCATTGATTCGTACAATCCAGAGAGACCTGAACTCACGCTTCTTTGCCTTGCGGTCCCTGTATGCATACTGCAAAGCCTTATCAACAGCCTCTGTTGCTACCCTGTAAAGGCGACTCTTTGCACTATAATAGCCCTTTGCCTTTTCGAGTATCTTATTCCTTCTTCTTCTTGTCTTGAATCCACCTTTTGCCCTTGGCATCTAATCCTCCTCTCATTAGTCGGTAGTGAATAGTGAACAGTAAAACACAATTACTATTCACTGTTCACTATTCACTTGCTTTTTACATGTATGGTAAAAGCCTTTTAATATTAGCATATTCACTGGCCGAAACCAAAGTGGCAGTCCTTAGCTGTCTTGTCCTCTTTGACGACTTACCTGTAAGGAGATGGCTCTTGTAACCCTTACTCCTCTTTATCTTCCCTGTTCCTGTGACTTTAAATCTCTTTGCCGCTCCTCTATGCGTCTTAATCTTTGGCATCTTAACCTCCTCTCTTTTTGAAGTGAATAGTCGTTAGTGAACAGTATTTAGTATTTGAAACAGATTATATTTTTTTTCTATTCACTATTCACCATTCACTGTTCACTGCTTTATTTACTGCTTGGTGCAATCACCATTGTAATCTGTTTGCCTTCGAGTTTTGGCATCTGTTCTATATTAAACTTTCCCGTTAGCAATTCTTTTATCCTATCAAAAACCTTCATGCCGAGATCTGGCCTTACAGCCTCCCTTCCTCTGAAGAACATCATAACCTTTGCCTTGTTCCCTTCGTCAAGAAAACGTCTTATGCTCTTCACCTTGAGCACAAGATCATGCTCGCCTATCTGTGGCCTTACCTTTACCTCTTTTACACCAATTTTCTTACCTGATGTCTGTTTCTTGCTGATCTGGTATTTGTATTTACCAAAATCCATTATCTTGCAGACTGGAGGAATTGAATTTGGTGATACTTCAACAAGGTCAAGTTCTCTGTTTTCAGCTATGTTCAATGCCTCTCTGACAGAGACCACACCGAGTTGTTTGCCATCTGCATCGATCAGCCTGACTTCCTTAGCCCTTATCTTTTCGTTTATCCTGATGTCCTTACTTATACTCACACCTCCTGAGGTTTATCTCCTCTTTTATCATATTTAAAAATTCGGCCTCAGTGAATGGGCCGATGTTCTCACCATTGCGTTTTCTGACAGTAACCTTCTGCTCAGAAACTTCTTTGTCACCTATTATAACCAAATATGGCACTTTTCTGATAGTGGCTTTTCTAATTTTATGCCCAATTTTTTCATTTTCAACGTTTGTCTCTACCCTGATGCCCTCGGCCTTTAATCTATCTGCAAACTCTGAGGCATAATCAGCATGTCTTTCGGCTATAGTAAGTATTCCTATCTGCACAGGTGCAAGCCAGAGCGGAAATGCGCCTGCATAGTGTTCTATGAGTATCCCAAAAAACCTCTCGAGCGAGCCCATCAATGCCCTGTGTATCATTATGATCCTGTGTTCTTTCCCATCGCTGCCCCTGTAGGTTATATCGAACCTCTCAGGGTTGTTAAAATCAACCTGTATTGTGCTGCACTGCCATGGCCTGCCAAGGGAATCCTTGACCTTTATGTCTATCTTTGGACCATAGAAAACACCTTCGCCAGGGTCTATCTCGTAAGCCAATCCTTTCATATCCAATGCGCCCTTAAGGGCATTGGTCGCCCTCTCCCAGTTCTCAGGGCTTCCGACATATTTCTCGGGTCTTGTTGAGAGATAGATGTCATAATTTTCAAAGCCAAAGGTTCTGAGTATGAATAGAGTAAAATCCAATACCCTCAGGATTTCATCCTCTATCTGGTCTTCACGGCAGAATATATGGGCATCATCCTGTGTGAATCCCCTCACCCTCAGAAGTCCATGTAAAACGCCTGAACGCTCATATCTATAGACAGTCCCGAGCTCTGCATATCTTATAGGAAGTTCCCTGTAGCTTCTGAGAGAACTCTTATAAACACTTACATGGAATGGGCAGTTCATGGGCTTTAGCTCATACTCAATTCCCTCAATCTCCATGGGAGAATACATATTCTCCCTGTAGAAATCCCAGTGCCCGCTCCTCTGCCAGAGATTCAGCTTTGCTATATGGGGCGAGTAAAGGATTTTATAATCTCCCTTGTAATGTTCATTCCTCCAGAAGTCTTCTATGGTCTTTCTTATAATGGCACCATTGGGATGCCATAAAATTAGCCCTGGTCCAATATCTTCGCTTATGCTGAAAAGGTCAAGCTCTTTTCCGAGCCTTCTGTGGTCCCTTTTTTTGACCTCCTCGAGGAAATTGAGATAGTCCTTCAAATCCCTTTCATCAGTAAATGCGGTCCCGTAAATCCTCTGGAGCATCTTCTTCTTTTCATCACCTCTCCAGTATGCACCTGCAATACTGAGGAGCTTGAAGGCAGAGATCCTTCCTGCTAAGGGAAGATGAGGGCCACGGCATAAATCCACAAAGCCGCCCTCCTCATAAAGAGAGACCTCCTCATCTGCAATCTCTTCGAGGAGTTCGACCTTATATTTTTCTCCCATCCTTTTGAAGAGTTCTATTGCACCCTTCCTTGAGATAATCTTACAAGTAAATTGGTTATTCTTCTTTATTATTTCAGCCATCTTCTTTTCGATGGCATCAATATCCACAGGTGTGAATGGCCTGTCTATATCAAAGTCATAGTAGAAGCCTTCATCTGTAGCAGGGCCTATAGCCAGCTTTGCCTCAGAGAAAAGCTCTTTAACAGCATGGGCCATTATATGGGATGTACTGTGCCTGTAAATCTCTTTTCCTTCTTTTGAATCAAAGGTGATAATTTCAATAGATGCTTGAGGGTCGAGTCCTTTAATTGAGTCTAAATCCTTTAACTCGCCACTAACCCTGATTGCGATTGCCTTGCTCTTTTTAAGCTGCTTTTCCGCCTCAGAGATCTCTGCTATTTCGCTTTCTCTTCCGTCTGAAAATATTAACTTAATCTCAAAACCTCCCACCAAAGTCATGCATCCTTGCTCAATTACAAAAACAGCCATGCTGCTGTTTACAATGACGTATATAATACATAATTTTATTGTTATATTTCAATAAGATTAAGATGGTAGAAAATTTTATGTATTTACAGCTTTTGCATCTAAAGTTTATAATTAGTGCATCAATTGAAAAGAAAAAACCATACGTATAAGTATTTGTCCCTTAGCCGGAGGGCCCGGAATGACAGAAGGCGAAAGAAAAAGGCGTAAGGACGACTGATGACTGATTCAAAAGAGCAGTTAGAGATAGTCAATAAAGAGGGCGCGGTCATCGGCCTCGCTCTGAGGTCTGAGATACACGGCAACCCGTCATTAATCCACAGAGTCGTACACGTGCTTGTATTTAACAAAAAGGGCGAACTCCTCCTGCAGAAACGCTCAAACAACAAAGATGTTGCACCAGGCAAGTGGGATACATCTGTTGGAGGACATGTGAATCCAGGAGAAGACTCGCTTGAAGCAGCAAGGCGTGAGATGGAAGAGGAACTCGGCATAACCATGTGTGAGCCAGAGTTTCTCTATTCCTATATCCACACAAACCCTTATGAGACAGAGCTTGTCTGCACATACTCATGCTTATTTGAAGAAGACATAACCTTCAATAAAGATGAAATTGACGAGGTGAGGTTCTGGAATATCAAAGAGATAGACGAAAACATTGGCAAAGGAATCCTGAGCGATAATTTCGAGGACGAGATATTTACATATTTTACTATTGGGAAACAAGCCTGTAGGATAGAAGGGTCTTATACCGCCCTTCTATCATGACCATAGATATATTTGTGAACCTGCAGGTTCAGCCTCACCTCAAGCCTGTCTTCTACCATCCACTTAGCAAGAGTTTCCGGTGAAAGGATTCCAGAAGCAGGAGAAAGGAGAATATTACACTTATCTTTCAAGCCATATTTGTAAATTATATCTCTTGACCACTCATAATCCATCCTGTCTGTAATCACGAATTTTATCTCATCACTATGTTTTATATAATCAAAATTTGCCAAATCCATCTCTTCCCTCATACCGCTGCCCGGGGTCTTTATATCGAGGATTACGACCGCCCTGCTATCAATTTCTTTTATGCTCATTGTCCCGTTTGTCTCTATAAGGACCTTATATCCATCATTAAGGAGTCTCTCCATGAGATGATAGACACCCCCCTGAAGCAGGGGTTCCCCACCTGTGATCTCAACAAGATTTATCCCTACAAGGGCAACTTTGTTCATTATCTCATCTTCTGTCAGTTCTATGCCCTCATCGTATGCATAGGTCGTATCACAATATAAACACCTCAGGTTGCACCCAGTCATCCTTATGAATGTGCACGGTATACCTGCATAGCTCGATTCGCCCTGTATGCTTGTGAATATCTCGCAGACCTTCATCGTCCTATCTGTATCGCTGGATCTGGGTATCATTAAAATTTAAAGCCTGATTTTAAGATTTTCCCTTGTTCGTCAAATACAACCTTTGCAACGAAATGCTCGCCAGCCATAAAGGAATAGGCAAGCTCTCGCCAAATAACTGTAGTCTTACCCTTCTCGCTTTTAACCTCGGCATATGGATACTTTGCAAAGTATAGAAAATTTTTCACAACCCTTGTCTCCTTTGAGCGTTCAATAGCAGGGTCTTTTTCTGCTACAACATACCTCTCCTGAACACAGACTCTCTTTGTGAAGAGGTCAGCAAAACCGACTTTTATCTCATCACCTGATTTTACAATAAACCACCACCTCAGAAAATCATTCGGCAAAGGGCACATCTTATAGGTGTTTGCCTCAAGGTTCTCTTTAAGAAAATCCCGTGTCCTGTCATGCAGATAATACCTGCCTCCCATATAGGCGATTAAGAGGATAATTGTGATGGCTGAAATTGCAACCGCCTTCTTTTTATTGAACCTCCAGAGGATTACACACAAAAAGAGACCTGCTGTTATATATGGGTCAATTATGAACGTCAGGTCAAGGGAAAACTGTTCCCAATCCAGAGGTGAAAGTATCCTTGTGCCATACTGGTTTGTGAGATCCATGAGCAGGTGTGCTCCATATCCAAGAAAGGAAATGAAATAATAATAGAAAAAGCCTCGCTTTAAGCCGAAGATTAGGGCGATTATCGCGGGAAACAGGAATAATGCGAGGATTCCATGGGTTATCCCACGGTGATACCTGAGGAAGATGTCTGTTCCCCAGAAGCGGGTGATATAGTCAAGATCCGGCGCAATAGAAGAAAGCAATAAAACCCATATGGCCGCCTTTCTCTTAAATCCGAGCTTTGCTATGGTTGCGCCTGCAAGTACATGTGTAATCGGGTCCATTTTACCTTATACTTTCTCTGCCGAAAAATAGACATAGAGCCACAAAATATAGTAAAACCTATATCTATTATCTATCTTAAGGTTCTCTGCCGACTATCGACATTCCTAATGTCCCTTTCACCCTCTCAAGTTCTATCACAGCCTTTGCATAATCCACATGGGCCTTCTTCTCAGAAGACAGTGCCTTTGCGTATTCTTCCTGAAATTTCAGAACATCGTTCATTGTTGCCATACCAACTTTAAACCGACCCTCTTCTGCCTTGAGCCTTTTTTCTGCAGCAATCCTTGTTTTTAAGGAGATATCCTGTTCCCCTTATGCGGTCATTGTTCCACTTTAACTCGTAGGTCGTCCCTGTATCCATCTTCCCGCCAAAAGTCAGATCATAACTAAGCAGCCTCTCCTCTGCGCCGGGGAGAATAGACGCTGCCTGTCTTTTTTTATATGACTCGCTGAGGCTTAAGTTGAGACCTGGTTCAAATTCCCCCTCCTTAACTTTTATATCCGCCTCTGAAATAAGTGGGTTCAAACGCTCTTCTGTCAGAGACAGGTTCTCCTTCAGGGCGATATCAATAGCTTCCTCAAGAGTAAGCTCAAGCTTTTCTGTAGAAAAGGCATCAGAAATGAGAAGTAAGAAGTAGATAGTAGACAGCAGACAGTAGACAGTAAAACGTGAGACGTGAGACATGAAGCGTAAAGATTTATTCTGGTCTTGAACTTTTAACTTTAAACTTTTAACTTTAAACTTTTCTTTCATACTACCTTATCTCCTTTCAAAGTTAAATATCCAGAAAATATTATTAGCGCTCCGCCGATAAGAGACCTGATACCAATAACTTCATCCAGGAACAACATACTGAAAAATATAGCACAAACAGGCTCGAGATAACCAAGGACAGCCGCCCTGTTGGCAGTCACTTCCTGCATGCCTTTGAAATAGAGCATTGGCGCAACAGTCGAATGGACCACGCCCATCACGAGAAAGAACCACATAGCGTTTAAAGGAAACTCGCTCACAAAAGGTGCGAGTAGAATCAAGACTATAATATTCTGGAAAAAGACAAGCACGAGCGGGCTGAAATTCTGAGCATAAATCCTCACAACTATAATGATTATTGCGTATGCAAGCCCTGACAGAAGTCCTGCCATTATGCCTGCTGTATGACCTTCTGTGAAGGAAAAACCATTGAGCATGATCCAGAGCCCGATCGAGGCTATAATTATCACAATAACAATTTTTCTGGTAATTGCCTCCCTCAAGAAGAGTGGTGCAAGGAATGCAACTATTACAGGTGCTGTGTAGTGTGTGAGGACTGCATTAGCTATGGTTGTATTGTTAAAGGCATAAAAGTATGAGAATGTATTCAGCAGGGTAAAAGGACCAAGGATAAGGAGAAATTTAAGTCTCTTTACCCCTGGTATTTCTTTCCTGTATTCCTTCAAAGAAAGGATGACGCCCTGGACTATCACAGAGACCGTCATCGAATAAAAGATAAGAATATGTATCGGGACATTCGACAGTCTGACAATCACACCGAGGGAGCTCCAGAGAAATATCGCAAGGAGGATGTAGAAAGAAGCCATTAGATAATACCGATTATTTATATTCCAGTGATAAATCCCTCACATTGCTTAATACCCTTGCCCTGAGTCTGGAGGGGGGTTCCATCTCAATAAGATACCTGCCGTTATCAAGTATCGGTATAAGAATATCTTCAAAAGTTCTGCCACATGAGCATATATGTTCATCAGTATTGCCTGGCACTATCTTTTTCGACCCACACCCTTGACACCTGAGAACCCTCTTGCTTCCAGACCATTTCCCCCTCTTTGCAAGGGGCTTGCCCTCCACATCTATTATGTCCATAGCAAAATCAACAACAGGTGCATCGCTTATTGATGTGCCGATACCGTAGGCATCCACCACAGGGTTCAATACAGGAAGATCATCTTCTTTTATGCCCCCACTCACAAAGAGCTTTACGTGTTTAAACCCCCTCAAATCAAGTTCCCATCTTGCCTCCTCAAGAATGCGATAAAAGTTTCCACGCCTCGAGGATGGGGTATCAAACCGCACTGCATAGAGCTTTTCTCCTATTGCTTCTGCAACATTCAGACATTCGAACTTCTCATCAAGGAATGTATCAATCAATGCAACCCTCTTGAATTTTGGCTCAAGGACCTCATCATATGCCTTTATTGCATCGACTGTTGAGCCCATACAGATTACCAGTGCATGCGGCATTGTGCCCATCGGGTCTTCGCCGATAATCTCGCCTGATTTAATCACTGCCACTCCATCACAGCCTCCTATATATGCATTCCTCTCAATCATCGGTGCAAGAATCGGGTGCATCCTCCTTGCCCCAAAGCTTACAACAAGCCTCTCGCCTGCAAGTTTTTTGAACCTTGCTGACTTTGTGGCAATACCAGATGCCTGACATATCAAACCAAGAATAGCTGTCTCATATACGCAAAAGTCCTGATATCTTCCCTCTATCTCCATCACAGGCTCATATGGATAAAATACTGTCCCCTCTCTCATTGACCTGACTTTTATTGGTAGGTGCTTCATAAGATACATCGCCTCTTCAATGCCTGCAAGCACTGCCCATGGCCAGTCATCTGGCAGACTCTTTGCGATAAACTCTGCCCTTACAACAGGATTTATCCCCTTTGCCCTGAGGATGCGGAGGGTTCTCTCAAAATAAACATCTGTTATCTTGCCTTCGATAATGTCCTCTGGGTCTGCTGTATGGAACATTACGCCTCTATCTTCACTCCCATCACATTCTTCATAATCCTGAGCGCTGCTTTATGGTCTTCCTCTGCAAGCCCTGCAACTCCATCCTCTATAACTGTGACTTTATAGCCTCTCAAGACCGCATCCGAAGCTGTGAACATAATGCAGATATGTGTGACACAGCCTGTAAGCCTGAGACTGTCCACTCCAAGATTCTTGAGGGTTTCATCGAGCTTTGTATTATAAAACCCTGAGTATGTAGTCTTTTCAATTACAATATCACCTTCCTCAGGCTTAAGCTCATCAACCACTTCAGCGCCTCTCGTGCCTTTAACTGCATGAGATGGCCAGCCGAATTTTGAAAATTCCTTATCATCTATTTCATGTGCATCACATATATAAATCACAGGCCTGCCTTCAGCCCTCGCCCTTTCAATCTCTCCTTTTATATCTGGGATCACCTTTCTCGTATCAGGAACCTCAAGTGGCGCACCCTCAAGGACGAAATCATTGAGCATGTCTATAATTAAAAGGGCCTCTTTTGGCTGTTGGTATTTGGTCATTGGTTATTTTATCTTAATTCATATGAAGTTCCTAATAGATATTTTCAAGCCTTAGCTATTTTATTATATATCCATCCGATAAGAGTCGCACTTATAAGCCCATCCAGAAAACCATAAAAAAGGCCAAGAAAGCTGCCGATTGGGGATATTGTGTATCCTGGATAAATGGACTGGGCGAGTACTTCAAGGAATAATTTTCCGTAGCCTGTGTAGTAAGACACCCATGTTGTTATGAATAATGCGCCACCCCATACCACCCCAAGGGCAACACCCAATGCAACAGGGTTAAGTTTCAAGTCTTACCTCCCCCATGTGTTTTATTCTTGTATATAACGCCTATAATCAAGGCACCGAGGGTATTTGCTACCTGATCACCAAGGGAAAAATTCCTCCATGGTAGATAGGATTGCAGGATTTCGATAAAAAAGCCGTAAGCAGATGATAGGATTATCGCCAATAATAGAGCCTTGTTTGCTGATAGTTTATGATTGAGAACCTTAAAAAACATTGTTGATGTTATGCCGTAAATAACAAAATGCATGATTTTGTCGAGTGGAAGTCCGGATTCGGTCGGGGCGAATGGGAATACTGAAGAAAGCAGGATGATAAATAGCCATATGATGAGGATGACCATCTTGTTATTCAAGGCTTCTGTCGTAAAGCTCTTTTTTGCTTAATCCATACTGCTCAGAGACCATCTTCGCAGCCTCTTTTCTACCTTTGCCTTTTTTCATAAACGCCCTCACCTCACCAAGTGCCTCATCAAATGACACCTCCTCTTTCTTCTTACCCTCAACAATTATAACATACTCACCGGCAATGGTTGTCTTCTGGAGTTTATCAAAAATATCAGAGATGCTTCCCCTGAGTGCCTCTTCATGAATTTTAGTGATCTCTTTTATAAGGGCTATCTTCCGCTCACCGAATATCTCTTCCATGTCTTGAAGGGTCTCAAATATCCTGTGGGGTGCCTCATAGAAAATAAGTGTCCTATGCTCAAGGCTTAACTCTTTTAAAACCTTCTGGCGCTGGCTATGTTTTTGCGGCAGGAATCCGATAAATGTAAATTCCTCAGTCGGAAGCCCTGAGATCGAGAGTGCTGAAATCGATGCGGAAGGGCCAGGGATGGAGATAACATCGATGCCTTCATCAATAGCCTTCTTTATTAGCACCGCACCGGGGTCTGATATGCCAGGCGTGCCTGCATCAGAAATAAGGGCAACTGACTGGCCGGAGCGAAGTTTTTTAAGAACATTTTCTGCCCTAACCTTTTCCTTCGCCCCCCAGTAACTTACCAATTGTTTTGAGATACCATAATGGTTGAGCAATTTCAATGAATGCCTTGTATCCTCAGCAGCAATAACATTGACCTCCTTGAGGACCCTTAATGCCCTCAGGGTTATATCTTCAAGATTGCCGATCGGGGTTGCGACGATGTAAAGGATGCCTGTCACTCTTTTCACTAACGAGTAACGAGTGACAAGTGACGAGTCTTAATCCTTTAACTCGTAACTCGTTACATTTACTCGTGATTGTCTTTAAGACTATTGGTTCTTGAAACTACTCTTGAAACTATCAAGCCACATTATATGACTTCTCTCTTCGTTTATTATCTCTCCCACGACCTCTTTTTCCTTAACCACATCGCATTATTCCTCCTTCATAAGCTTTCTAAGACGCCTATCTGCCTTAACAATCTCATCCACATCATCCCCTGAAATCTCCCAAGTATATTCGTCCTTTGCAGAGCGCCTGAGCTTTATCTTCACAGGTTTTTTCGGTTTTACCTGCTGGATTTCAGGCTGCTTCTTGAACTGGAAATTGTCCTTTTCAGCAGAGAAGGCACTGTCAGAAATAGATAAAAGAACAACAAAAGCTATTATCAGAGATAACCATTTAACCATCAATACATCAACCCGCTTTCTGTCTTTAGAGTTTTTATGCCTGTTGTAAGCCATCCAAGGTCATAGGACTGGCCGCAGTTGGGGCAAATGAGGCCAATCCTGGTCTTACCCTTCACCTTTCTGAAAAATACATGAAACCCTCTCTCATATCCGCAGTTAGGACACTGCCTGAATTCTTCAGTAACCATCAGTAACTCCTGTAGCGGTTTGTTATCGGGAAACGTCTATCCTTTCCAAAGGCCCTTGGTGTTATCTTGATACCAGGCGGTGCCTGCCTTCTTTTGTATTCACTCCTGTCAATCATATTTATGACCTTCTGTGCACACTCAAGTTCACAACCAAGGGACATTATCTCCTCAAAGCTTCTGTCTTCCTCGACATATGCTTTTAAAATAGGGTCGAGGACAGGATAAGGTGGAAGGGTGTCGGTATCCTTTTGATCTGGCTTTAGCTCTGCTGAGGGCTCTTTCCAGAGGACCCTTTCGGGGATTAATGTTTTCCATTCTTTCAAATTCTTCCATTTGCAGAGTTCATAAACCATTGTCTTTGGCACATCCTTGATTACAGCAAAGCCACCTGCCATATCACCGTACAATGTAGCATATCCAACACTCATTTCGGATTTATTACCTGTTGTCAAGACAAGCCATCCAAACTTATTCGAAAAGGCCATTAGAATATTGCCCCTTATCCTTGCCTGAAGGTTCTCTTCTGTTGCATCTGGCGGAAGGCCCTTAAACTCTTCCTCAAGACTCTGGAGATAAGTCTTAAATAGCCCCTTTATCGGGACCTCAATTATTTTTATACCAAGGTTTTTTGCAATCTCATAGGTGTCCTCCATGCTCTCTTTGGATGTATATGGCGAGGGCATGAAAATGCCTGTGACATTCTCTTTGCCAATGGCATCCACAGCAATTGCTGCAACAAGGGAAGAATCAACCCCACCGCTGAGGCCAATAACAACGCCTTTGAAATTATTCTTTGCGACATAATCCGATGTCCCAAGAACAAGGGCCCTGTATATCTCCTCCATCCGCTCAAGGATTGTATTGGTTCTCTGAGGTATCAGACTAAAATTTTCCTCTACCTTCTCTGCCTGTATTGCTATCTTCTCAACAGCCCCCTCGATTGCAAGAACTTCCTGCCTTCTCCTCGGGTCATGGAGCCTTCTCATGAGCACAGCCTCAAGGTCGAGGTCAACAATTATCAGGTCTTCCTCAAACTGCTTCCCCCTTGCAATAATCTCACCCTTCTCATCGATCACAAGGCTGTGCCCATCAAATACAAGCTCGTCCTGTCCACCGACAGTATTAATATAGGCAACTACCACAGTACTGTCAGATGCCCTTGTCGAAAGCATTCTTTCTCTAAAGGCAGACTTTCCGATATGATACGGTGATGCATTTATATTGATTATAACTTCTGCCCCTGCGAGTGCCTGAACCCTTGTTGGCCCATCTGGATACCATATGTCCTCACATATGTTTACACCAAAAAATACATTGTCAATCTGATATATCGGATACCTTGTCCCGACCTGGAAATATCGATATTCATCAAATACGCCATAGTTTGGGAGATACATCTTGTGATAGACATCAATAATGGCCTTATCGTGAATTATTGCTGCTGCATTAAAGATATCATCCTTTCTGTCTACAAAACCAACAATTGCTGTTATACCCTCTGTCTCGTCCTGTACCCTTTTGAGTGCCTCTATATTGTCCTTTATGAACTGGGGCTTAAGGAGAAGGTCTTCAGGCGGATAACCTGTAATCGCAAGCTCAGGAAAGGCAACTATATCTGATCCGTAACCCTTTGCCTTATCAATATATTCGATTATCTTTCTTGTATTGCCCTCAAAATCCCCGACCGTGGGATTAATCTGTGCAATGGCTATCCTGAGCTTTTTCATGTCTATATGTATTCCTTTGAGTAAATAATACCCAAATTGAGCGATTCTTTAATCATAAATCACTCTTTGACAGGCGAGACGCCTGTCCTACTGGATAACACCTATATACCCATAGGGTAGGACAGCCGTCTCGGCTGTCATGGGTTTGCATAATAAATCGCTCAATTTAGATAATAATTGAAAGATTTCTGTTTGTAAAGCCAATGTATTATAATATCGCATGGATTTTTTATACATGCTTTTCCCCGTATCTGGTGTTAAAACTTATATATTTATCCCACCGTTGGTTGCGCTAATCGTTTCATTCATCAGCTCGCTGGGTGGGATTTCTGGCGCCTTTCTCCTGCTTCCATTCCAGGTGAGCTTTCTTAATTACACTGCTCCTTCTGTGACTGCTACCAATCATGTCTTCAACGTCGTGGCCATACCGAGTGGTGTTTGTCGCTATATTAAAGAAAGACGTATGGCCTGGCCTTTGACATGGCTTATTGTTATTGGCACTTTACCCGGTGTTTTCCTTGGGTATTATATCAGGGTGCTCTATCTGCCAGATCCCAGGGCTTTTAAGTTTTTTGTGGGATGCGTTCTTCTATATATAGGAGTTCGTCTTTTTCTCGACATTGCGGGATTGGCAAAGACAAGGAAAAAAGCAAAGTCAAAGGCAGTTGATGAGAAATTCAAGGAAAGAAGTAGACAGGTGAAAGAACAGCAGGGTGCACGTGTAGCTGCAGGGCTTCCACCGGAGGCAGTAGTCAAAACAATTTCATGGTCATTAAAGAAAGTTGAATACGAGTTCTGGGGCGAAAGATTTTCCTTCAATACTCTTGGCATGTTTATCTTAGCATTTCTTGTTGGGATTATCGGTGGTGCCTATGGAATCGGGGGAGGCGCTATCATTGCGCCCTTCTGCGTGTCAGTATTTCATCTTCCTGTTTATAGCATCGCAGGCGCTGCACTGATGGGAACCTGCCTGACTTCTATTGCAGGAGTAATTTTCTTCAGCATTATTCCTGTCAAAGGTGGAATAACAGCAGCACCTGACTGGTTCTTAGGGTTTCTCTTTGGTGCAGGTGGTTTTGTCGGTATGTATATCGGAGCACGCTTTCAGAAATTCGTCCCACAGAAGTTCATAAAACTCTTATTGGGTACGATTATCGTCTTTTTAGCCATAAGATATATTTCGCAGTATTTCATCAAATAACCTTTTCACCCCCACACCTATGCATAGGTTGTGGGGGGTTCACTTCTTTTGCCCCTCCGCAAACCAATAAACCCTGTTCCGGCCGCTGCTTTTTGCGCAGTAGAGGGCATTGTCCGCTACCTTTACCAATCCCTCTCCTGTGTCAGAGTCCGCTGGAAAGGAGGTGAGACCGATGCTTATAGTCAGCGAGGCGACTTCCCCTTTTATAGAAAAAGTGTGGCCTGCCACCGATGACCGCAGCCTCTCCGCCACCTCCTCTGCCTGCTTCGATGGCGTATCAGTAAGGATAATAGCAAACTCCTCTCCCCCGTATCTGGCCGCTATATCTACACTGCGGGCATGTTTCCTGATGATGACCCCTATGGCTCTCAGGGCCTCATCCCCTGATAGGTGTCCGTATGTGTCGTTGAACTGTTTGAAGTGATCGATGTCCATCATAAGGAGGGAAAATTCCTTCGGGTACCGCCGTGCCCTCTGAACCTCCTGTTCAAGAAGGCGGTGGAATTCTCGGTGGTTGTACAGCTCGGTAAGGCCGTCGTGGGTGGCAAGTTCCTGCACCTTCTCATAAAGTCTGGCCTTTTCGATGTGCAGCCCAAGGTAGCTCCCGATAGAGGTGAAGGTGGCAATGTCCGATGGCTGGGGCTGATAACCAGGCGGCGAGAAATGCAAAAAGATGACGCCCAATACCTTATCGCCAGACTTTAGCGGGATACTGATATGTGCATGGTCCTCCTCTGGGCGAACTGAGGGCATCCTTGTATGCCTTGGGTCAGCGAGGCAGTATGAAGTGGCAACAACCTCTCCAGATTGGGCAGATAGACCACAGATGCAGTCACCTGATGCCGCCCTTCCCTTACACCCTAAGGAATCAGGCGAAACTCCATGAGCTGTGGAAAGCAAAAGTTCCCCTGTTTCATCGTTAAGCAGGAATATTCCACCAGTTATCTTTACCTTCCTGCCACCTGTCTCTTCTAATGCCTCAAGGGACCTTGTGATGACTATGAGGGTGGGTTCAAGGACATCTTTTAGACTGAGGTATTTGCTTGCTGTCGTAATAATCTCATTGAGGGCATTCAGCGCCCTTATCTCGTAACCCTTTGCCCGTATCTCCTCTACCTGTCTTTCCAACTGCCCTGCCATTTCGTTTATTGAAGCCCCAAAAACGGAAAGCTCGTCCCTTCCCTTGAGCTCGGCCCTTGCCTGCAGATTCCCACCACCAATCGCCTTTACGGTTTCCACCAATCTATGGAGTGGTCTTTTCACATAGATGGCAGAGAACCAATATATGAAAAGTGTTGTAGCCGATAAGGCCACAAGAAAGGTTACCACAAGCTCCATTTGGAGGGTTTTTATGTGGGCGATAACAAGGGAGACTGATGAGTCGACTATAATCATACCAAGGTATCTCTTATCCGGGGAGTGGCAGCCTTGACATGCCTTCTTGTTTTCAATAGGGCTTACATTTCTCATTATCCTTTCCCCTGAATAGTCAACTGTAGAAACAAGGGTGACACCAGGACTCACGACCCCATTCTTATGGCAGACGATACACCCCTTCTCCTTTCCCTTTTCAAACCTGTAGTTTAAGAAAGACCTGTCTGTTGATAACTTAACCATGCCCTCTTTTCCTGTAATGTGGATCGTCTTTATCCCTTCCTCTGTAGCAATAGTGTCGATTAGGGTCTGCACTCCCTCCAGAGGCATACCTATTACAAGCTGTTCCTCCAATGCCTTTCTGATCAACTCCATAATAATGCCGGCATCCTTCTCAACATGATGTCTATGTTCCTCTTGAACCTGGCTGTGGTATATCCAGAGGATAGATGCACCGAAGGTGGCCGTTATAATCAGTAATATGCCAGATATGATCTTAAAGGCTAAGCTGTTAACCCACTTCATATCAAGCCCCTTTCTCTTTATCTTTCTTGACCCACTAATGGTATAAGTATATCACAAGTGTTTAGATTGACCTCGCTGTCTCTGGGCTTCCATCGAAATTTTTCTTCAGGGCATGGGTTGAGATAGAGGAATTAATAGACGCCGAGGTTGATATAAAGCTCATAGAGGAATGTAGAGGACTTATTTTAGCCCAAGTTGAGCGATTTATTATATAAAACCATGACAGCCGAGACGGCTGTCCTACCCTATGGGTGATGTCGTCAAACAGTAGGACAGGCGTCTCGCCTGTCAAAGAGTGATTTATAATCAAAGAATCGCTCAATTTAGGTTTAGAGAGAATAAATGAAGGGATGGTCATTTATGAAAAGAAGTCCTGAAGTGATTCTTACTCTGATCGCTACACCCACACCACCTTCTTAAAATCCTTTATCCCCTCTACTATGTGATTCGTTGTGCCTCTGTGACCGACCTTTAGTTCCGATTCGAGATTATAGTGTTTCAGACATGTGCCGCATGAATAAATCTCAACACCCATTGCCTCTATATCCTTAAGGATTGCGACTATATCGCCCGCAACAGTTGTTAGTTTAACACCAGCATTTAAGAAAAAGATTGTGTGGGGAATTTCCTTAGTAACTTTCATAGTTTCAAAAAAACCCTTCATCAAAACCCTCCCTAATTCTTCCTCTTTCCCCATAGTATCTGTCCCAATGACAAGAAGAATATCCTTTTCTACTTCTTTTTCAAACTCCGAACTCTGAACTCCGGATGTGTCATGCTGAACTTGTTTCAGCATCTCATTAGACCCTGAATCAAGTTCAGGGTGACCTTTAATTTCAATTTCACACGGATACCCCTTAACTATCTTCACCTTCCAATAATCTTCCTCCTTCTCAGTCTCAACATACATCGCATTCTTTGTGGCAAATCTCGAAAGATTTTTAACAGACGCCTCATTGTCAACAAGAATTGTCACTACCCCTTCATCTATCTTTGAGAGTGCCTCCTCTGCCATTACAACTGGCTTAGGACAGCCAAGTCCTCTTGCATCAATGAGCATGTTTTCTCCTACAGTTCCTTAAAATTTATCTTATAACCAATATTAAATCCAAATAAGTCCTCATTCAAAGGTTTTCCATCAGCCTCTGCGTATGGATACATGAAGTAGTTCAGTCTTTCACCCTTTTGCGACGGATTGAGCATAAGGTCTCTACCTGTCTGGTATGCGATTCTGTTTTCTTCAACAGCACCGAAGAAATATTCGACAAGGTCTTTTACTTCTTTAGGATCTGTTATCTTCTTCTCAAGCATCGCCTTTCTTACATCTGATGGGTCAACAGGAACCCATCCATATCCTGGCATATAAAACTCCGCCCAGCAGTGCTGTGCCTTTGTCATGTCACCATCTTTTCCTTTTGGAATACGGATTCCAAAAATTTCCCTTGATGGCACTCCAACGCTTCTTGCAAGCGCTACAAATACAGAGTGTATGTCTCCGCATTTACCGCCTCTTGTCTCAAGAAGCCTTTCAACTTCACCAAAACCACAACCTTTTATATTTGGATCACGATACATATTTTCAACAATCCAGTCATATATAGCCCTTGCCTTTGCGAGTGTGGTCTCTTTGCCTTTTGTTATCTTCATTGCATATTCTTTAACCTTTCCTTCTGTTGGTCCAAGGTTTGTGGATTTAAGATATTGCTTGAATTCCTCTCCGGAGGATGGCAGTTCTTTTTTAGGGAAATTTTTTTTACCAACCTCTTTTCGTTTCACCTTGAAAGTATAAGTCAGTGTCCGTTCTTTTGAAGGGCTGTTCCATTCAGCATAAAGAGCCATATTGCCATTTTCGCCTTCTCTATAAACACCACTGTTTGAGAAGTTTCCTTTGACTTTTATATCCTCTATGGTCTGATTTTCATCAGATACAGAATAAGGAGCCCAGAGCCTTACATCCTTTGCATCAGCAGGTGCGTTGAGATTGAATTGAATTGTGACTTCTACCTGTCTCTCCTTTGCAAGAGAAAGATGGGGTGTGGACAGGGAGAAAAGAAGCGAAAGCATTAAAACCAGTAATTTTGAAATACGCATACGTTAACCTCCATGTGATTTGGTTTAGCTTAAAAAGCATAATCGTTTCAGAAATGGAATTTCCAATAGTTATTTTCACGGTATGACAGAAAATAGATAGATTTTCCCTATCAAATTAATAGAAGCTTGATTGAAATTGGTAAATGTAAATTCAACCGTTCGTTAACACCCTGTCTTTTCAATCGCCCTTCTCTTTGCCTTTTCTTTCTCTTTAGGGCCCATACCCCTTCCCACAGGATAACCTGCTATTTTTGCTTTATTTAATGCATTGATGGTTTGCTCTGTATGCCTTGTCTCTGCCCATGACATAATTCCATATCTTAAAGCATAAGCCTTATACCCTAAAAGCCTGAGGGCAACCAGCGCCTGATTTTCAAGATGACCTGTGCTGCAGTAAAGTATCACCATTTTGTCTTTTGGCAGAAACTCAAGCATGTCTTCCCTCGTTACATCACGCCAGTCCATATAGATTGCACCCGGGATGTGACCTTCTTCGTAGTCATCCACATTTGGTCTCACATCAACAACAATAAAATCTTTATCTCCCCTTGTGATTTTCTCATGAAGTTTTTCAGCAGATATTAGCCACCCATCATCGGGGATTGAGGACATGAATTTGGCTAATGCATTAGCAATCGCAATCTTTGGATTATCACCAGCAATGGAGATGAATGCAAATGAGATTGTAATTATAAAGACTAAAACAGCAAAAACTGTCTTAACTAATTTCATAAGGCGCTCCTGAGGTTAAATTTAGGGCTGCCAAAGGCAGCCCCTTAATATTTACTTCAGGCTTATGGAAGCGGATTGTTTTTTCATCACTGTCGTCTTGCCTTTTTGTTTATGGACTAATTCAGCATCAACAGTCACACCTTTTGTGTTAGAGGGGACTTTAAACTGTACGGTTACGAGGTTTTTGCCAACCTGAAGTGCCGTTGTCCTGTCATAATCATCAAGTAGCCATATGGCAGCAGTTCTCGGAACCTCTTTCCATTTTTCAGCAGCAAATGCAGGCATAATTCCTGGTGAGCCTGCATATATAGACTTTTCTCTTGAATATATAACTTTGTCCGAGTCATCCCTGACATTTATTTTCAGGATGATATCAGCGAGAATGAGACATCCTGACGGTATTATTTTGTGAGCCTTGTTGAATATCTCCACATTTGCAACAACTGTTCCGTTCTTCATATCCATGGTGCTTATGGTGATGTCTGTTGCTTTTTCAAGCATTTCCTTGTTTTGTGAGCCAGGGAAATGATGCCTGTGAAGTGTTCTTTTTGGTCCGCCGATGGCGGCTTCACCTTCGTAGGGCTCCATGTGGCACTCCTGACATGTTGTTTTTGACCCGCTTATTTTCCAGTCATCATAGCTGGTTGTGCACCATATTGTTTCTGTTTTGCCGAATCTCATGCCCTTTGCCTTGATAGGCTCAAGGACTTTTGTATCAAGGGTTTGATGGCACTTCTGGCAGAATTCGCCCTTTGACATATCGGGCATATGAATTGTGCCATGGGGAGCGCCCTTTGGAGATTTAATGGTGCCATAAAATTTATCGCCCAGTTCGCCGGTTGGATGCATTGAATGACAGACGATACAGCCTACACCTATGGGTTTTAGCGTGTTAAACTTTTCGTCATCATCCCCTCCGATAATATCAGCCACCTTTTCGTATACCTTATCAGAAACGTATTTTTGCATGGTTGGTGCATGGCAGGTATCGCAGGCTGCCATCTCTGTCCTGCCAGGCTTTAAGCCGTTAGCCTTTAAATCTTTTACATAGTTTTTGTATGCGGCCTTTGATGAAACTATCGCCTGTGAATGGGGTGCGTTATTCCATTCTTTGAAATACTGGATATGACAGGCTGCACAATCTTCTATCCCTTGGAATAATCTTTTCTGCTTCTTCATGTGTGGCTCCAAGCTCAACAAGAAGAAACCTTGCTTTTACGCGCTCTTTTTTAATCTGCTCAACAATATCATTCGCCTTTGCGACATATGGCAGTGCAATAAAACCCATCATCAAAATGGCTAAAACAGCCCACATATTCCTTTTTAAAATCATTGTTAACCTCCCTGTTTGAAGTTTGTTTTTCAATTTAGCCTGATATAGGTTTCAAACTGAAACCTGAGGTTAACAGATTAGACATCGCCTTATCTCTGGAATATTCATTTGCTTCTCCCCCACGCACAGATATTGAAGCTTAACCTTATGTTTCTTACCTAAATTGAGCGATTCTTTGATTATAAATCACTCTTTGACAGGCGAGACGCCTGTCCTACTGTTTAACGACATCACCCATAGGGTAGGACAGCCGTCTCGGCTGTCATGGTTTTATATAATAAATCGCTCAACTTGGGTCTTATTCTTTTTACTTCACTTAATCCTTCATCGGTTTTATGAACATAAAGTAAACAATTGTCCAGTTACCGAGTATCATAAAGATGGTTGCAACAATGCTTGATAATGCCAATGAAGATACCCCTGTTAAGGCATGTCCAACTGTGCATCCTCCTGCTGTTGCAGCGCCAAATCCCATAATAAGGCTGCCGCCGAAGACCCTCATAATCTCATTTGCAGGTGGGGCCTGCAATTTAAATTCACCGAGTCCCCTTGCACTTAGATAAGCACCCAGTGGAATGCCGAAAATGTATAACGCACTCCATGTCCCTTTGAATATCCCCCCGAAATCAAACATGGGGTCAAATTTTGACATGCTGTCCCCCATTGTTAATGCAAGAAATGCCTCAGCGGTTGGCCCTGCTGCTGAAAGTCCTCTTGTCTGTCCGCCCCAATGGTTTGATGCCCATAGCGCAAGTATTAGGATAAACCCAAGCAGAACGCCTGTGAGAGACCATGAATAGCCTTTTTTAGGACCTCTGGCAAAGGGTTTTCCTTTCAATACGATAGGAATAATTATGGCTGCAATTACAGCAATAACAAACCACTTCATGGAGTGTCCCCAAACAATGTCCCATAAAGCGGGATTACTTATAGCATTTTCTCCTTCACCTATAGACACCTTAAAGCTCTTTAAATATTTCATTACAGGCTGCAGTGGGCCATGATATGTGGCACCAAGGGAAGAGACAAAGCCAAGGGTTGCTACAAAGGCAGAAGTATAACCCTCGCCCATCCTGTAGATAATTCCGCTACCGCAACCTCCAGCCATTACGATCCCGATACCAAAGATATAGCCTCCCACAACATTTGCAACTATATTAAATGATTGACGTCTCAAGCCATTATCACCCATGAAACCGAGGTCTTCAAGGAAGTTTGCACCGATTATGGCGATTAATAGGGCAAGCAGGTACGAGCGAAACAGGGTAAAATCATTGACAAATATAATATCCCTGAAGGCCGAATTCATACAGTATCGCCCTCTTTGCAGCACAAAGCCGAAAAGAACACCGACTGCTAAACCACTCAGTAAAACCATGATGCTTGCCTGTCGTATCTCCTCCATACATACCTCCTGCTAAGATTTCTGGAGAGGAGCAGTGGGAATCGAACCCACCACGGCTCCTTCTAAGTGTGGCAAACCTCCATCAGGCCTGCCTTTCACCGTGACGCTGGTTTTGCAGACCAGGCGGGGCGCCAGCCCCTTTACCCCTCGTAGAATTAAAATATGATAGATATATTCAATAAGTCAAATAGGAAATATCTATATTAACAGTGGAATTTATAGGGCAATGCTAATCTGTATAGTATTTTGCGTAGATATGCTGAAAAGAAAGTCCCTGTGGTGAAGTGGGTTTAAGCTTTATCTATGGTGTGTTTTTAGATATTCTAAAAATATGTTATACACCGCCGGTAGTGTTCTTTTTTTGTGGGTGACAATATAGAGTTTTCTTTTCATCTGAATGTCTTTGACCTTTATTTCCTTAAGTGTCTTGAACTTTAATTCATCGGCAACAGAGAGCTTTGAGAGTATCGAAATCCCCATGCCGCCTTTTACTGCCTGTTTTACTGCATCTGTTGAGCCGAATACCCCTGAAATCTTAATGCTGTCAAGGGCAATGCCTTTCCCTTCTAAAATCCTCTCTGCTTCTCTTCGCGTGCCCGAGCCCTCTTCTCTTAAGACCATGGGTATTTTGATTAGCTCCTCCAATGTTACCTTGTCTTTTTTTATCAATGAAGGTGAAGACACCACTATCAACTCGTCTTCCAAAAAGGGTATGAAGTTCAGCTGTCCGTTGCTTAGCTTTGCTCCAACGATCCCCATAAGTAATTCATGCCTCGAAATCTTTTCTATTATCACCTTAGAGTCGGATATGACTACCTGAAAGGAAACGGAGGGATGTTGTTTCTTGAAGCTCGCAATAACAAGGGGCATTAAATATGTGCCGGGGATTGTGCTTGCACCGATAATCAAATCGCCTGTGATTTCTTTCTTGAACTGACCGATGGTATCCTTAATATTATTGGCTTTTTCTATAATTTCCATAGCATGGCTATATAAGACCTCTGCCTCCTTTGTGGGAATAATTGTCCTGCCCAGTCTGTCGAATAGTTTACATCCAAGCTCTTCCTCCAGCGTCTTTATATGGTCGCTTATGGTGGGCTGTGTGAGGTAAAGCTCTTCGGATGCCTTTGAGAAGCTTTTGTTCTTAAATACTGAGGCGAATACCTTTAGCTGATGTATATCCATGGATTTAATTGTAACATATACCGGACAAGTTATTTTTCAGACCAAAATCCAGAGCTAAAATTTGTTCCCTAAGTTAAGCGATTTTTAATGCAATTCAAGGACAGCCGAGACGGCTGTCCTACCTGTTGGGTGATTCAATTAGAGTAGTAGTACAGGCGTCTCGCCTGTCTAAAAGCATTATCTGACACAAGAATCACTCAATTTAGGGGTTATTTATAAATTAGTTTCCATTGTCTTTCACCTGCCATGCCTGTCTCAGATATTGGTATTAACCACTTTATAACTCTATGTCTGTTTTTGGACTGTTCACGAACCCTTGACTCCATGACCCCTTGAATCCTATTATTAAGGGGTTTATGAGGAATGGATTCTTCAGGACATATCCGGATAAATACGACATTGATGGTTTTGGGGTGAAGATTTGCAGAAAGGCATGAACAAACTGATAAAAATCCCTCTTTATATTGCGGGGTTTATTCTCCTTGGACTGTTATTTGGATATTTGACGTTCAAGGTCCTGAGTTTCAGCAGGACTGTAGATGTCCCTGACCTTTCCGGGAAAAGCCTTCTTGAAGCAAATGACCTCTTAAATAAGAAGGGGCTTTATCTTAAGATAGAGGGTGAGGATTATGATTCGACCATACCTCATGGCCACATTCTCAGGCAGGACGTGCCTGCAGGAAATAAGGTAAAGGAACGAAGGGGGATAAAAGTAACATTGAGCAAGGGGCCAAAGATTCGGTCAATCCCTGCGGTGGTTGGAGAGTCCCTCGAAAAGGCAGAGTCCATCTTATTACAAAATGGTTTGAAAATTGCTAAACTTATTCGTGTCCATTCCAATTCTGTAGAGAAAGACAGGATAATTGCACAGAAACCAGATCCAGAAGATATGGTGGGAGAAAAAATTACGCTTCTTGTGAGTTCAGGGCCATATGATGTAATTTATTATTGCCCTGACTTTCAGGGCAGGTCAAGGCAAGAGGCTGAGGAACTTGCTGAGAGGCTCGGTCTCAGGGTTGAGATTGCAGGTTCTGGCGAAAGGGTTAAATCTCAGAAACCTAACCCTAACTCTCAGATAAAAGCCGGTGAGATAATCCATCTTCAGTTATGGGGAGAATAAAGTGAGATGTTTTGAACTTTAGGGGGTCGAAATGGTTAAGATTGCTCCATCAATACTTTCTGCTGATTTTATGAGACTTGGCGAAGAGATAAAGGCTACTGAGGCTGCTGGCGCTGACATGCTCCACATCGATATAATGGACGGCCATTTTGTCCCGAACATAACAATCGGGCAATCTGTAGTCGAGTCAATAAGAAAGATAACCACACTTTCCCTTGATGTGCATCTGATGATAGAGGAACCAGACAAATACCTCAGGGATTTTATAAAGGCAGGTGCTGATATACTCACCGTTCACCTTGAGGCATCTGTGCATCTGCACAGGACAGTGCAGTGGATAAAGGAGAGCGGGATAAAGGCAGGGGTATCATTGAATCCAGCAACTCCGATCTGGAGCCTTGATCACATACTCTCTGATGTGGACATGGTGCTTCTTATGACTGTTAATCCAGGGTTTGGGGGGCAGGGCTTCATTCCACAGATGATCGACAAGATTAAGACCCTGAAAAAGATTCTCGTGGAGAAGGGGCTTGCAACTCTTATCGAGATTGACGGTGGCGTGAAAGTTGACAACGCACGCGAGATTGCAGATGCAGGGGCAGACATCCTTGTCATAGGCTCTGCATTCTTTAATTCTGAAGACTATGGAGTTCTGACAAGGATGTTGAGAGGTATACTTGACAACAGATAGCATTCTCTATAAGGCAGAGCAATTAAGGGATAAGTCTAAACACAGTGATGCCCTCAATCTTTTCAAAAGGGCAATGAGTGCTTATAAAAAAAACAACGATACAGAAGGCGTGCTGCACTGTCTTTTATCCATTGGTGATACATACAGGATGGTAGGAGATTTTAAAATTGCGGCAAAAAGCTACTCGGAAGCAATTACGCTAAGCAAAAAGATGAAAGACGGTTTGTCAACTGCGGATGCAACAGCCGGGCTTGGACTCTCCTTGAGGGCATCAGGCATGTGGAAGGACGCGTTAAAGCTCTTCTCTGATGCAAAAAAGATATATAAACAAAAGGGTGATGATAAGGGCATTGCATTCACACTATGGGCAGAGGCAGGGGCACTGCGCATTAAGGGTGATATCATTGCTGCCATTAAGTCATTCCAAAAGGCACGGGACATCTTCAGAGCGGCGAGGTACGAGCATGGCATTGGATACAGTCTTTGCGGGCTTGGAGGGGCATCGCGTGTTGCAGGGTCATTCAGAGACTCGCTTAAATACTACACGGCTGCAAATGAACTATTTTCAGGACTGAAGGATACTTTTGGAATCGCGTACTCCCACTGCGGCATTGGAAATGCTATGAGGATGATGAACGATAATGCCAGCGCTGCCGCTCACTTCAAAAAGGCAGCGACTCTTTACAGGCGGATTGGCGACATTGTCAGTTACGCATACACCCTGTGGAGCTATGGCAAGACATACATGATGTTAGGCAAGCTTGGAAGGGCAGAAGCCCTTTTTCATAAATCTTCTGACCTCTTCAAGAAGACAAAGGATCCAAGAGGAATCATATATTGCAAGCTTGGTATTGGCGAAATAGAATTCCTGAAGGGCAATGCAGCCGATGCACGTAAGAACTTCAGGTCAGCACTTAAAGACTCAGTAAAAAATGGCTTCTCTGTGGAAAGATGCCATGCATCAACGATTTTATCCTATATGGATGGAAAGATAGATAACGGATGTTATAATAGACTTGGATTGAAGCTCAGGTTTCAGTCAATACCGTTTAATATTCCGTAGTATTTAGTAACAAGTGACGAGTCATTATACCTTAAAATAGATATAGGAAAGGCTGTCTCATAATTTTTATAATCGACAGATAA
>DYHX01000080.1 GCA_020723925.1 Nitrospira japonica | reverse complement strand
AGTTTGTATTAAATTCACAGGAAGATAAAAATGTCAATTAATACTATTATACCATAATATTTTTGCAGTTTTTGCTGCCTTTATGCTCACGTTCGTAATGAAAAACCCTTTCCTTTCCTGCCTTATTTTTTGCTATTATTGTTTCACACTGGTTTAAATGAGTAGTTGGTGATGAATAATGGGAAAGATCGTAACGCATGATGCGTAATGCGTCATGGGTATTTTCTTTCAACTCATCACGGATCACTCATCACTAAAAAACAGGTAAGGAGGTTGTTTTGTGTCAGACCTCACATTCGGCTACTCCCCTTGCCCGAATGACACCTTCATCTTCTATGCCCTTGTGCATGGGAAAATTGATGCAGGGGAATTGCGATTCAAAGAAATCCTATTGGATGTTGAGACCTTAAACCAGATGGCATTGCACGCAAAGCTTGATATTACAAAGGTCTCATACCATGCATTTGGACGCCTGAGAGAACACTATTGTCTTTTACGTTCTGGTGGTGCCATAGGAAGGGGATGCGGCCCGCTGGTTGTCGCAAGGGAAGACTATGCGATGAAGGATCTCCAGAGCAAAAAGATTGCGATTCCTGGGAAGCTTACAACAGCATTCCTTCTCCTTCAGCTCTATGATGCATCCTTTAAAGATAATATAAAGGTTATACCATTTCATAAGATTATGGACGCTGTGAAAAAAGGCACTGTTGATGCAGGTCTTATTATTCATGAGAGCCGTTTTACATATCCATATTATGGCCTCAAGCGCATCATTGACCTCGGAGAGTGGTGGGAAGAGGAGACAGGGCTCCCAATTCCCCTCGGATGTATAATCGCAAAAAGAAGTTTAGGAACTGGATTGATAAATAAAGTAGATGGTCTTATAAGAGAAAGCGTTCTTTATGCCATGAACAAAAGGGATGAGCCAAAAAAATATATAAAGGAGCACTCTCAGGAACTGGAAGACTCTGTTATAGCCGCGCACATTAATCTATATGTCAATGATTATTCAATTGATATAGGTGAAGACGGGATTGCATCTGTAAAAAAGCTTTTTGAAATGGCAGAGGAGAAGGGGATAATTAAAAAGTCCTCAAAACCGATATTTATTTAGTTCAGATTGACTATAGCTTAAGTTTCTGATATTTTTAATCATGTCGGAACAACTTAGAAAGCTAACGTTCCAAGAGGCAATCGAGACGAGCCTGCCGTTCTATAATGATGAGCGGCTTGAAAAAAGATTCGATTCGTTTATTAATGAACGGATTACTGAAATTGTTGAACACAGAAAAACTGCTACTATTAAAAAGGTCACGATAGATAATCTTATATCATTTCTGAGAGATGAACCAAATGGTCTTCTAAGAGTTTTAGGTAAGTTGTATTTATCAGAGGAAAAATTTAAGAGAATAATAACTTTGCTTAGAAAGCTTGAGGGAAGTTTTGATAGAGAATGGTCGATTAAAAGGATAAACAAAGAACTAAGAGTTGATGGGTCTTTTGCGCAGAAAATAGCAAAAATTTTTGTTAATGGGAAGGAGAATACTCTACTTAAGAAACATCTTCCACGATTTTATAGAGAAAGATTAAAACTGACAAGTTTAGCTGAACATCTTGAGGAAGATGAACTGAGAATCAAATTGAAGGATAAGTATATGGGAACTTATTCTAACTGGAAAGGTGACTTGGTTGAAGGCTTAATAAAGAATGAACTCGAAAAAATAGGAAAGAAGTATGGCGTCGGTCATGCCGCAGGAATTACATCTGTAGTCGATGTAACAGTTGACTGGGCTATCCCCAATCTTAATAACCCATATGTATTAATAATGTCATCGTACCAGGAAACAACATCAAGTGGGCAGTCAACAAAGGCAAGAGATATGCTTGCATGTTATCAAAAGATCAGTCATAGGAATATTCAACATCAGGAAAACAGGGCATTCGTAAACTTTGTGGATGGAGGCGGATGGTTAGCAAGGCAAAAAGATTTAAGAAGATTAGTGGATGGTTGTCATTACTTCCTGAATATTAAGACATTATCTATGTTGGAAGCTATAGTGTTAACCCATGTGCCGGCGAAATATTTTACAAAGCAAAAAAACATCTCTAAATAGCAACAGTTTCAGGTAATCTTAAAAGACTTACTATTGCCTTTAGTTTCTTTTCTGTTATCTCAATATATTTTCGATCAATATCAATACCAACATAGTGACGATTAAGTTTTTTTGCAGCGATAACTGTAGAGCCAGTGCCAACAAAACCATCAAAGACAATATCTCCCTCGTTACTTGCAATAAGGATGATTCTTTCTAATAACTTTACAGGTAGTTGGCAAGGGTGTTCATCTCTATCTTTTTTATGTTTAATTCTATGTATGTCAGTCCATATATCGGAAAGGGGCTTTTTAATAGATGGTGGACGGTTTCTAATACATTTAGAACGATAACAAAGATTTGGCGTAAATGAAAACTCAACATTATTGAAGGTAAAATGTTTTTTGCTTTTTGTGTAATAAAAAATAGCATAATGAGCGGGCATTACATTGCCACGTGGTTCAGACAACGCATCCCAAGCAATCCAATGTCTGAAATAAAGATATCTATTCAGAAAAACAGCATGCTGATAACTCCATCTAGGAAGATTGATAACAAAAAGAGAACCTGAAGGTTTAAGCACACGAACATATTGCTCTAACCATTGATTACACCATTCAATATATTCTTTATCTTTTTTATTATCTTCATATGCAGAGTAAGATTTTTCAAGATTATATGGAGGATCAGCAAAAACTAAGTCGAAAGATTCGTTTGGAAACCTTTTCATAATTTCTATTAAGTCCCCATGGTATATTCTGTTAAGCGCCAACGTCATAATGGATTCCTCCAATAGGTGCTATCAAAGCATTATTATTTGGTTTCATTGAGAGCTTTAATATTCTATGGAATGCTTCTTCTGGTATGTAATGTTTAAAAGGCCAGTATTTAGTGGAATCGGGTAGATCTACCCAAACATCAGAGATAACAGTTCCGTCTGGATTTCTAAGATGTTTTTTCCCACCCCAATCAGCCAAAAAATCCCCACAGGCAAGACATTTTTTGTGAGGCTCTCTTACTTTATTAATGAGAAACTTATTTTTATCCTTTACGAATAAAATAATCCCTAACTGATTCGGTATTAATGGTATGCCGTGAGAATTAATTTTTGTTTCGTATGCAAACCAGTATTTGAATGTCATATGATTGTCAAGATAGGTAGCGAAATAAATCAAATATTTTGGGATAGAAAAAACAAAAAGGTTGGCTTGAGGCTTTAATACTCGCTGATACTCAGATAGCCATTTCTCGGATAAAGATATTAAATATTCTTCTTTTTTTGTTTCTCCCATCAAAAATGGATTGTATACTTCTTCTATATCAAAAGCGGGTATCGCTATTCCAACATCAATGCTCTCATCTGGAATGGCCTTCAAGGATTCTATAATGTTATCTTCCGCTATAAAGGTGAGACTCTTAATTTGGTATTTATTTTTAAATTTATTAAAGAATTTCTCTATTACTTCAGTCTTCGATGGATGTGGAGTGTAATTTGCAAATGATTCACGAAGTAAGTAAATAACCTCCTCAGGATGCTTATAAATTATTTTTTTAACATCTTTTGGTATTTTGCCTGATTTGACAAGAAGTTCTTCTGCATTTACCTTAAAGAAGCGGGCAATTTTTCTAATAAGCTTTTCTGCTGGAATGACTCTGCCAGCCTCAATGTGACTTATATAGGTATATGAGACTCCAAGCTTATGCGCAAGTGTTCTAATGCCTATACGTTTATTTTTTCTGAGATTCTTAAGTTTACTTGCAAAAAGATTCATTTTTTCTTTAGATATTACTATGGTTGATAAAAGTTGTCAACACAAAACAAATAGACGCCGCAGAATTAAAATTTATCTGCTTGAGCTAAAATAAATTGATGCGTCGAATCCTACACATAGACATGGATGCATTTTTTGCTGAAGTTGAGCAGAAGCGTCATCCAGAGCTCATCGGAAAGCCTGTTGTTATAGGTGGAGATGGCGACCCTACCAAGAGGGGTGTTGTCTCCACTGCATCATATGAGGCAAGGAAATTCGGTATTCACTCAGCCATGCCCTTAAGGACTGCGTATAAGCTATGTCCAGAGGCAATATTTCTTCCGGTTGATTATGAGGAGTATTCGAGAATGTCTGAAAAGGTAAAAAATATCCTGAGGGAAATTACTCCGATCATTGAGGACGTTGGAATCGACGAGGCATTTCTTGATATATCTGAACTTCCAGGGCACGCTGAGCAGATAGCTAAAAAGATAAAGGAGAGAATAAGGCAAGGGACTGGACTCACCTGCTCAATAGGTATTGCCCCAAACAAGCTCCTTGCCAAGATTGCATCTGATATGAGAAAGCCTGATGGCCTGACCATAATCACAGCAGATGATATAGAGAATCTTATATGGCCTCTGCCTGTAAGAAAGCTCTGGGGTGTGGGGCCGAAGACAGAAGCGTATCTTAAAGGCATTGGTATAAATACCATAGGGGAACTCGTATCAAAACCACTCGACGAGCTTATCAGCCACTTTGGGAAATTTTATGGTCACTATCTCTATGAGGCATCGAGGGGGATAGACGAAAGCCCCCTTGTTACACACTATGAGCCAAAATCAATAAGCAGGGAGACAACCTTTCAGGCAGACACGAATGACTGGCAGACGATTGCAAAGAACCTTGCAGAGCTTACAAGGGATGTTGTAGATAGGATGAGGCAGGCAGGGTATAAAGGCAGGAGAGTGGCCGTAAAGATAAGGTTCAGCGACTTCAAGACCCACACAAGGACAAAGACCCTTCCCGAGCCAGCAGACTCATTAGATGCTATAAGAAAGGCTGCCTTCGAGGCACTTAGAAGGATTGAGATAAAGAAGAAGATACGTCTTATTGGGGTTAGAGTTAGTGGGTTAGAAAAGAGGTTGCTGAAATAGCCGCACTGAGCTATACTTTATAAGTCAAGCCATTGTTTTTAAAAGGAAACATAGAAGGCAGGCATGGCAGGGTTCATAATTCAGATAGCAGAAGGGTTCGAGGATTCGAGGGGGAGGAGAAAGTGCATTATAGCGATATGAGGGAAAGGTAAGATGCCATTATTCGGTGAACTATTTTTAAGCGAGATCCTGAGAAAACCTGTCCTTGACCCGAAGGGGGAAGACCTTGGCAGGGTAAGGGATATTATTGTTGTCAGGGGTGAACCTCTGCCGAGGATCAATGCCATTATAGTTGAAAGGAAGAAGAGGCTGTTCAAGATTCCATGGACAGATATAAACATATTCAACAAAAGGATAATGGCAGCAAAGATATACAGCGAATCCCTGAACCCATATGATATGGGAGAGGAAGATCTGCTTGCTGTAAGGGACATTCTCGATAAACAGATAGTTGATGCAAATGGTGCAAAGGTTGTCAGAGTGAATGATATAAGGCTTGAGGGGTATAACTCTGATGCCATCCTTATTGCGGTTGATGTTGGAATGAGGGGGATACTCCGGAGACTCGGCGTCGAGAGGGGCGGGGAGGATTTTATGAAACTATTTAGGGCACACCTCCCGTTTAACCTGATAAGCTGGAATTACATACAGCCGCTTGAGCCAAAACTAACAACAATATCCCTGACAGTCCCGAGGCAGATGGTCTCTGAACTGCATCCTGCAGATTTGGCAGCGATAATAAGCCAGGTCTCTCACAAAGAGGGCGCTACATTTTTTAAAGACCTTGATGTAGAGACAGCTGCTGAGGCCCTATCAGAGCTTGAGCCAGATACACAGGCAGCAATAATAACTGGAATGGACACAGAGAAGGCATCGGATATCATCGAGATGATGCCACCTGATGAGGCTGCTGATGTCCTGAGTGACCTTCCTGCAGAAAAGGCAAAGGAGATCCTTGAGCATATAGAGAAGGAGGAGGCCGAGGACATACAGGAACTCCTCGGACATGAAGAGGACACAGCAGGCGGGCTTATGACAAATGAATTTATCGCCTATCCTCCAGAAACGACCATCATAGAGGCTATCGAAAGATTCAGACAGGATGCGCCTGATATTGAGACCGTATATTACATCTATGTTGTTGATAAAGATGAAAAGCTCATCGGTGTAGCATCCCTGAGGGAGATGCTCCTCTCAGACCCGGATGCAAGGCTTTCAGATATCATGGAGACCAAGCTCAAGACAGTTTGCCCTGAGGCTGATGAGATGGTTGTTGCAGAGATTATATCAAAGTATAACCTTGTAGCCCTTCCAGTGGTTGATGCTGATGGATATCTCCTCGGTATTGTTACAGTAGATGATGTGATAGACAGGATTTTACCTCCGTCAGCTAAGCGTAAGAGGAGAAAGGTGTGAGCCTCTATAAAAAAATAGCCCTATTTCTTGCCATCATGGGCCCGGGGATAATAACCGCAAACATAGACAACGACGCGAGCGGCATAACGACCTATTCTGTGGCGGGTGCAAGATTTGGATACTCCCTCCTCTGGGTATTGATACCCACAACTATAGCCCTTGTTGTAATACAGGAAATGGTTGCGAGAATGGGTGTTGTTACTGGTAAGGGGCTCTCAGACCTTATCAGAGAAAACTATGGTGTGAGGTCAACTTTCTATATGATGTTAGCACTTCTCGTAGCAAACTTCGGGACAACCCTCGCTAATTTTGCAGGATGGGCAGCGTCTATGGAAATCCTCGGCCTGAGCAAATACATAATGGTTCCAATCGGCGCTATATCGGTGTGGGTTCTCGTCACAAAGGGCAGTTACAGGGCGGTTGAGAGAATACTTCTTATTGCATGTCTTCTATACTTTGGATATGTCATTTCAGGGTTTATGGCAAAGCCGAGCTGGGTTGAGGTTTTTAAGAGCACTTTTATCCCGCAGATAAAATGGGACCCTGAGTTTGTTGTATTAAGCATAGCTATCATAGGCACAACAATAACCCCATGGATGCAGTTTTACCTCCAGTCATCCATAGCAGAAAAGGGGATAAGAAGAGAAGACTATAAGGTATCAAGGCTTGATGTAATAGTAGGGTGTTCCATAACAGACATAATCGCATTTTTCATTATAGTTACATGTGCGACGACTCTTTTCCCATTAGGTATAAGGATAAATGAGGCATCAGAGGCAGCCGTTGCACTTAAGCCTTTTGCTGGGGGATATGCATCCTTTATCTTTGCCCTTTGCCTTGCAAATGGCTCCCTCCTCGGCGCAATAATCGTCCCCCTCGCAACAGCATACTACATATGCGAGGCTATGGGCTGGGAGGCAGGCGTTAACAAGACATTCAAAGAGGCGCCTCAGTTCATGTGGATATACACAGCCCTCATAGTTGTTTCTGCCCTGCTGATATTAATCCCAGGTGCACCCCTTGTATTTCTCATGATTTTAGCGTCGGTTGTAAACGGGATACTGCTTCCCTTTGTCTTGATATACGCACTATCCCTTGTGAATAACACTAAGATAATGGGAGATTATATCAACCACAAAAGCTATAATTACATATCCTGGGGGACGATTATTGTGATAATCTGTCTTACAGTGTTCCTTGTAGTTACGAGTATTATTTCTGCATGAGGAAGAATTTAGATGTAGGCTGTTACCTGAGATATTGGTAGTAGGTAATATCTGTTTAATACATCAAGGATTCGATCCTTTTTATTTTTGACAGAAACAAATATCTACTGTATAATATCCGTATAAATATACGGAGGTAACATATGCTTACAAAGCGATTGGAAATCTTACTCAACCCTGATGAATACAAAGAGATTCAAAGAGAAGCTAAGGAGCGGGGAGAATCAGTGGGACAATTAGTGCGAGACGTATTGAGGGAAAAGATGGTTAAACCAAGGAAGAAAACAGCAATACAGGCATTTCAAAGACTTTTCTCTAAAGAAATGGAGATAGATATATCATCGTGGGCAGAAGAAAAAAAGAAGATAACCAAGACCCGCATAAAAGAAATTGAAGCTCATTGATACTAATATCATACTCTATTCCCTCGGCAGGGAACATCCTCTTAAAGAACCTTGCAGAAGACTTATTGCTAAAATAACTTCAGGCGAGATTGCAGCTAATATAGACGTGGAGGTTTTACAGGAAGTCCTCTATGTTTATACTCACAGGAATAAGAGAGTTAAAGGCATTGCAGCATGCCGGTATCTCCTTGATATCTTCCCTAACCCTTTCCCTGTATCTAAGAATGAGATTTTTTCAGCGATTACTTTTATGGATAAGTATCCTTCACTTGTATCAAGAGATGCAATCCATGCTTCTGTAGTTGTAAATAACAAACTCAAAGGCATAATCAGCGAAGACAGCGATTTTGATATGATTAAAGGCATAAAGAGATTTAAGTGCAGGGATTTTTAGAAAATTAAAATATGAAAGAATTGACTGATGGGCAGATTGAAAAGATTATAAGCCTTTTGGAAAAAGGCAAGTCATTGCCTGACGATAGTGTAACATGAATTATGCAAATTCAAAAAAGGGTATAATTCTCAATGGA
>DYHX01000013.1 GCA_020723925.1 Nitrospira japonica | reverse complement strand
ACCGGACATTTCTATTTTGGTGAAAATAGGACATTTCTATTTTGGCTTGACACTTGGCTACCTCGAAGATTGACATTATTTCTAATACTAATCTATACTTGAATTAATCCCCGGGGGAGGCTGAAAGGCCTGAGAGTTCCAAAACAGAACACAGACCCCAGAGCACAGAACTCAGAATAAAAGTCTGTTATCTGTGATCTGAAATCTTGATTCTGTAAGAGGGAGACCCCTTGAACCTGAGACGGGTAATTCCGGCGTAGGGAAGGGAAGGTGAACCGTATCCTTCCAGGGATGCGGTTTTTGTTTTTATGAGGCTGATAGTTAACGGAGAAGATTTAGAGATATCACACGTAGAGACGATTCAGGAACTTCTGGATGAGCTAAGGGTAGAGCCATGCAGGGTTGCTGTAGAGGTGAATCTCTCTGTCATTAAAAGGGCCGATTATGTGGCATACAGGCTCAATGATGGTGATAAAGTCGAGATCGTGAGTTTTGTAGGGGGAGGATAGCGCCAATGAAGACTGAAGGTGCGAAGATGGGAAGCGGTGAAGTGGGGGAGGATATGTATCATTCGTTACTAAGAAAAGAGCAGATAAATGGAGGATAAATTAATAGTCAGGGGCATTGAGTTCAAATCAAGGCTCTGGGTTGGGACTGGAAAATACAAGGATTTTGATGAGACAAGGAAGGCAATTGAGGCATCCGGCGCTGATGTTGTGACTGTTGCCGTAAGAAGGATCAATATTATAGATAGAAAATCAGAGAACCTGCTTGATTACATTGACTCCACGAAATATAAGATACTGCCAAATACCGCTGGTTGCTATACAGTTGAGGATGCCCTGAGATACGCGCGTCTCGCAAGGGAGGCCGGCATATCAGACCTTGTGAAGCTCGAAGTAATAGGTGATGAAAAAACACTGTTTCCTGATACATGGGGGCTTTTGAAGGCAACAGAAATCCTTGCAAAGGAAGGTTTCATCGTCCTCCCATACACAAACGATGACCCTATAATGGCAAAAAGGCTCGAGGATGCCGGGGCTGCCGCTGTGATGCCCCTCGGCGCACCTATCGGCTCTGGGCTTGGCATTAGAAACCCATACAACATCAGGATTATCCTTGAAGGTGCTAAGGTGCCGATTATTGTTGATGCTGGTGTGGGGACCGCATCTGATGCAGCAGTTGCGATGGAGCTTGGCTGCGATGCGGTCTTAATCAACACAGCAATAGCCGGTGCTAAAGACCCAATAGCAATGGCAGAGGCAATGAAGCATGCTGTGATTGCTGGAAGGCTTGCATACAAAGCTGGGAGGATCCCAAAGAAACTCTATGCCGCAGCAAGCAGCCCGATAGAGGGAATGCTGTGAAAACAGTCAATAGTCAGCAGTCAGCCCGCCCTGCTTCGCAGAGCGAGGCCGGGGCAGTCAGTAGTCAAAAGAAAAAACACAGAACACAGACTCCCGACCATCGACTACCGACTATCGACTTTAGGCTTTATTTGATAACTGATAGAAAATTGCTCACTGCTCACTGGTCACTGGTCACTGTTATAGAGGATGCATTAAAGGGTGGTTTAAAGGCATTACAGCTGAGAGAGAAGGATCTGGGGACAAGGGATTTGCTTGAATTGGCATACAGGATGAGAGATCTGACAAAAGCATATAGCGCAAGGCTGTTTATCAATGACAGGGTCGACATTGCCCTTGCTGTTAAGGCAGACGGTGTGCATCTCGGACAGTCAAGCATGCCAGTCCATGCAGTAAGGAAAGTTGCAGGAGATAAGCTCATGATTGGAGTATCCACCCACAGTATAGATGAGGCGATTGAGGCAGAAAAAGGTGGCGCCACCTTTATTACGTTAGGCCCGATTTATTCTACTCCTTCTAAACTCAAATATGGCGAACCAATCGGGGTCAATACACTTAAGAAAGTAAAATCCATGGTCTCAATACCAATATTTGCGATAGGCGGCATCAAGGCAGATAGAGTCAGAGAAGTAATGCAATCTGGTGTTGATGGAGTTGCATTGATATCTGCAATCCTCAGTGCAGAGGATATAAAAGAAAGGACAGAAGAATTTCTAAATTTCCTTGAATTCAATAAGTTCAAAGAATCCTAAAAATTAAAGCAATGACAAGAATAGAGATAGCAAGAAAAGGAATTATCACAGATGAGATAAAGGAAGTTGCCCTTTCTGAAGGCATTTCTCATGAGAGGCTTGCCTCTGATATTGCAGATGGTCTAACAGTAATTCCAAGAAACGAAAACCACAATATCAAGCCCATTGGCATTGGAAGGGGCCTGAGGACAAAGGTCAATGCAAATATAGGCACATCAAAAGATAAACTCTCTTTTGCTGAGGAGATGGAAAAGCTCGATGTACTTATAAAATATAGTGCTGATGCTGTGATGGACCTCTCAACAGGAGGACCGATTAAAGACCTGAGAAGGCTCTTATTAAGGAAATCACCGATATCTGTTGGCACGGTCCCAATATATGAGGCAGCGGTGAGAGCAGCAGAGGTGCACGGAACAATAGCAAAGATGACCCCGGATGATTTATTCAATGTTATAGAAGGGCATGCAGAGGAAGGTGTTGATTTTGTAACGGTTCATTGCGGGCTTACAAGAAAGGCTATAGAGCGATTGAAATATGAAGGGAGGGTTCTTGACATTGTCAGTCGTGGTGGAGCATTCCTTCTTGAGTGGATGGTATATAACGATAAAGAGAATCCCCTTTATGAACAGTATGACAGGCTAATTGAGATTGCAAAAAAGTATGATTTAACTCTGAGTCTTGGAGATGGATTAAGACCTGGCTGCCTTGAGGACGCAACAGACAGAAGTCAGCTTGAAGAACTGCTGACTCTTGGAGAGCTGAGGGATAAGGCGCTTGAGGCCGGGGTTCAGGCAATCATTGAAGGCCCCGGCCATGTACCTTTAAATCAGATTGAACTGAATATAAGGATCCAGAAAGAGATATGCAAAGGCGCACCTTTCTATGTATTAGGCCCCCTTGTTACTGACATTGCCATGGGATACGATCATATTGCAGCAGCAATAGGTGGTGCTATAGCAGGAGCAGCAGGCGCTGATTTCCTCTGCTATGTGACACCTGCTGAGCATATCAGGCTTCCAAATATCGAGGATGTCAAAGAGGGGCTCATCGCATCAAAGATCGCTGCCCATGCCGCAGATATTGCCAGAGGCGTACCATACGCTATAGAGCTTGACAAGAAGATGGCACGGTGCAGGAAAAACCTCGATTGGAACGGTCAGATTGCATTAAGTTTCAATCCTGATAAAGTTCGGGAATGGCGAGCTGAAGTTCCACCTACAGAAAAGGAAGTCTGTTCAATGTGCGGTGAGTTCTGTGCAATAAGGACAGTGGAAAAGGCACTGAGAAAAGACAGTAGCAAGTAGTTAGTTAGTAGTTAAGGGGACAGCAGAATACGGGCTTATTCGCCGAACCGTTTAAGCCATTCATCGAACCGCTTCAACTTATCCTCTCCAAATCCAGCGATGATTTCTCTTATCTTCCACACTGGCTTTTCATCCAGCAGGTTGTCATTATCCTTAGAGAAAAATTTATCTGCAAAACAGATAATCTGCTCCTCAAGAGTCACAGGGACCATTTCCCTCATTGGGACGGGAAGTTTTTGTCTTTCTATATCTTCGACTGTTAGACCTATCCCAACATGCCTTTCACAGACAAGGGCATGCTTTGGAAAACCTTTTTTCTCTAAGATTTCTCTACCCATGTAACCATGACAGATATACTCCTTCTCCCCATAACAACCAATCTCAGGGGCATTTGTCAGAAATATGCCGACATCATGAAGCATGGATGCTTCTTCAATAAACTTTAAATCTGGATTCAGATGTTTGACCCTTTCTGCTACCTCTAAAGCTTTTTTTGTCACCAGTTTACTATGGTGAATTAAAAAGTGATAAGCCCTTGATTTCGGGTCGTAATATTTTTGAATTATCTTTATCGGATCCATGCTGTGGGCAGCCCCCCACACTTCTTACATTTCGCTTCCCTGAAACGCCATTGATTTGAGCGGCTTTGTCAGCGTGTATTTTATGTGATTATCCATCATGCTGGAAAGTCCAGAAAGCAGAGTCTGAGAAGGCATTATCCTGTCTATCTTTGACAGATCCCATTTACTCAAGCTTTCATAGAGCTTCACCGCACCTGGCGAAAGCTTTATCGGTGCGTCCATCCCCTTTGCACAGCTTTCGCATATTATCGAGCCCTGCGACATATAAAAACTATACCCGAACTTCCCGCATCTTGCGCATCCATCAAGTCTTGGCGCATAACCCATTAAATCAAGAAATCTGATCTTGTATTGGATTATGCTGAGAGTCCTGTTACAGTCTTTTTCTATCCTTTTAAGTGTATTTAAAAGAAGCGAGAATGCCTTCTTGTTTACCTCACGTTCTGGCAAAAAATTCAGGGTAAGCTCGATTATCTCCGACACCTTCAGAAAACAATTCATTGTATTCCGAATGGACTGAAACGGCTGTATTATGTCTGATTGGGTGAGGCGTGGGAGGTTTGCATCTTCCTTGCCCCAGAAAGAAATCTTTGAATGAGTGAGAGGTTCAAGGCTGCTTCCAAATCTGCTCTTCGTCTTTCTCGGGCTCTTGGCAAATGTCTTTAAGAGGCCAAAATCAAGTGTAAGGAATGTTGCTATGAGGTCTGCTTCTCCAAACGGTGTTGACTTTAAGACAATACCTTCAGTCCTGTGTAACATACCACCTCAATCCAGCGATAAGAGTTATAAATTCAATATTACCAATGCTTATTAGGAGGCATGGCAGGTGAAAAATTTTTAGTTCGACACCTTTAACCCCTTTGTCAAAGGATTAAACAACTTTATCATCAAAAAGCTATACAGATCAATCAGCTCAGAAATATCTTTATGATATCTTGTCGATTCTAAAAATTATGAACCCCGCACTACGGATGTAGTGCGGGGTGAATCCTGCCATGCCTCCTACTAATATCGCTGGATTTGGGCACTTACATGACATTGCCAAAGTCTTCAGGCTTCAGGTTTTTAAGCCACTCCTCAAGTTCATCGGTGCTCCTCTTTTCGAGGATTCCATCTTCAACAAATATGGGCGCATTAACCCTCAGGGCAACTGCAACAGCATCACTCGGTCTTGAATCAATCGGTATCTCGTTTTTTCCGTCACTGAGGTAAATAAAAGCGTAATATGTATTGTCGAGTATCTCTGTGACAACTATCCTTGTTATCTTCATCTTAAGGCCATCAACAAGATTTTTTATCAGGTCGTGTGTAAGCGGTCTTGGTGTTGCAACCCTTCCAAGCGCAAGGGCAATGGAGTCAGCCTCAGGCTTTCCGATCCATATGGGCAGGGTGTCGGTCCCTTCAATCTCCTTGAGAAGCAGGATATACATGCTGCTCCGCGGATCAAACAGGAGTCCTTCAACTCTCATCTGTACAAGCATACCTATTTAAACCCTCATCCCTTAAAGCCTTAAAATAGATATAGGAAAGGCTGTCTCTGCAGCGCCAGTCCTTTTTTATCTATTATAATACCTTATTGGTCTTCTCTTTCAACATAAATGTGAAAGTGCCTCTTTAATCCTATCCACACCCTTCTTTATGTCCTCAATGGAAGTCGCATAGGAAAGCCTTGTGTAGTTGTCATCTCCGAATGCATTGCCAGGGACAAGGGCGACCATTGCCTCTTCAAGGAGATAAAGTGCGAGGTCAGAGGATGAAGAGATTTTCTTGTCACCGGCAGATTTGCCGTAGAGTTTGGATGTGTTTGGGAATGCATAAAACGCACCTGTTGGGGTAATGCAGCTCATGCCAGGGATCGAGTTAAGTTCGTCCACGAGAAACTTCCTCCGCCGGTCAAACTCTGCGCGCATTGTCTTTATAAATTCCTGCGGACCAGTAAGTGCCTCTATCGCGGCCTTCTGTGCGATTGAAGTTGGATTGGATGTGGATTGACTCTGAATATTTGTCATGGCTTTTATGATATCCCTTGGTCCTGCTGTAAAACCAATCCTCCAGCCAGTCATTGCATGGGATTTTGAGAGGCCATTTACAACAATGGTCCTCGCTTTAATTTCTTTACCGAGGGATGCTATGCTGACATGCTCAACGCCATCGTATACAAGCTTTTCATAAATCTCATCAGAAATAACATAGAGATTGTGCCTCAGCACAACCTCTGCTATCTGCTCAAGGGTCTTTCCGTCATATGTGAGGCCTGTAGGGTTTGACGGAGAGTTCAGGATTATCGCCTTTGTCTTCTCTGTGATATAAGATTCAAGCGCATCAGGCTTGACCATGAATGCGTCATTTTCATAAGTCCTCACAAAGACAGGTGTTGCATCATTTAAAACTACCTGGTCAGGATAAGAGACCCAGTACGGAGATGGGATTATCACCTCGTCATGAGGGTTATACAGCGCCTGTGCAATGTTATAAAGACTGTGTTTTGCACCGCATGAGACAATGACCTCCTCCCTATGGTATTCGAGGTTATTATCTTTCTTGAATTTCTCTATAACTGCATCCTTAAGAGGGTCTATGCCTCCGACAGCAGTGTATTTTGTAAAGCCATCCCTTATTGCCTTTATGGCAGCCTCTTTTATGTTCTCAGGGGTATCGAAGTCAGGCTCGCCTACCCCGAAGCTAATAATATCAACTCCTGATGCCTTCATCGCCTTTGCCTTTGCATCTATCGCAAGGGTCGGTGATGGTTTTATCTTCCCTGCCCTCTCAGAAAGCATAAATAAATCCTCCATTTAAAAATGATTGCCTATTATAACCATTTATCTCAAATTATGTACTACTAACTATTTGTTTTTCCTCAGTTCTCTTATCTTCTCAAGGGTATCCCTGTATACGCTCTCCATGGACGGATTAAGTTCCAGTGCCTTGAGTGCAAGGGTCTCTGCCTCTTCAAGATTCTCTTTTTTTGTATAATAGAGCCATGCAAGGTTGTTGTGTGCATTGGCATTCTTAGGGTCCTTTTTTATCGTCTTTCTATAATAATCTTCTGCCTCATTAAGTTCGCCTTTCTGAAAATAGACATTCCCGAGATAGAGATATGCAAGGGGCAGTTTTTTTGATGCCACCTTATATTCTTTGATCGCATTGTCCAACTCGCCCTTTTTCTCATATGCGACACCGAGGTTTATGTGTTCATCAGGGCTGAGAGGGTCATCAAGGACAATAATCCTCGGCAGGGCACAGCCAGAAGCCAGAAGCCAGAAGCCAGTAAACATCAAACAGATAACTGAGTAACGTGCAAGAATACGTCGCATTGAAGAAATTTTGAATCCATGTCTGCATCTTTTGGGTTCACTATTCACTGATCACTGCCTTTTTATGAGGAGCGTCCAATATTTTGTCTTTTCCCACGATTTCAAGAAATCCTTTGCCGAAATAAATTTTCTCTCTTCCTTACCAGAATTTGCTATTATCCCGTGTTCGGTGTAACCAATAACAACCATGAAATGGTTCACCTGGTAGATGGAGAAGCCATAGTCTACAAGCACTATAAGCGGATAACCTGAATCTATCTTCTTCTTAAGATCGTCCATTCCGCCAGAATACTGCAGAGCATCAAGCCCTTTTCTCTGCACATAGATGACCATATCAATATTAAGTGTTCCCCTCGCAGACTCACTGTATATATCCCTCGCTATTTCAGCAGGAGTGACCTTAATACCCCAGTAATTCATCACACCTGCAAGAGAGGCAGGTCCGCACTGGTATGTTTCCTGAGGATAAAAAGAGACATTTTCTACTACGATAGTATTATTTTTAGAGTGAGCCGGTATTTCATGGGTCGTAGCACATGCTGTCATAAAAAGTAAAGTGAAGAGTGAAGATCGAAAAGTGAAAAATTTTAACCTTGAATTTTTCATCTTGAATTTTAATTTTTGAGGATGGCCCCTCCGTCTTTGGCGGTGGGGCCCTTAATCTATTTTGTAACTATGACCCTGCGTCCTGTGAGCTGGAGCAATATGACAACTAATACTGCTATCATGAGAAGGGCTATGACCACACCGAGGTCACCTCCAACCTTAATATCATCAAGCTTAAGGGCAAGCTGATGGAGCTGCTGGTCACTTAACTGTGTAAGTCTTGCTCTAATCTCCTCCTGGGTAAACCCGAGTTTTTCAAGCCGTTCCCTTATCATCTTCGTCTCGATAACCCGTTGAATCCTTTCGATGGCTGCCTCTCTATCCACATTGGAGAGCGATATCAACTCAGATGGGGCAATTCCTGCATCCACTCTCGGTGCAATGCCTATTATAAACATTGCCACAACAAGATACCATGCTACATGCTTCATAAATGGTATCCTCATCTCATCCACCTCCTTTCTTATCCCTGAAATAGACATAGGGCTATAAACTGGTTAATACCAATATATGAACCCTGCCATGCCTGCCTTCTATGCCTATTTTTGGCTTATTTTGTCGGTATCCTTGGAACCGTTCCAAAGAGATATTTAAAGTCTTCGTCCTCAAACCTGAGCCCCGCTCCAATATAACCGCCACGCCATTTCTTATTGAGTATGTTATCCACTCCACCAGATATAAAAAGGTTTTTAAATATAAAATAATCGGCTCCCACTTTCACATGAGGATTCTTCGCCCCTTCCTCGTCACTTGAGAAGTCCCATACATCCGCAGAAACCTTTAACCTGTCTTTCATAAAAAACTGATCAGCACCAATCCCGAATGTGCTCTCTGTAAGACCTATTCTCAAGGCGGTATCCTTTAAAAGGTCGTTTTCCTTAAACCTCTTTGCGAACTGGGCTGTAAACTCTAACTTTTTTTCTACCTTCGTTTCGACGGCTCCATCGGTTTTAGTAGTTTTAACACTCCCAACAGGGTCGCCAACAACACCGATAATGTAATATTTATCAGGTCTTGGTTGAAGCGTAACATAGAAGTATCCCTTGCCGTCCTTTGGCTTTGTCAGATACTCTGCCTGAAATGTTATGAATGTCCTGAACCTCTCAACAGCGGTAATCGTCCTGTTAACGCCTTCCGCTGCCTTATTGATGGATTCATAAAGTCTCTCATCTTTTACAAGCTTCCCGATAGTGCCCTCGCCGCTGTCGATCTTTTTTGCAATATTCTCTATGGATTCGGTTGTGCTCTTAATGGATGTCCTGTTTTCTTCAACCATCGCCTTGAGCTCTTTTGTTGCCTTGTTGAGATTCGTTATGAGCTCGGGGCCGTCAGACTTCAATGACCCTGAAAAATCCTTGAAATTTGCCATTGCTGTTGTAAAAGGCTCTTTATTTGTCTTTACAAGGTCGTTTATAGAGGCTGTCAGGTCATTGATATTATCCAGAACCTTCCTGAGTCTTTTATCATTTGCATAGATTGTATCGTTCAGATTTCTGGTTATGTCTTTCAGGTTAATAACCGTCTCTTTCAATGATGCCTTAGCCTCTTCTGTGCCAAGTGCTTCGTTAAGTGAAGATGCAAGTTTATTTATGTTTGCAGAGACCTCTGAAAGATTCCTGGCCATGTCATCGATGTCAACAACCTCTGTCACATTCTTTATCGTATCACCACTTTTCAGGTGCGGCTCTTTCGAGCCTATCTTCACCTCGAGGTATTTATCACCTAAAAGCCCTGTCGCCTTTATAGCTGCAGAGGCATCTGAGTATAATTTTACATCGGGACCCATCCTGAGGGTGAGTCTTGCCTGTCCCTCTCTGAGTTCTATCTTCTCTATAGCACCCGCATCAACACCAGCAACCTTCACCTTTGTCTTTTCATCGAGGCCTGCGATATTCTTGAAATAAACATAGACTGTATAGCCTTTCTTCTTTATCATCCATTCAAAGCCCCCGACCTTGAATGTCATATATGACAGGATTGCAAGGACGATCAGTGCGAAGAAACCGACCTTAAGCTCTGTCGAGAGCCCTCTCATACGGTAACTCCTTCTATCCTGATAGGTCCTACAGCACTGCCTGTTATGAACTGCCTTACTATCGGATTCTGAGTGTTCCTTATCTCATCGGGGGTTCCAACCTCGACTATCCTGCCCTCATAAAGCATCGCAATCCTGTCAGCAATCTTGTATGCGCTGTTCATGTCATGGGTTATTGCCACGGATGTGACAGAGAGTTTTTGTTTCATCTTTATTACCAGTTCATTTATAGCATCCGCCATTATTGGGTCAAGGCCTGTAGTAGGTTCATCGTACAGCAATATCTCAGGCTCATGTGCTATCGCCCTTGCAAGACTAACCCTCTTTTTCATGCCTCCTGACAGCTCGGACGGCATTAAATCCTCCACCCCTGCAAGACCAACCATCCTGAGCTTTTCTATAGCTATAGCCTTAACCTCTTTCTCGCTCATCCTGTTTTGCCTCAATAAGGCAAAACTAACATTCTCCCACACCCTGAGAGAATCGAAAAGTGCGCTGCCTTGAAAAAGCATACCAAATTTTTTCCTGACTTCATAGAGTTCATTTTCTTTCAGTTTTGCTATATCAATGCCGTCGATAAGGACAGTCCCATCATCAGGCTTTAGTATTCCTATGATATGTTTTATCAGCACGCTTTTGCCAGAACCACTTCCACCTATCACAACCATGCTCTCGCCCTTTTCAACCTCCAGGTTAACACCTCTAAGGACGTGGTTTTTCCCAAAGGACTTATGCAGATTAATGATTTCTATCATTTAAATAACCATGCTGAGAGGAAATAGTCTGATATGAGTATCGTCATGAATGACAGGACCACCGCACCTGTTGTTGCCTTTCCAACACCTTCAGCGCCGCCACTTGCCACAAAGCCCTTATAACAGCTTATTAAAGCAATACTGGCACCGAAAAAGCATGCTTTAATCAGGCCATTATTAATATCACTGACTTCAAGGTAATCCCATGTCCTGCGCCAATATACAGTGGAGCTTGCGCCATAAAACCCTACCGTAATAGCATAGCCTCCAAGTATTCCGATTATATCAGCAACTATTGTAAGGGCTGGAAGCATAATCATTCCGGACAAAAATCTCGGTACTATCAGGTATTTTATAGGGTTTGTAGCAAGGGTCTCAAGGGCATCTATCTGCTCTGTGACCCTCATAGTGCCAAGCTCTGCTGCCATAGCAGCCCCTGCCCTCCCTGCAACAATGAGGCCAGTAAGTACAGGGCCCATCTCTCTTGTCATGGATAGTGCAACAACAGAGCCAACGAGGGCCTCGGCACCAAATCTTTTAAAACCTGTATACGTCTGAAGGGCCAGGACCATACCAGTAAAGACCCCTGTTATGATGACGACGGGTAAGGATTTTACCCCTATCTCTAACATCTGTTTGAATGTATTCCTCATCTCAAAAGGAGGCAGTATCATCTGCTTGATGGTTGAACATAAAAGCAGCAGTATCCTGCCAAGCTCTTCAGTAAAGACAATGATATAGCGACCCAATGCCTCGATAATCCTCAGCATTTAACGTAGACCCTTCTGGATTTGCTGCCAAGGGATGTTAAGACTTCATATGATATTGTGCCTGCACTTGATGCAAGCTCGCTGGCTGTTATTGCCTCATCTCCTTGAACGCCAAGCAGTATAACCTCATCACCCACATCAACGCCTCCGACGTCCGTAACATCTACCATGGTGAGGTCCATACAAACTCTTCCTATTACAGGAACACGTCTTCCCCTGACAATGACTTCTGAATTATTTGAGAATGCCCTGCTGTACCCATCAGCATAGCCAACAGGCAGGACAGCTATTAAGCTCTCTCTCGCTGTAATAAATGTCCTGCCGTAGCTAACAGGTGTTCCTTTCTTAAGTCTCCTTAAAGAAAGTATCTCTGTCTTTACTTTCATTGCTGGCCTCAACCCCGAACCCTTTTCTTCGACCTTTGACCCTTGACCCTCAAAAGGTGAATAACCATACAGCATAAGCCCTGGCCTCACACCATCAAGGTAGGCATCCTCGAATGAAAGTGTAGCAGCGCTATTTGCCATATGACACATAGATGGTTTTATTCCCTTTTTAACAAGGGCATCCCTTATATTATTAAATCTCTCAAGCTGTATATTGGCATATGACCTGTCAGAGAGGTCTGCCTCAGAGAAATGGCTCATAAGGCCTGTGACCTCTATGTAGCCCATCCTTGTTATATCAGCTATCTCCTCAGCTATACCTTCGCTGTTAAAACCCAGTCTTCCCATGCCTGTATCCACTTTTACATGCATACTGATACAGCGCCCCCTCTTCCTCGCTTCTTCAGAAAATCTCAGGATTGTTTGCACATCGTGGACAACAGGTATCAGATTGTATTCGAAATAACTCTGTATATCGGATTTATCAAAGAGCACAATTATCGGTGCCTCTATGCCAGCACGCCTTAATTCAACCGCTTCTGCGGTGTATGCAACTGCAAGATAAGATGCCCCTTCCTTTACAAGAGTTCTGGATACATCAACAGCGCCATGACCATAGGCATCTGCCTTCACAACTGCTATTACCTGTCGGTTATCTGTAATCCTTTTTACTATCCTGAAATTATGCGCGATGGCATCGAGGTCTATCTCTGCTGTGGCCCCTCTATTCACCCTGCTACCAGACACCTAAAAAATCTTACGATTTTCTTGGGGCCCCTTCCTCTGCTTCCTTTTCCTCTTTCTTTTCTGTGGATACAGTCTTCTTAGGGGTGACGTCTATCTCCTCTGGCTCTGATGTTGCTTTCTTGAAGTTTCTTATCGCCTTTCCAATACCCTCGCCAATCTGTGGCAGCCTTGTTGCGCCAAAAAGGACAAGGACTATTACCAGTATGATAATCAGCTCCTGCATGCCTAAACCAAACATATCTTACCTCCAATCTCTCTTTCAAAGTCTTCTATTGTGTTTATATTCACAAAGGACCTGCCACCCGGGTCAGTGTCCCTTACCTCTTCCTCTTTTATATACAGGACTCTTAATTCTGTCAACATCTCCCTGAGGCTCCTCTGGCCCATGGTAATCCTCTCCTCAAGCGTGTTAATAATATTCTTTGAATAAATTCCAAACAGAGGCTGCGGCTTTCTATCAAATACAGGAACCACAACATCCCACTTCTTTAGTTCGGAGTTCTGTGTTCTGTCCTCTGTCCTCTGTCCTCTGTAATTATCAACAATATATCTTATGAGTTCTGGTTTTATGAAAGGCATATCACAGGCGAACACAAACACTTCAGGCTCACCTGTGCCCAATAGAACTGAGAAGATACCCGTCATCGGTCCCCTGTGCCTCAGAATGTCCCCTATCATCGGAACCCCAAGGTAAAAATACAGTTCTGGCGCATTGGTGCTTATAACCACCCTGTCAAACAATCCCTTCAATAGCTCAATGTTGGAGTCTATTATCCTCCGCCCATTAACCTTCAGGCAACTCTTCAGAACCGGAAGCCTCCGGTTTTCTCCGCCAGCCAAGATTACTGCAGTCATATCCTCTCTTTTCTTTATCCCTCACTCGAGGGGGAGTGTCATTTTGTTCTCATATGACTTATTAGTTTATTAAAAATAGCTTTTAATTACAAGTAAAGTCTTTCTTCCGAAAAATAGAGATAAAGCCATAGGCAAAGAATTTTCCCTTGCTTAAACTACCACACTTCTGGTATAAATAATTATATACAAAGTTTTGTGGCAGCTTGCCTGCCCTGTTAGTGATAGGTGAAAAAGTTGATCCGGCAAATTAGATCTTTTGGGAGCCAGTGTAAGGAGCACGGTGTGCATGTCTCCCCCATGAGGAGAAAGCCTGAAGTCTCCTTCAAGGCACCCACCTATTCTATAGGCGGATCTAATTCTTCACTTACACGGCAGGGCGGGTTTAATTTAAGGCAGGTTTTTATGGGAGTTTTGTTTCAGGTGAGGAATGTAAATAAGATAATAGAGGAATCTGGTTATAAGCCCTGCTTTGCGGGCTATATGATAAATTGGTATTGGAAAGTCTGTAATACACCCCACGGCATCCTCGCCACAGAAGCACTAAGACCATAAATCCAGCCTGAAAGACAAAAACAGACTAAGAGTCGAGAGACTTTCTTAGACTTTTAGTCACGTAGACTCTAAAACTTTTAGACTTGAGAGATGGAGCTTTTCAGATTACACCATAAGACACCTCCACTTGCATGGAGGATGCAGCCCGTGGATTTAAACGAATTCCTCGGACAAAGGCATGTCCTCGCAGAAGGGAAACCTTTAAGGCGTGTTATAGAGGAAGACAGGATTGTCTCACTTATCTTCTACGGGCCGCAGTATTCAAAAGACCTTCTATACCCCTTCCACCGAGGGATATGAGCGATTGATAAAATATAGATTAAACAAAAGGAGGATAAAATCCAATGATTGATACAGGGTATATAATGCTTGCCATTGGTATCGGCATCGCTCTTGGGATAATCTTGAGCCTTATATACAGAAGCTCTCTAAAGACTCAAAGGCTGGCCATTGAAATAGAAAAAGAAAAGCTGATCGATGAGGCGAAGAAGGCAGCAGAGACCTTAAAGAAAGAGGCATCCATAGAGGCAAAGGACATAGTCTATCAGGCCAAGTCAGAGGCAGAAAAAGAGATAAGGGAGAGGCGCTCTGAACTGAATCAGCTCGACAGGAGGCTGAGACAGAAAGAGGAGACAGTGGAGAGGAAACTCGACCATGTAGAGAAGAGAGAACACGAGATCAACAAGAGGGAGAAGGAATACAATTCAAGGGAGCGGGCCGTTCAGGAAAAAGAGAACTGTTACAACCAGTTAATAAAGGAACAGAAAATCACCCTCGAGAAGATTTCCGGGATAAGTTCTGAAGAGGCGCGTCAAGAGCTGCTTAAAAGAGTGGAGGAGGAGTCACGCTTCGAGGCTGCAAAATTCGCTAAAAGGATTGAAGATGAAGCAAAAGAGTTTGCCGAGAGAAGAGCGAAGGAGATAACAAGCCTTGCTATTCAAAGGTATGCAAGCGACTATGTGGCTGACGCCACAGTTACAGCAGTAAGCCTTCCGAATGACGAGATGAAGGGAAGGATCATAGGTAGAGAGGGTAGGAACATTCGTGCACTTGAGGCAGCAACAGGTGTTGACCTGATTGTTGACGATACGCCAGAGCTTGTAACACTTTCGGCTTTTGACCCGGTGAGGAGAGAGATCGCAAGGGTTTCCCTCGAGAGGCTGATTGTAGACGGAAGAATACATCCGACAAGAATAGAAGAGGTCGTTGAGAAGGTTAGAAAGGAGGTTGAGACAGGCATCAGGGAAGAAGGGGAGAAGGCGGTCTTTGACCTCGGCCTTTCAGGGATACACCCCGAGGCCATAAAACTCCTCGGAAGACTTAAATACAGGACGTCATACGGTCAGAATGTACTCCAGCACTCAAGAGAAGTGGCTTATCTTGCAGGGATAATGGCAGGAGAACTCGGCGTAGATATCAAACTTGCCAAAAGGGCAGGACTTCTCCATGACATAGGAAAAGCTATAGATCATGAAGTAGAGGGTCCCCATCAGGAAATCGGTGCAAATATTGCAAAGAAATATGGTGAAAACCCAAAGGTCATAAACGCAATAATGATCCACCATGGAGAGGGAGAACCTGCCACAGTGGAAGCAGCCCTTGTTGCTGCATCGGATGCCCTTTCTGCGGCAAGACCCGGCGTCAGGAGGGAAAGCATAGAGAACTACCTGAAGCGCCTCGAGAAACTTGAGCAGATGGCATTGTCATATAAAGGGGTAGAAAAATGCTATGCGATACAGGCGGGAAGAGAAGTGAGGATAATTGTCAAGCCAGAGGATGTAACAGATGAGATGTCATCGCTGATATCGAGGGAGCTTGCAAAAAAGATAGAGTCCGAGATGACATATCCAGGGCAGATCAAGGTCACAGTTATAAGGGAATCCAGGTATGTGGAATATGCAAAATAGTTCGGAGTTGAGAGTTCGGAGTTTTGAGTTAAGAATCAACTTAGAGATAAAAAAAACTTTAAACTTGTCACTCCGAACTCCAAACTGATTACTATGAAGATTTTATTCATCGGTGACATTGTTGGCAAGATTGGCAGGATGACCGTGAAGGCTCTGCTGCCTACCCTCGTTGACAGATACAAGATCGATGTTGTTATTGCAAATGGTGAAAATGCTGCTGGCGGTTTTGGCATCACAGAAAAAACAGCATCAGAAATCTTTGGATATGGTATTCATGTTATCACAAGCGGCAATCACGTATGGGACAAAAAGGAGTCGATACCTTATATAGCAAAGGAAAACAGGATACTGAGACCGGTTAACTATCCACCAGGTGTCCCAGGCTATGGCAGTGTCATACATACACTTCCCCACGGAGTAAAACTTGCAATAATTAATATCTCAGGCAGGGTATTCATGTCTAATATGGACTGTCCTTTCAGGGTTGGCAAGGTAGAGATCGAAAAACTCAGAGATGTAACAAAGATCACTATCGTAGACTTTCATGCAGAGGCAACCTCTGAAAAAATAGCATTCGGGTATTTTATGGATGGAAAGGTTAGCGCAGTCATAGGGACACACACACACGTCCAGACAGCAGATGAGAAGATACTCCCCGGCGGAACCGCTTACATAACAGATGTTGGTATGACAGGCCCTGCCGTATCTGTAATAGGTATAGAGACGGAGCAAATAATCGAGAGATTTTTATTGCAGATACCACGAAAATTTGAGACTGCAAAAGGTGAAGGTATCCTATCGGCTGTCGTTATAGAGATCGATGAAAAGACAGGGAAGTCAACGGCTATACAGAGGTTACAATTAACGCATCCATGAAGTATGAAACAAAGACATGGAATCTTCAATTAAGGAGGGGTTAACTATGGTAGAAGCAAGGGTCAAATACGTCGATGGCCTTCAATTCGTTGGCGAGGCATCGTCAGGCCACGCAATTATTATGGATGGGGACATTGAGGTCGGAGGCAAAGACACAGGCTTCAGGCCCATGGAGCTTCTCCTGATAGGGCTCGGGGGCTGTTCAGGTATGGACATTGTTTCGATTCTAAAGAAGAAAAAAGAGGATGTCACAGGGCTCGAAATAAATATTAAAGGTGAGAAGGCAGAAAACTACCCCAAAAAGTTTACAGATATAGATATAGAATTTGTGGTCAAGGGAAGAAATATTTCTGAAGAAGCTGTGAAGAGGGCTGTCAACCTCTCGATGGAAAGATACTGCTCTGTCAAGGCCACACTTGAGGGCTCTGCAAAGATAAGCTTCAGCTACAGGATAGTCGAGGTGTAAATTACTGAAGCCCAGAACATTTCTCAAATTCACATATAAGTATATCGCAACCATTGGCTTTATAGGCTATCTGCCCCTTGCGCCAGGGACATTCGGCTCTGGGGTTGCAATGGCTTTCCTTGCCATTTTAAAGCCGTCTGCACCTCTCCATCTTGTAATGCTGTTTCTCGTAATAGGCATAGGAACTATCTGTTCCCACCATGCTGAAAGACTATTAGATGAGAACGACAGCAGGCATATAGTGATTGATGAGTTTGCAGGCTATCTTCTCTCTATGATTTTTCTTCCGCCTACCATTGCTTACCTTGTCGCAGGCTTCCTTTTATTCAGATTTTTCGATATACTAAAACCGCTGCCCATAAGAAAGATAGAAAAAATCTTTCCGGGCGGCTTGGGCATTATGGCAGATGATCTATTGGCTGGGATTTATACAAATTTAGTTTTACAGGCATGGCGGCTCCTGACATAGAAATAGTCAAAAAGATTCACAAGGCCTTTAAAGAAAAGGGGCTTAAATTAAGTGTGGCTGAATCATGCACTGGTGGGCTCATCAGCCACCTCATAACAAATCTTCCAGGCGCATCTCAGTTTTTCGACTCCTCTGTTGTCTGTTATTCGATAGAATCGAAGATAAAACTCCTTGGGCTTGCCAGATCAGTGATTAAGCGCTCTGGAGCTATAAGTGAAGAGACCGCAAGGGCAATTGCAGTGGCAATAAGAAAAAAAAGGAAAACAGATTTTTCCCTCTCCATTACAGGAAACCTTGGTCCTGAGGCTATTGAGGGAAAGCAGGTTGGCCTCGTTTATATGGCTGTAGATTGGGACAGGGAAACCATTTCGAGGGAGATGATATTTGATGGTGACAGGGAAAAGATAAAACACAAGGCAGCAATATCTTCCCTTGAGCTTCTTCGTGAGGCTATAGATGTATGGACCTGAGATGTTTTATAGCAATAGAGCTTTCAGAAGAGGTCAAGAAAAATATTGATATAGCAGTATCTATACTCAGGGCAAAAAATGCTGATGTGAAATGGATACCTTCTGAAAATATGCACCTGACATTGAAATTTCTTGGAAAGACACCTGAAGAACTCCTTCCAGAAATAAAGGAAAATCTATCAGGTGTGGCAGCATCTCACAGGCCATTTTATATTAGAATATATGGGGCCGGGGCTTTTCCGAATACAAGATATCCGAGGGTGATATGGATAGGGATCATCGATTCTGATGAGCTTAAAGCACTTCAAGAAGAAATAGAAGAATCGATGGAAGCACTCGGTTTCAAAAAAGAGGATAGGCCATTCTCGCCACATCTTACAGTCGGCAGGGTAAGGTCACCAAAAGGCAAAGAGATGCTTATGGAAGAGTTAGCAACATTTAAAAAGATGGATTTTGGTAATATAGAGGTGAAGAATATCTCAATAATAAAAAGTGAACTAAAACCCACAGGGGCTCAGTACACTATTATATCTGAGGTCCCTTTTGGAAGGAGGAGCAATGACTAACAAGGATAAAATTAAGGCCCTTGAGATGGCCATTTCACAGATCGAGCGCAGTTTTGGCAAGGGAGCCATAATGAAGCTCGGCGCAGAAGGAATTGCTGAAGGGCTTCAGGTAATTCCTACAGGTTCTATCGCCCTCGACATCGCAACAGGCATAGGAGGTTACCCAAGAGGTAGGGTTGTCGAGATATACGGCCCTGAATCATCTGGAAAAACAACCCTTGCACTAAATGCTATCGCCCAGGCACAGAAAACCGGTGGGACTGCTGCTTTCATAGATGCCGAGCATGCCCTTGATACAACCTATGCAAAAAAGCTGGGTGTAAAAGTTGAAGACCTGCTTGTATCACAGCCGGATACTGGTGAACAGGCACTTGAGGTTGCCGAGGCCCTTGTTAGAAGTGGAGCAGTTGACATCGTCGTGATAGACTCTGTTGCAGCCCTCGTGCCAAAGGCTGAGATAGAGGGAGAGATGGGTGATTCGCTGCCAGGGCTGCAGGCAAGGCTCATGAGTCAGGCATTGAGGAAACTCACCGCAGCAATTTCAAAGTCGTTGACCACTGTAGTATTCATAAACCAGATACGGATGAAAATAGGCGTGATGTTTGGAAACCCTGAGACAACAACAGGTGGAACTGCCCTGAAGTTTTATTCTTCGATGAGGCTGGACATAAGGAGAATAGACAACATAAAAGAAAATCAGGAGACAATAGGAGGCAGGGTCAGAGTCAAGGTGGTGAAGAATAAGGTCGCCCCGCCTTTCAAGCAGGCAGAGTTCGATATATACTTCAACGAAGGAATATCGAGGGCAGGTGAGCTTGTGGACCTCGGAGCTGATAAGGGCATTATTGAAAAATCAGGCGCATGGTACAGCTACGCCGGGAACAGAATCGGACAGGGCAGAGAAAATGCAAAGGAGTTCCTGAAGAATAATCCAGAGATGGCAGGAGAGATAGAGGGGAAGCTCATCGAAGTCCTTAACTTGAAGAAATAGACATGGATATAAATCAACTTCTCAAAACCGCCCTTTCACAGCATGCATCTGACCTGCATATTAAGGTCGGCTCTCCGCCCATATTGAGGATTTATGGCGAACTAACACCGCTGACCTCTGAGAACAGAATTTCACAGGAAGATGCGATCAAACTCGCATTCTCTGTGATGGGTCCGGGCCAGAGGGAAATCTTCAAGAAAAAGAATGATGTAGACCTCGCTTACAGTGTTCCGGGGCTTGGAAGGTTCAGATGCAATGTCTTCATACAGAGGGGTACTATCGGCATTGTCTTCAGGGTAATCCCGATGAGAGTCCCTACTATTGAGGAGCTCAATCTTCCTGATGTTTTAAAAAAGGTAGCACTTGAACCGAGGGGGCTGATACTTGTTACAGGAACAACAGGCAGCGGTAAATCAACAACACTCGCTGCTATGATTGATTATATAAACAGCAACAGGACAGAGAATATTGTAACAATAGAAGACCCGATAGAATATCTCCACAGAGATAAGAGGAGTATAGTAAACCAGAGGGAAATCGGCAGCGACACAGAATCATTTAGCAAGGCACTGAGAGCTGCCTTGAGGCAGGACCCGGACGTGATCCTTGTTGGCGAGATGCGTGACTTTGAGACGATACAGACCGCCCTGACTGCTGCTGAGACAGGACACCTCGTCCTCAGCACACTCCACACAATAGATGCAGCAGAGACCGTTAACAGAATCATCACGGTCTTTCCACCATATCAGCACAAACAGGTTAGAATCCAGTTATCATCGGTCATTAAAGGAATAATCTCCATGAGACTTGTGCCAAGGGCAGATGGCAAAGGCAGAGTCCCTGCAGTTGAGGTCCTCGTTGCCACAGCAACAATTAAAGACTGCATCCTTGACCCTGACAAGACAAAATTGATCCCTGATGTGATAGCTCAGGGCAAGATACATTATGGAATGCAGACCTTTGATCAGTCTCTCCTCGACCTTTATAAATCTGGACTCGTAACGTATGAGGAGGCGATGAGAAGGGCAACAAATCCAGATGACTTCACACTCAAGGTAAAAGGTATTCAATCAACAAGCGACCTTACATACGAGGAATCAGCGCAACCTCCTCCGCCTCAGGCGGAAGACCAGATGAAAATTGAAAGATTCGGTCGGTGAGGGCAAGAGACCTCAAAAGTCGCAAGACCTTTTAGGGGCACCGCTGCAGTATGCCTACAGGCTCCTGAGCTACCGTGGAAGAAGCGAAAAAGAAGTGACTGACAGTCTCAGAAAGAAGGGCTTTACTGAGCAGGTCATTCAGGACACCATCCTGTATCTTAAGGATAGAGGGTTCATCAATGACACGGCCCTTGCCTCGTCTTTAAAAAGGGAAGCTGAGGAGGTGAAGCTATTGGGGATAACCGGGACTAAAACCTTTCTCCAGCAAAGGGGAATCCCAAGAGAAATAATCGATAATATCTTCGCAGGTAAGGATTCTGATGAACTGAATATCGCAAAAAAACTTGTGGACAAAAAACTAAGGTCTATGGAAAATTATTCAGATGAGTTTGTAAAAAAGAGGCTGTGGGGTATTCTCGCAAGAAAGGGATATTCCTTTGATACAATTAGAAAGGCACTCAAACAACTCAAGATAAGGGAGGAAGAAGAATGAAAAAAAACGTTTTACTTTTATTCGCTTTCTTGCTGCTGGTGCAGACTGGATGCGCCAGGTCAGTGAGGTATTCACCTGATGAGATAAAAGACTTTCCACCTGCCATACAGGAACACATAAAAAAGGGCGAGGTTGTGACAGGAATGACACAGCCACAGGTGAGGTATGCATGGGGTTCGCCTGATTATGTGAATGTTCTTTCTCCATCAGTGGATGGCAGATACAGAGAGGAATGGATTTATACAAGAATGGGCGTCTTCAAGACAAGGCTCATATTCACTGATAAAAAACTTACAGAGATTATAAGTACAGAGCCAGGGATTACAAAATAGAAATTCTAATATCTAATTTCTAAATCTTAACCAAATTCAAGACCCAAATGCTCAAAACTATGTCTGCATCTTTTGGGTTAAATGAGGGGTATTTTGAGTTGAAAAGTTCTGATATTAGAAGGTTGTTTTTAGAATACTTCATGGAGAGGGGACATGAGATAGTAAAGAGCTCATCCCTTATCCCCAGACAGGACCCCACCCTTCTATTCACAAACGCAGGGATGGTGCAGTTCAAATCTGTTTTCCTCGGAGAAGAAAAAAGACCATACACAAGGGCTGCTTCATGCCAGAAATGTTTACGGGCTGGCGGTAAGCACAGCGACCTTGAGAATGTCGGCCATACTGGGAGGCATCACACATTCTTCGAGATGCTTGGAAATTTCTCTTTTGGAGATTACTTTAAAAAGGATGCGATACTCTTTGCATGGGAGCTTCTGACAGACTGTTTTAAACTACCAAAGGACAAACTCTGGGTATCTGTTTACGAGGACGACGATGATGCTGAAAGACTATGGGGCGAGATGGTTGGACTTCCAGAGGAGAGGATTGTGAGGCTTGGAGCAAAGGATAATTTCTGGCAGATGGGAGACACAGGGCCGTGCGGTCCATGCTCAGAGATAATAATAGACCAGGGAAGCCATATAGGTTGCGGCAGTCCAGAATGTGCTGTTGGATGTGATTGTGACAGATTCCTTGAGCTCTGGAACCTTGTGTTCATGGAGTTTAACAGGGATGAGTCCGGTAACCTCACGCCACTACCAAAACCGAGCATAGACACAGGCATGGGTCTTGAGAGGATTTCCGCAGTGCTCCAGGGCAAGACAAATAACTTTGATACAGATTTGTTCTCAAATATCATATCTGAAATATCATCAATCTCAGGGGTATCGTATGGCAAAGGAAATGAAAAAGGGGGGCAGGGGGGATTTTCGTGTGATACAGATACATCCATAAGGGTCATTGCTGACCATATAAGGGCAATCTCGTTCTTGCTTTCTGATGGGCTGATGCCTTCAAACGAGGGAAGGGGCTACGTGCTGAGAAGGATTATAAGAAGGGCATCAAGGCACGCAAAATTGCTCGGTATCGAGGAACCCATCCTCTACAAATTCCTTGACTCTGTCTCGGATTCTATGGGTGATGTCTATCCAGAACTCATAGATGAGAAAGAAAGGGCATCAAAGGTCCTCAGATTCGAAGAGGAGAGGTTCTCAAGAACCTTAGACCAGGGGATGAAGATCCTCGATGAAGTGATAGCTTCAGTGAAAAAATCAGGTCAAAGACTTATCCCCGGTGACGAACTCTTCAGGTTGTACGACACATATGGGTTCCCCATTGACCTTGCGCGGGATATTGCAGCAGATAATAACCTATCAATAGACGAAGATGGATTCCACAGGGAGATGGAAACCCAGAGGGAAAAGGCAAGGGCATCATGGGTCGGCGAGGAAGAGGCTGTTGCATCCATATACAGGGAGCTTCTTCCAGAAATAGGAGCAACAGAATTTGTTGGATACGAGACCCTTGAATCAGAGTCTGTTATAAAGGCGATTGTCAAGAATGGAAGGGTTTTGAAAGAGGTTTCAGAAGGTGAAGAGGTCGAAGTCTTCCTTGATAAAACTCCATTTTATGGCGAATCAGGAGGTCAGGTTGGAGATACAGGTGAAATTCTCGCGGATGGACTTAAGCTTATTGTCCTTGACACAAAAAAGCCCATAGAGGGAATACATTCCCATATAATAAGGGTCAAAAAAGGCACACTTATGGTCTGGACAAAAATAAGGTGTGTTGTTGATCCTGAAAAAAGAAAGGCCACGATGAGAAACCACACTGCGACACATCTTCTTCAGGCATCCCTGAGGGCTGTGATTGGAGAGCATGTAAAGCAGGCTGGCTCACTTGTGTCTCCTGAGAGGTTAAGGTTCGATTTCACCCACTTCTTCCCCCTCGATAATAATGAGATAGAGACGGTTGAGACAATGGTCAATGAAAAGATATTGGAGAACCTCAAGGTCGAGATATCAGTTATAGATATTAAGGATGCCATTGCATCAGGGGCAACTGCCCTGTTCGGTGAGAAATATGGCGAGACCGTGAGGGTCATAAGTGTCCCCAACTTCAGCTCTGAGCTTTGCGGAGGCACACACTGCAGGGCAACAGGCGATATCGGACCTTTCGTGATTGTCTCAGAAGGAAGCGTTGCCTCGGGTATAAGAAGGATAGAGGCATTGACAGGCACTGCTGCCTTTGAGCATTTCAGAGAGAAAGAACATGAACTGAGAAGGATTGCCGAGATATTGAAGACCGATAAGCCCTCGCAGAGGATAGAAAAACTCTTGGCTGAAATGAAGGAACTCGAAAGGGAAGTAGAAAGGTTTAAAAGTAAGGCGGCTTCGGAAAGCTCCACATCCCTTGTTGAACAGGCGAGGGATGTGGATGGTATAAAAGTTCTTTCCTGCAGAGTTGATGGTCTTGAACAGAAAGACCTCAGGGTTCTTGCAGATAACATAAGGGATAGGCTTGGCTCCGGGGTCCTCGTCCTCGCATCTGTGAAGGATGGGCAGGCATCCATGCTTGCCATGGTCACAAAAGATCTGACAAAAAATCTGAGTGCAGGTGGAATACTGAAAGAAGTCGCCTCTATTGCTGGCGGGAGAGGCGGAGGAAAGTCAGAGATGGCACAGGGCGGCACAAAAGAAATCGAAAAACTGGACAATGCCCTTGAAGCAGTGTATGATTTGGTTAGAAAACAAGTTAAGGAGTTGAAGACTTGAGAGTTATAGAGTTAAATGTTGAAAATTAATTAAGAACTCTTAACTCCTTAACTCTCAACTAATATGCGGAGGTGTTTTATGACAGTTTTTGATGCAGTAAGGAAAGCACTTTTGGCCGGGTTTGGTGTGCAGGAGAAGGTTAAGGAATTCATCGACGAGCTTGTGAAAAAGGGTGAGCTGAGCGAATCCCAGGGGGCAAAGGTCGTGAAGGAATGGACGGAAAAGGCTGGTAAAAGTTCTGAACAGCTCAGCAAAAGCCTCTCAGAGCTGGTTAGCAAAACCCTTGAAAAGATGAATCTGCCATCAAAAGATGATATTGAAAAGTTGAATAAGAAAATCCAGTCCTTATCTGCAAGGGTTAAGCGTCTCGAAGGCACAAAGGAGGAGGGACAGGAAGAATAATAGATGCTCCTGAATCTCCTGAGGCTCAAGAGGACATACAGAAATGTCGCAAGGGTAAGGCAGATCTTAAATGTCTTTCTTAAACACGGTTTCGGACAATTTTTAGAACAGCTTAACCTCCAGCGACTGATTCCATTCAGAAAGCGTATCAAGGTCTTAGGTTATCCTCAGGTAATCGAGAAGACAATTCCTGAAAGACTGAGGATTGCATTCAGTGAACTCGGTCCTTCCTTTATTAAGCTTGCTCAACTACTCTCCGCAAGGCCAGACCTCATAACAAAACCTTATGCCGATGAGTTCAAGAAACTTCAAGATGAGGTCCCACCATTCCCTTTCATTGAGGTTAAAAAGATTATAGAAGAGGATATGGGTGTCCCTCTGACTGATTTATTCTCCGCAGTCGATGAAAAACCCCTTGCAGCCGCATCCATAGCGCAGGTCCACTCAGCCACCCTGCTTGATGGAAGTGATGTAATCATCAAGGTTCAGCGCCCGAATATCAAAGATATAATCGAAACAGACATATCCATACTCTCAACCCTTGCTTCTCTTATGGTCAAATACATCCCTGAGGCAGAGTTCTTTAACCCTGTTGGTATTGTTGAGGAGTTTTCAAAGACAGTGAGAAAGGAACTGAACTTCATAGAAGAGTCGAAGAATATATGTCGCTTCAGAAAAAACTTCGCAGACCATCCCAATCTATACATCCCGAAGACATTCCCTGAGTTCATCTCAGAGCGTGTGATTGTCATGGAGAGGCTTGATGGAGTGAGGATCGATGACATTAAAGGGATAAAGAGACTCGGCCTTGACAGGACAGTGCTTGCAAGGATTGGTGTTGACGCTTACTTTAAGATGATGCTTGAGGATGGGTTCTTCCATGCAGACCCGCATCCAGGAAATATCTTTGCCATGCCTGATGGGAAAATAGGCTTGATGGACTTTGGCATTGTTGGATGGCTGAGCCCTGAGCTGATGGAGAGCATTGCAGCAGCCTTCGTGGCCCTTATAAACAGGGACTTTGACGCCCTTATAGACCAGTATATCGAGCTCGGTCTCATTACAGAAGAGACAGACATAGAGGGACTCAGGCGTGAGTTTAAATCAGACATAATGGATTTCCTTACTCCCCTATACGGATTGACCCTTGCAGAAATAAACTTTGCCCAGTTCCTGGATACAATAACTCATCTTGCAATAAAACATAAGATGCGCATCCCTTCAGACCTCCTCCTTGTCAATAAATCCATGTTGATTCTCGATAATATAGGGCGACAGCTTGACCCGAATCTTAATTTCATGGCGGTTGCAGAACCATATGCCACAAAACTAATAAGGCAGCGGTATAGTCCAAAACGCATTTACAACAAGGTAGCGAAAAATGTTACGGACTTCGGAGATTTTCTTGTCACAACACCGAAACAGTTGAAGGTGCTGATACGTAAGGCACTCAAAGACGACCTCCATTTCAGAATGACTGTTACAGGCCTGGATCGCCTCATAAGGGATATAGATCGCTCGACAAACCGCCTCGCATTCAGTATCGTAATCGCTGCAATAATAATGAGCTCTGCTGTCCTCACCCTCTCGGGTGTTGGCGGGAAGATATTCGACATGCCGGCCATTGGCATGATAGGGTTTATCATGGCATTTATACTCGGCGTGTGGCTCATAGTTTCGATTATAAGGTCTGGGAGATTGTGAACCTTATTTATTAACCCAAATAATGCAGACATTGCTCAAAAATTTATTTAATTATTTAACTCGATAATTTATTGGGATTATCTGCAAGCTGTATGCGCATAAAAATATGCGTAAATACCATCAGTTAAAGGTAGCAAAGGTAAGGTAGCAAAGGTATCGAAAAATAAATTTTTTCACAACATCTGCATTATTCTAAATGCATTTTCCGGGTTAAAACTTTAATGTCTGGATTTGGGTATAATACTACGATGATTGTTATCGTTGACTATGGAATGGGAAATCTCAGAAGCGTTGAGAAGGGATTCCTGAAGGTTGGCATTGACGCAAGGGTTGTATCAGAGCCAGGCGCTGTTGATGATGCTGATGCAGTTGTCCTCCCTGGCGTTGGCGCATTCAGGGATTGCATGAAAAACCTCACTGATATGAGGCTCACAGATTCCATAACAAGGGCGATAGAAAAGGGCAAACCATACCTTGGAATATGCCTTGGGCTTCAGGTCCTTTTCAGTGAATCAGAGGAATTCGGTATATGCAAGGGACTTGATGTCTTCAGGGGAAAGGTAGTAAAGTTCCAGTTCGGAGTTCGGAGTTCGGAGTTCGGAGCAAAGGATTTAGGACTCCCGACTCCCGACTCCAAACTCTTAACTCTTAAGGTCCCGCACATGGGCTGGAATACTGTAAAAATTCTTAAGCGCCCTCCGATATTCGATGAAATACCTGACGGGGGATATTTCTACTTCGTGCACTCATTCTATGTTGTCCCTGAGGACAGAGATGTAATCGCCACAACAACAGACTACGGGGTGAACTTCACCTCTATGGTCTGGAAGGACAATATCTTTGCAACCCAGTTTCACCCTGAAAAGAGCCAGGAACTGGGGCTCAAGGTTTTGAAGAACTTTGGCGATTTCGTAAAAAAATGTTGAGCAGCTCTTTTATAGTGCTTCTCATCTGCGGATGTTCTTTATCAGGTGCAATCTCGCATAGTGGTCTTAACACAAAATCCCTCTCATGCATTAATGGGTGCGGGATTTCAAGGTCAGGCTCCTTAAGAATAAGGTCCTCATAGAGCAGGATATCGAGGTCAACAACACGCGGCCCCCATCTGAATGTCTCTTCTCTGCCAATCTCTTTTTCTACATCCTTCAGTATTCTTAGAAGTTCCCCTGGCCCTATATCTGTTTCTACCTCTATCGCCATGTTTATGAACCTCGGCTGTTCCTTAACACCCCACGGCTCTGTCTCATACATTGAAGAGCGTTTCTTCACAACAATCCCTCTCTTCTCGAGGAGTTCGATAGCACGCAGACAGTTCTCCTCCCTGTTGCCAAGATTTGAGCCGATGCCGATGTATGCTATAGCCATAATTCAGTTTAGGAGTTTAAGAGTTATGAGTTAAGAGTTAGAAATTGGATTTAAATTATCACTCTTTAACTCCACAACTCCTTAACGCTTAAACTTATAAGACATTTTTAATTCTATTTACCGCCTCTCTCATCCTCTGTACAGGCACAGTCAGGGCAAACCTCACATAACCCTCGCCAGGCGCACCAAAACCATTCCCTGGAGTTGCAAGGACACCCGCCCTGTCAAGGAGATGCGCAACGAAACTCGATGAATCAAAACCTGATGGCACTTTTGTCCAGAGGTAAAATGTTGCCTTTGGTTTTATAAGATGAAGGCCAAGTTCCTTCAACCCGTTGTAGAGAAAATCTCTCCTCTCCTGGTATATCCTCCTTATGCCTGAAAGGACATCGTCCTCTATATCAAGGGCAACGATGGATGCCTCCTGTATTGCCTGAAAGACGCCGGAATCAAGATTGGTCTTTATCTTCCCGAGCCCTGCAATGACATCCTTATTGCCAACAGCAAAACCAATCCTCCAACCTGTCATGTTATACGTCTTTGAGAGAGAATGAAACTCAATGCCAACATCCTTTGCACCCTCAATCTCAAGGAAGCTCATCGGTCTCTCATCGTCATAATAGATTTCTGAGTAGGCAGCATCATGGCATACTATGATGTTATATTTGAGAGCAATGTTTATCACTTCATCGTAGAATTTCCTTGGAGCTGTAACGGATGTCGGATTATTCGGATAGTTTATGAACATGAGCTTGGCTTTCATGAAGGTATCCTCTGGTATAGCTTTAAAATCAGGCAGGAACCCGTTCTCCTCTCTCAGGGGCATGATACAGCTCTCACCGCCTGCAAGCAGCGTCCCTACAGGATACACTGGGTAGCCCGGAGATGGGACGAGCACAACATCGCAGGGGTTGATAAAGGCTAAAGGTATATGCCCTATACCCTCCTTAGAACCTATAAGAGATAGCACCTCTGTCTTTGGGTCGAGGGTGACATTGAACCTTCTCCTGTACCACCTTACAACAGCCTCTCTGTAAGAAAGCATTCCTTCATAGGATGGGTAGCGGTGATGGGCTGGATTTTCGACTGCCCTTTTCATTGCATCCACTATGCGTTTTGGTGTTGGGATGTCAGGGTCGCCGATGCTGAGGTCGATAAGGTCAACACCCCTTGCTATTGCCTCTTGCTTCATCCTGTCTATTGCTGCAAAAAGATAGGGTGGCAGGTTCTTCACCCGATCAGCGAGTTCTACAGATAGCATAGACTTCAAAACTCCCTCCTGATTTGTTTTTGTCTATTTTCCGGATATACGATAAAAATTTTATTAACCCAAAAGATGGGGTAAAATTGAGCAAAAAATAGGGCACTGATTTTTCAGTGCCCTATTTTTAAAAGCTAACTTATTTCTTCTTTGCAGGTTCTGCTGGCTTTGCAGGCTCTGCCTTCTTCTCTGCTGGCTTTGCTGCCTCTTTCTTTGCAGGAGCAGCCGTGACCATTATGCTCTTTGCTACGTTCTTGCCATCTACCTCTGCATATTTTACAGTGACCTTGTCGCCAACCTTGATATCAGCAAGGGCCTTCTTGTCTTTACCGATCTTTACTACTGTCTTATCATCAGTGGTAATGGTAACATCAGCCTTCTCAGCTTTTACAGTAAGGGTGTTGGCCTTTGCATCAACTGCTGCTACTTCCCCTGTAACCTGCTTTACCTTCGCAGGGGCCTTCTTTTCCTCTGCCTTCTTCTCAGCAGGCTTTGCTGCCTCTTTCTTCTCTGCTGCAGGGGCTGCCTTCTGCTCGGCTGCAAATGAGACTGCGGTTATAGCAAGCACAAAGATTACTGAAACTATAATAGCTATCACCTTCTTCATGGAATCACCTCCTTTCGTTTTCTTAATTAATTAGGTTATACAATAATCATGCCAGAAGCGTAAGACGTGGGACAGGTGAAAAAGAGGAACGGGCTTCATTGAGTGAAGATTAAAATTTTTAGGGAAATCAACCCCTATTCCCTTTTAGGGAACTTCTTCTCCTTTTGAGGAAGATGTATCCATGCCGAATTTCTCCCATCTATACCAGAAGGTCTTATAGCTCATGCCGAGCAGCCTCGCAGCCTTTGCAGCAACATTGTTGGCCTTGAGCATAGCCTTCTTCAAGAGTTCTTTCTCGAGCTTCTCAAAATTTATACCTTCATCAGGTATATCCATGCCGAGAACGCCTACCGGCTGAGACAGCCTCAACTCACTCTTTATATCTTTCAGCGTTATCGAACTCGAATCACACATAAGCACTGCCCTCTCTATAGCAGACTCAAGCTGTCTTATATTCCCCGGCCAGTGATATTCAACAAGCGCCTTTATTGCACCATCGTCTATACCTCTTACCCTCTTGCCAAACTCAAGGTTATATTTATTAAGGAAATACATGGCAAGCTCGGGAATATCTTCCTTTCTGTCCCTGAGCGGAGGTAAATCTATGCTTATCACCTTGAGCCTGTAATAGAGGTCCTCCCTGAATGCTCCACGCTTCATCTCTTTCTCAATGTCCCTGTTTGTTGCGGCTATTATCCTGACATCCACTTTTATCGTCTCTCTTCCTCCAAGTCTCCTTATCTCCTTTTCCTGAAGGACCCGTAGTATCTTTGATTGTGTCATCTGAGGAAGATCGCCGATCTCATCAAGAAACAGGGTGCCTCCGTTGGTTGCCTCAAACAGACCTACCCTCCTTGAGGTTGCCCCTGTAAATGCCCCTGGCTCGTATCCGAAGAGCTCGCTCTCGATCAGGTTCTCTGGTATTGCAGCGCAGTTTATTGCAGTGAATGGTTTTGTTCGCCTTTGGCTGTTATAGTGTATACCCCTTGCCACAAGTTCCTTGCCTGTCCCACTTTCACCGAGGATTAACACAGTAACAGGGCTTGAGGAGATCTTCTTGATTACCTCTATCGCCTCTTTCATCTTCCTTGAGTTTCCTCTTATCCCCTCTATACGGAACCTGTCATAAAGGGCCTGATGCAACTGCCGGTTCTCTCTGAGAAGTTCCATTCTCTCGAATGCACGCCTCACGGTAAGGAGAAGGACATCTTTATCGAGAGGCTTTGTGAGATAATCAAATGCGCCTTTTTTCATGGCCTCGACTGCAGATGATACGGTTCCGTGGGCGGTCATGATAATTATCGACGGCTTAATCTGCTCCTTCTGTATCTCATCAAGAAGTCCTATGCCATCCATACCCTCCATCTTAAGGTCGGTAAGCACAACGTCAGGGTAGAATGTCTTTGCAATTTTCAATGCTTCTTCGCCCGATGATGCGACATAAGTCTCGCAGCCTTCATCATCAAGGATAGTTTTTAGTATCTCCCTCTGGAGAGGCTCATCATCTACAACAAGTATTCCTGGCATTATGCCTCCCTGCTATTGTCATGTCCCTAACAGTTCTATACATTTTTTAAGGTGTCATTCTAAAATAGATATAGAACTTACAAAATATAGTAAACCCCACACCAAAAGTTTTGGTGTGGGGTAAAACCAATAAGCGATATAGGAAAGGCTGGTGAGAAATTTTTATACGACACCTCACAGTAAAACCTCTTGAGGCGTAAACGAATAAACCC